>NZ_KV811485.1:249632-357816 GCF_001813105.1 Streptococcus sp. HMSC072C09 | reverse complement strand
TTCTAACGAATTACCGATTTCTGTCCCACTCTCCCTTATTCCGTTTTTTCTTTTTTTATCAAGCGTAACCGACGCTTTAATTTTTGTGAAACTTCTCTATGCCGAAAGTCCACTTCTTCTGATTTTAACTTAGAGACAATTTCTCCACTGCGCGTTTGGAACTTGGCTTCTCTGGCAAATTGGATACTGGCGTTTAAAATACAACCAATAATCATGATTTTTGCCACCAAGATGAACCAGAACATGATGACCGCTAGGACGACCGAACCGAAGAAACGAGCATCTAAGAAATGACTCACATAACGATCCACATATTTCCAAAAGATATTCAAGATCGCATACAGGACAGCAACAACAAAGGTCGCCCCTGGCAATACATATCTAAATTTTGGAATTTTGACATTTGGAAGGGTGTAATAGAGCAAGACCAGACTGACAAAAAGTAAGAGGTAGATGGTCGGCTCTGTCAAATTCAGTAAGCGCACATAAATCGTCCGATCAAATGAAAAGGTCTGATAGAGATAACGAACGATCATTTTCCCAAACATGGAAAGGATCAGCGAGAGTCCAAACAAGCCCTGCAAGGCAAAACTGATCAGAAAGCTAAAGAGTCGCCCCCAGATAATACCACGCTCCTTTTCCACCCCATAACTCTTGTTATAGGCTTTTTGGAGGTAGGCAATGCTCTGTGAGAAGATCCACAAAGCAGAAATAATCGAGAAACTCAGTAAGCCTGTCGAAGGTTTGGTCAAGACACTCGAAATCATCTGTGCCACTATTCGATATAAGGAGGCTGGCAAAACTTTCTGTAAGCTTAAAAGAATCTGAGTGGGACGAATATGAAAGTAGGGTAAAATATTGGCTGCAATCAGCATCAAAGGGAAAATGGAGATCAGCAAATAATAGGCCACCGCAATGCTAGTGATGTCAGACTCTGCACTCTGATAAAACCGCACGAAGCCCTTTATAAATGGCTGTCCCAGTACTTTTTGTAGGACCTTTTTCATTCGTCACCTCCCCATTTTACTAAAAAAGAGCAAAGAGCGAAACCAGACACTTGCCTTCAGCTCCATTCTTTCCTCTCTAGTTTTAGTATGTTCCTTCTTCACCTTGACTAGTCAAGATCACTGGACCATCTTTTGTAATCACAAATTGATGCTCGTATTGACAAGAAAGGCCACCGTCGAGGGTCTTATGGGCCCAACCAGTTTCCATATCTGTATCAATCTCCCAAGTACCGGTATTAATCATTGGCTCAATCGTCAAGACCATCCCTTCACGTAAGCGAAGACCGCGTCCAGCACGACCATAATGCGGGACCATTGGTTCTTCATGCATGGTAGGCCCGACACCGTGTCCGACCAAATCACGCACCACGCCATAGCCTTTGCTTTCTGCATACTCTTGAATCGCTGCACCAATATCTCCCAAGCGATTGCCAACGACCGCTTTCTCAATTCCCTTATAGAGACATTCTTTGGTCACGTCCATCAAATCTTTGACTTCTTGCGAAACATTTCCAACCGCATAAGCCCAGCAAGAGTCCGCCAAGCCACCACTATAAGACTCCGTGTATTTCTTGACTTGCGCTACATTATCAAAATCTAATTTCGATACATCCAAAACAGACTTATCAAGCGGTTCTGACAAGACCATGTCTACCTTGAGGAGATCACCATCTTTGAGAATGACGTGACGTGGAAAAGCATGGGCTACTTCGTCATTCAAACCACAGCAAGTCGCATAAGGATAGTCCATGAGACTACCTTCTACACCGATTTGAAGCGGCAAGACATTGGCTTCTTTACAGCGACGACGGACATATTCTTCTACTTCCCATAGGTCAAGCCCTGGCTTGATCAAGTCACGCAATCCAATATGGATACTGGCAAGGAAATCACCTGCACGATCCATGGCTTCAATTTCACGTTGTGATTTTAATGTAATCATTGTCTCCTCATTTCTTTTTGTTTAATTAATCTTAATTGTAATGGTTGCTTTCGCAACTAGCTGCAGATCTAAATACAAGCTAAAATCAACCAAGGCCGAACGTCTGGTTCGTCGAACTAGTTGTGGTTCAATGCGGATCACATCATCCACCTGCACAGCCTGTAAAAAATTGATGATCAACTGTTCGACAATCAAGCTACGCCCACTGTGTTGCATCATCTTGCGAATAATCTTCATCAGCACTTCGATCATGACCCCATTGGCCAAAACACCGCTTTTCTCCAGCATACTTGGCTCCACTGTGAATTGGTAATGGTCGTTCTCTGTCTGAATCTTTTGACCGATCTGCTCACTAAAGGTTGGTAAGCTCGAAAACTGCACCTTGCTAATCCGATCCATGACATCCCGACGCGTAATAACCCCCAGCAAGGTCTGGTTATTACGAACAACAGGAATCATTTCATAATCTTCAGCGATCATCCGTTGGCTAATGGTCGCAATGCTGGTGGACAAATTAGTGGTAAAAATGGTCCGTGACATCACCTTATCAAGGGTCGTCTGAGGCGCCTTATCTCCAGCATCTCTCATGGTTACGACGCCCACTACCATCTGGTGCTGATTGACAACCGGAAAACGACTAAAGCGATTCTTTCGAACCAAATCTAAATAATCCCTTACCGTATCCGTCTCAGAAAGATAGCCGTACTCATGGAAGGGCCGATAGACCTGCTCGACTGTCAAGATATCCGTCTTGATCTGCATGTTAGACAAAGCCTTATTGATCATGGTCGCGACGGTATAGGTATCGTGTGAAGTTCGGATGACTGGGATTTGTACCTGATTGGCCAGATCAATCACATCCTCACTCACTTCAAAGCCACCCGTCACTAAGACCGCATTGTCATGCTTAAGAGCCAATCGTTGGATGCTAGTGCGGTCACCCACGATCAAAAGCCCCCCTTCAGACACATAGTCAAGGACGTGCTTTTCTGTCATGGCACCGATATAAAATTTATTAAATTCTTTTTCGAGTCCCTCTTCACCAGCTAATATTTCAGAACCGGTGATTTCTAAAATTTCCCGATAAGTCAGGTGCTCTAGTACAGCTTTTTGCGATTTGACACGGATGGTCCCGCTTCTAGGACGCGTTTCGACAATTCCTTGATTTTCAGCTTCTTTAATGGCACGATAGGCCGTCCCATCACTGACATTCAAAAAATTGGAGATACTGCGGACACTGACCCGTTTTCCAATCGGTAATTTTTCGAGATAGTCTAAAATCTCTTGGTGTTTACTCATAGAAGTCCCCTCTACCTAGGCGGAAATCATAATAATCGCGCATTTTACGCGTATAGCGGTCACTCCCTTTGAATTGACGAAAGAGACGAAAACCAGCCTTCAAAGCAACCTTTTGACTCCCTGCATTTTCAACATGGGTGACAATCTTAAGCTCCTTCAGTTGAAATTTCTCAAATGATAGAGAGACCAACTCTTTGACCGCTTCTGTCATCAGACCCTTTCCCCAAAAATCTTTGTGTAAAAAGTAGCCTAACTCAGCCTCACCCTTGATTTCATCCAACTTTTCAAATTTGATGGAGCCGATCATCTGATTGGTTTCCTGATCACAGATCGCCCAAACCCCCAAAGGATTTTTCATGAAATAATTGGCTAGTACATACTGGGTTTCGGCAAGATCGGCTTGTGCAGGAAAGATAAATTGTAAATTTTCAGGATTAGAAGCAATCTTATAAAAATCTTCCGCATCCTCAAAGAGAAAAGGTCGTAAATACAACCTTTGTGTTTCAATTAGTGAATAGGCAGCTAAGTGCGTCCAAATATTCATCTCAAACTCCATTGTTCGTGTATCCAGCTGCCACTATCAGATCTCTAGCTCTGTCACTATTCCTCTACCAACTGGATGTCTGCTCCAAGTTGGGTCAATTTATGAATAATATCTGAATACCCGCGAAGGATGTATTCCACATTTGTAATTTCTGTTGTTCCAGAAGCCATGAGACCGGCGATCACTAAAGCCGCACCAGCTCGAAGATCCGTCGCTTTCACACTGGATCCTGTCAATTGATTTGGCCCTTCATAAATAATGTGGTCGTTCAAGGTCGAAATGGTGGCCCCCATTTTAGCTAATTCTGGTACATGGTTGACCCGTTTTTCATAAATCGTATCAACAATGCGACCACGTCCTACAGCCGTTAAGAGCAAAGGCGTGATCGGTTGTTGCAAGTCAGTCGCAAAACCAGGATAAGGAGATGTTTTGATCTGGATCGCCTTCAAGCCCGTCTGCTTTTCTACAAAGATACTATCTTCAGAAATGGTCATGCGCACACCCATTTCCTCTAACTTAGCAATATAGCTCTCTAAATGCTCATATAGGACATTATTGATCTGGATACCTTCCCCAATAGCAGCTGCAAGGGCAATATAGGTTCCTGCTTCGATACGATCTGGAATCACCTGATGTCTCGTTCCATGCAATTGTGGAACACCATCAATGATAATAATATCTGTCCCTGCTCCACGAATATGGGCTCCCATGTTGTTGAGCAAGGTCACCACATCGATAATTTCAGGTTCCCGCGCCGCATTTTCGATCACTGTCCGACCTTCAGCCTTGACTGCTGCCAAAATCGTATTGATCGTTGCACCGACACTAACAGTATCCATGTAGATGTTTGCTCCTTGAAGAGGCTTGCCATCAGTCGCAAGTTTCATACTAGAGCCATCCATGGTCATAGCAGCTCCCATCGCTTCAAAGGCCTTCAAATGCAAATCGATCGGACGTGGGCCAAGGTCACACCCACCAGGAAGTCCAACAGTTGCTTGACCATAGCGCCCTAACAAACTGCCATAGAAATAATAGGAAGCTCGCAGACTGTTGATCTTTCCAAATGGCATGGGCATATTCTTCACCCCACGTGGATCAATGACCAAACTGTCTTCTTTGCGCTCGATCTTAGCCCCCATGATGGTCATGATTTCAATCAGACTCGCCACGTCGGAGATATCCGGTACCCCATCAAGGGTCACGATATCATCCGCCAGAATGGTCGCCGGAATCAGGGCTACTACACTATTTTTTGCACCACTAATGGTCACCTCTCCTTTTAGAGGGTGACCACCATTTATTACAATTTTTTTCATCTTAATAATTTATTAGCTCTTTCAAGTCTTTTTCCTTTTACTATCGTTTTTTGTAACGAAAATAAAAGGGACAACGTATTCAAAATACTGCATCTATTATACCACAGATCGACCTATTTTTCCATCTGTAGGAATTTTCAAAACGAAAAAAAGCTAGGATCAACTTGACCCTAACTTTTCCATTTCAACGAATTATTTTACAGCTTCTTTCAAGGCTTCTACCTTGTCCAAACGTTCCCATGGAAGGTCAATATCTGTCCGTCCCATATGGCCATAAGCCGCTGTTTGACGGTAGATTGGACGTTTCAAATCCAGCATTTGGATAATCCCTGCAGGACGAAGGTCAAAGATTTGACGCGCTGCTGCTTCTAATTTGCTTTCAGCAACTGTTCCCGTACCGAAGGTATCGATCCGAACAGAGACAGGTTGAGCCACCCCAATGGCATAAGCCAATTGCACTTCTGCTTTCTTAGCAAGACCTGCTGCTACGATATTTTTGGCAATGTAGCGAGCTGCATAAGAAGCGGAACGGTCCACCTTAGTGGCATCCTTACCAGAGAAGGCACCACCACCGTGACGTGAGTAACCACCATAAGTATCCACGATAATCTTACGACCTGTCAAACCTGAGTCCCCTTGAGGTCCACCAATAACAAAGCGACCAGTAGGGTTGATGAAGAATTTGGTCTCAGCATCTAGATAAGAAGCTGGAATCACCTCTTTGATGACCTTGTTAATCACATCTTCGTGGATTTGTTCATTGCTGACGTCTGGATCGTGTTGAGTTGAAATAACCACTGTATCCACGCGCACAGGGCGGTCGTTTTCATCGTACTCAACAGTGACCTGTGACTTGGCATCTGGACGAAGATAGCTGATTTCACCAGACTTACGAAGCTCTGCCAAACGACGAACCAACTTGTGGCTGAGTGAAATTGGCAATGGCATAAGTTCTTCTGTTTCATCCACCGCAAAACCAAACATAAGACCTTGGTCTCCCGCTCCGATCAAATCAAGTGGATCTTGATCTTCATTTCCACGTACTTCCAAGGCTTCATTAACCCCTTGGGCAATATCAGGAGATTGTTCCACCAAAGATGGGTGTACTCCTACCGTCTCAGCAGAGAATCCATATTCCGTATTAGTATATCCAATTTCTGCAATGGTATCACGAACCACACGGTTAATATCCACATAAGCAGTCGTTGAAATCTCACCGAAGACATGCACGGAACCAGTATAAACAGCTGTTTCGGCAGCCACGTGAGCTTCTGGATCTTGCTCTAAAATAGCATCTAAAATAGCATCTGAAATTTGGTCTGCAATCTTATCTGGATGCCCCTCAGATACAGATTCAGACGTGAAAAGTTTACGTTCTGACATAAAAATGTCCCCCCTTAAAAAATATTGTTATAGAGTTACAAAGTACTGATAGAAGATTTCTACCACCTTATCGGGACCATATAACACTTCATTATAACACATTACATATGATATGGAAAATGATTTTTCAAAAAGCCCATTAAATCAGCTTTTTCGGTCTATGCACTACCCAGTTAAACTGACTTAAACAGTCCTCAAAGTTCCTAAAAAGTTCACAAAAATACCCCGTAGGGTATCTATCAATTGACGAGTTCAGCAGGCAAGATCTAGTACCCTCACACGGTGCTTTTTTTATCTTCAAAAATGGTAGGCGTCCGCGTACCAATGGGTACTCAAAAACCTACCATCTACTTAAATGATAACAGTTCTTTAAAAATTTTCAACCCTATCTACTTTACTCAGTCTCCATTTTTAAATAATATACCTCCAATAAATACCAGGACTCCTAAAACCAAGGATAAAATATTTGGACCTGTCCAATAAGGATCTAGCGTACCTATGATGGAAACAATAAATAAGACGGCTGATGTATTTAAGAGACCCACATTTCCATTCCTCATAGCTATGAAAAGGATGAAAGTCGCAATCATAAAACAAATATAATGGATGGCACCAATATATAAGATCAGTAGATACATGGGGTTTCCTAAAAATAAAGGAAAAATCATAATACCAAGGTGACAGACTGCTATTATAAGGGCGCTCCATAACCAAGACGAATGAAGAATGATCCTCTTTGGCGAATTTTCTTTATCATTGTTTGATTGTATATCAGCATTCAACAGATCGTTTACATCTATCTCTCCTTCTACTTGAGAGTCCGCCATCTCTAGTTTAGTGTCAATAGATGATAGATCTTGTACTTTCACTTTGGACTCCCAGCTAGCTGCAACTTTCTCAAGTAAACTAAAAACACGACAAGCAATATAAATCGATAAGAGAAGATAAAAGAGACCGTAAAAGCTTATACGAGTGATGAAAGAGTATACTATACCTATCTCAACAAGGGAAGATAAAATGAGCAAAAGAGAAAAGACTTTCTGAAGTTTATCACTTGTACTTGTGATCATAACATTAATCAGAAGTAAAAACATTAACTCCATTACACTGTATCGAAGTGTAAAAGCGTAAATATCACTCGTTCTATCCATACCAATCAATATAAATAGTGGAGAAATATTTGTAGAGGCAACAAATAGTACTAAATAAGCTATCGATGATTTCCAACCATCTTTACTTTTCCAATTGTTTAAAAGCTCCCTCATTTCTACATTCTTTATAAGCAACCAAATCCATATTAAACAAATGATATTTAGCACAAAGGAAATGTTCAGCAGATTTGTTGGGGAAAAAGGTGGTAAAAAAAACATCAGTAGTTGAGTAATTGAGAGGAGAAGAACAGCTATCAATCCTTCAACATTTAAACGTTGCTTCATGATTCTCCAAATTAACCAGCAAATAATCATTCCATTCCATATAGAAAAAATACTAGAGGCAGTGAACAGTGGTATATCTCCATTTAAATTTTGGGCATTATAGCTCTCTACTAGACTACTACCATAAGAAACAAGATAAAGAATTGCTTCAAGAATTAGCAGTATACCATACCATTTTTTTCTAGACATAGATTCTCCTCCACTTTCTAAGAAAAGTATTTAACGATTCATTTATTTAAATTATAACACAATTTGTAACCGTTTTCTTAGTGCGTTATCAGTACTAAATAAATAAAAAAGATAGGATTGAACATCCTACCTCCTATCATCACTCTTCATTTTTTAACAATACAGTTCCAATCAATACCAGCACTCCTACCACAAACGGTGGTATATGATTAATCACCCAATCCGGATCACCCGCAGCAATAAATGAAAAAACATAAATAGCTACTGCTATAAAAAGAGTTGCTTTATTGGCATTCACTATTCCATTCCAAAGCAGGATGGTTGCAATCACAAAGCTAATCATATGGATCCCCAAAAAGTACAAAAAGCCACCAGCCCACGCTCCCATTGAAAAGAGACCTAATAAAAGTAAAACTATATAAACAATGGCCAAGAACAAAGCAATAGAAAGGATTACAGAATTTCCAATTCTCTTCTCTGGCTTCATTTCATTGTTCGGAAAAAGACTTTCATCTGAAGCATATGCCTCATTTTCTTTATCTACTTCAGGATTTTTTTGTTGATCTGTTATAACTTTCTCCTAACATTTTTAGTTATTTTTTCAAATAATAGCGCTTAAAAATAGAGAGGAAGAACTGATTTAACTATCTCTTTGATCGACCCGAATACTTTTTATTGAGTAGAGTTGACCATACCCATTTTTTAATTAAGAGCTTTTCTCTTCTTCAACTAAGAGTGTTCCAATTAAAACCAGAATACCTAGCAGTAACGGAGCGATTCGAAAAATTTCCCAATCTAGTTCAAAACCCAAGATGATAGACAGCAGATAGAGTCCAACACTCGTATAGAGGAGGCTTTTATTCCCCTTCTTCATCCCTAGTCCAAGTAAAATGGTTCCAATAGCAACACCTAAGAAGTTTGGTGTTAGAAAAATCAACAACATGAAAAATCCCAAAATATTAAAGAAAAAGACAAACAACACAAGATAGATAATGGATAAGTAAAATGTCACTGAAAGAAGAATAGAATGTAAGCTATTTTCTTTTGGAGGATTCTGAACAGATACAGAATTGGGATAATCTTCACTGATCTTACTATGTTCTTTATTTTCCTCAAGATGTTTCTCTTGGTTTGTCATCACGTTCTCCTACCTTTCTTATATTTTTATGTTTTTCCGTTAACACCATTATACTTGATTCCATTATTCTTTTCATGATAGCCATCTATTCAATGCTATCTCTTAAACATTAATTTGGACAGGTTTTCAATTAGATTGCTAACATATCATGAAATAGACTGGAAGCCTTCCCTAAATAAAATCAGCCTCTGCAATAGCTCTTTTCACTTCTTCAATTGGTAAATTGACCAGTTCTACTTCTTTTTCACGGTAGAGGTATTCGGCATATTCATCGATGCGGTATTGATGGATATAAACGACCCGCTTGCAACCAACTTGAAGCAATTGCTTGGTACAATTGAGACAAGGAAAATGTGTCACATAAGCTGTAAAGCCTTTTGGAATTCCACGTTCAGCTCCTTGCAAAATAGCATTGATTTCCGCATGAATCGTCCGGACACAGTGTCCCTCGACCATGAGGCATCCATCCTCTAGACAATGATCTGTCCCAGAAACGGATCCATTATACCCGGTTGCAATGACCTTATTATCCTTTACCAGTACAGCCCCAACCTTAGCTCGATTACAGGTCGCTCGATTCGAAATCAGTAAGGCCTGTGCTGCAAAATATTCATCCCATGCTAGTCGATTGTGTGTCACCTTTATATCCTCCATCTCTCCTCATATCGGTTACGATTATTTTCATTATAGCATGAAATCAGCAAGAAAAAAAGACTGAGAAAATCATCTCAGCCTTATAAAATTATTTACCAAGTTTTGCTTTAGCTGCATCTGCAAGAGCTGTGAAAGCTGCTGCATCGTTAACAGCCAAGTCAGCAAGCATTTTACGGTTAACTTCGATCTCAGCCAATTTCAAACCATGCATCAATTGTGAGTATGAAAGTCCGTTCATACGAGCTGCCGCATTGATACGTGTGATCCACAATTTACGGAAGTCACGTTTCTTTTGACGACGGTCACGGTATGCATAGTAGTAAGAGTTCATTACTTGTTCTTTTGCAGTACGGAACAAGATGTGTTTAGCTCCATAGTAACCTTTAGCTAATTTAAGAATACGTTTACGACGTTTGCGTGATACAACGCCACCTTTAACACGTGCCATTTATATTTCCTCCAATATTTCCTAGAATTCTTTACTTACAAATACGCGATTATTTCAAGCGAGTAAGCATTGCTTTGATACGTTTGAAATCTCCTGCATGCACCATAGATGCTTTACGAAGATGACGACGTTGTTTCTTAGTTTTTCCGTGGAAACGGTGAGAAGTGTAAGCACGGAAACGTTTAAGTCCACCAGAACCTGTACGTTTGAAACGTTTAGCTGATGCGCGGTGTGTTTTTTGTTTTGGCATGATATTTTCTCCTTTTTTTAACTTTCTGACAGATTATTTCTTGTCAGTTGCTGGCGCCAATTGCATGAACATTTGACGTCCATCCATCTTAGCTCGTTGTTCGATGATCGCCACATCTTGTGTCGCTTCAGCGAAGTCGGCTAAAACTTTAGCACCAATCTCTTTGTGGGTAATCATACGACCCTTAAAGCGAATGGATACCTTCACTTTATTTCCTTTTTCAAGGAATTTGCGAGCATTGCGAAGTTTTGTATCGAAATCACCCTTGTCAATCACTGGGCTCAAACGAACTTCTTTCACGGTCACAACGCTTTGTTTTTTGCGTTGTTCTTTTTGCTTCTTCTGGTACTCAAATTTGAACTTACCGTAGTCCATAATTTTCGCAACAGGAGGTTTAGCTTGAGGTTGAATGAGAACCAAGTCAACATTAGCATCGTCCGCAAGTGCTTGCGCTTCGCTAAGTGGTTTGATACCCAATTGCTCACCTTCAAGACCGATTAAGCGAACTTCACGTACACGAATTTCATCATTGATGAATAAGTCTTGCTTTGCTATGGTTTTCACCTCTTTTTTATTATTCGAGAAAAACAAAGAACGGACCTGCAAAACAGGCCCGAACTACATGATGTATTTCATTTCTGAAACTTGATCCGTAGGGGCCAGGCAACTTGCGTCACAAGGCGAGAAGTTCTCACTTCTGCTTTTCTCAACTTTTATATGATATCAAGTTTTTTATTCTTTGTCAAGAAGTTTTTTTGCTTTTTCTTCAATAAATGCAACAACGTCTGCAATTCCAACACCCGTTGTGTCAAAATGAATGGCATCAGCTGCAGGTTTCAAAGGAGAAACGGTACGGTGGCTGTCCTTATAGTCACGCTCAGCGATTTCTTTTTTCAACAATTCAAGATCCGCTGTGATGCCCTTTTCAACATTTTCCTTATAACGACGTTCTGCCCGCTCCTCAACCGAAGCGACCAAAAAGATCTTCAACTCTGCATGTGGAAGGACGACCGTCCCAATATCGCGTCCATCCATAACGATGCCCCCCTCTGCTGCAATTTCTTGCTGTAGAGCGACAAGTTTTTCACGGACTGGCGCAAGCGCTGCAACCCATGAAACATTGTTGGTCACTTGGTTATCGCGAATTGGGTGGGTAATATCCACGTCTGCTACAAAGACAAGTTGCTCTCCTTCTTCCGATCGACCGAAACTAATTGGATACTGATCTAAAAGGGCTAAGAGGTCATCAACCTGTTCAGCTGTCAGATTATTTTGCAAAGCTAGATAAGTCGCCGCACGGTACATAGCTCCTGTGTCTAGATACGTATAGTCTAGATCCTTGGCAATGATCTTTGCAACTGTGGATTTTCCACTAGAAGCCGGTCCATCAATGGCAATTTGAATTTGTTTCATGTTGTCCTCAACTCCTACTGAATCTTAACGACATCACCAGGATTGGCATACCAAGATCCTGTAGACATGTGAGATGGATTTAATTGTTCCAATTGGGCAATGGAAATACCAGCACGCGCAGCAATCGCTGCTTCCCCTTCACCTGCTTGAACAGTGATCGTCCCTTCTTCAGCGTTCTCATCTTTTGAACTATCGTCTTTAGCCGCTTGGTCAGTTTGTGCTGCAGGGGCTGATGATTTCTGTTCAACCTTAGTCTCTCCATTGTAGAAACCAGACATTTGTTTTGATTTGTTGCTGCCACCTGTTGAAAGGAAAATCAACAAGCAGACCATCGCCACTACTACTACAAAGAAAATAATGGCTAAAATTGTCAATAGACGATCTGCCTTCATTCCGTTTAACTTACTCGTTCTTTTCAATGTTTCTTCTCCATCATCGTAAATATCTTCTTCCCATGGTTCTTTTGCCATGACTTCCTCCTTGTTTTTTCTCGTAAAAATCATTACAATAGAAGTATGAAAGTTACGTTAATTCCAGATCGTTGCATCGCTTGCGGTCTCTGTCAGACCTATTCTGAATTATTTGATTACCATGACAATGGCATCGTTAAATTCGCTTCTGAAGAGGACGACCTCCTTGAAAAGGAAGTTCCTGTCACAAACGATGTTCTCGACGCTATCAAAGAATGCCCCACTCATGCTCTCTTAAAAGATTAAGAGGGCTTTTTATTTGTTTGCATAATACATCTCGTAGTAATCCACATGGATGAAATTGTCCGTAAGGATTACTTCTCCCTTAAAATAAGGATTTAAGGCAAGTGCATTGATAAAATATTTCTTCGGCCATTTACGCATACAGAATGTCCGACTGCGCGAACCATCATTAAAAATGAGCTTGATCGATTTCTTATTTACTTCGACCTTTTCAATCGAGTCAATCTTCACCTTGATTGGAGTAAAAGGATTAGCTGTAATAATCCGCAAGATCCCATCCTCATAGATCGTGAAGTAACGATGGACCCCAATCGCGAGCAAGACCATAAATAAAAAGAACGAAAACAAAACTAGCGTTGGCACACTAGAGCTCTCATACATCAAGGCCAGTCCAATAAAGACCGGAATCACTGCAATGGACCAATAAGTCACAAGAATAGATAAGTCCGGTTGCCAATGATAATGGACCTTTCCAAATATCTTAATCATGAGCGTACCCCCATCTAATAGTTTAGCATAAAAAACAAAAAAAAGGGAGCCAGACAGCCAAAATCACAAAGATTTTTACCTGCTAGCACTCCTTTTAATTGGATTTGTTGGTTGGGACTTTAAAGAAGTCTTTAGAAAGGTAACCTTTCCCACTAATCAAGTCGTATTCAACCATTTTCAAATCCTCTGCAATTTCTTGTGCTTCTCCTTCCAAGGCCTTTTTATCGACACTTGCTTTTTTCAGTACTTCTGTCAACAAAGCATAGTAAGGCGAAACTTTTGAATTGGTCTGTTCAAAGACCATAGCAGAGAAATCACTTGAATTGACCAAAGGATAGTTCAATTTCGGTGCATCAAAATTACTCCAAATAAAGTAGTCTGTCTGATACTGACTCTCCGGATTATTCTTAAAGGCGGACTCAGGATAAAGACCTGGCAAATGATCCCCATAAAATACCACTGTAATCTTCTTATCTATTTTAGAAAGACTTTCCAGGAAGGATTGGGTGGCGGTGTCAGTTTGTGAAAGTAAACGACTGTAGAAAGTCAGTTTTGAATTTTCTTCATCACTAAACCCTTTACCTTTTGCATCCAAGGTTTCTGGATTTGCTTCTAACCATGGAGTATGATTTTGCATAGTCATCACAGAAAAGAATTGTCCGGTTTTGTCGTTTAAATTATCCAACACAATATTATAGGTGGATTCATCACTCGGACTAATTCCTTCTTTTCTGTACTTGATTCCCTTTGTATCCGTCGTAATAAAATCTTTGAAATCCAATCTCGAATACACGATATCCCGAGAATAATTCGATTTACCTGCCAAGTGAACAGCAATCTTATTCTTTTTTGAGTATGCATTACTGATAGACGGCACATCATGGATCTTAGGAAGAACTTCCGTATACAAGACAGATACAGTTTGTGATAAATTATAGAATGGTAAACCTGTAAGAGTCTGGAACTCCATATTTGCAGTTCCGCCACCATATCCATCCGATTGCATTTGCCCACTCGTGTGGGTCTTCATGATGTTCTCAATATTGGGAATCGGATTTTGCGTAAGCTCAACTCCCTCGACTTTTCTAGGATCAGAAAAACTTTCACTCAGAATATAAATGACCGTTTGATCGTTTAAGTAGTTACTTCTCTCCTTATTGATCGCATTCGACAAGTTGGTATATTTTTGGGCTATTTTCTCAAGACGTTCTTTGGAATAACCATCCGGTTTTGGAACAACCTCCGTCGTCAATTGATTCATCCAAACATAAGACAATCCTTTGTAACGAGCATTGGTCGTATTCCCTAGCCAATTAATATCTTGGTAATTGTTCAGGGTGCTAATAATTGGTACATTATCCTTGATCTTCCCGTTTTCTTTATCACTGAATATCCCATTGACACTCTTAAAGCATAAGAGCATCACTGCAATAGCTCCGATTTGTATTTTCCATGAAGAAATAATTCTTCCTTTAAAGAGGTACTTTTTCCCGACAATCAGTAGACAAACCAGAAAGACCACCAATAAAAAGATGTAAAATATTTGCGCTTTGTCCATAAAGCTCAAAAGCGTCATTGGCTTGGTTAACCAAGTTAAATCACTCGGTAAAACTGGTTCATTCCTCATGCCAAACTTGATGGAATTTGCAACTACAAAAGCAATGGAAACAATGGAAATGAGACAGGTAGCAATCCAATATTGATTGATACAAATGTAAACAAAGATAAGTATCGCTGTCAGAATGAGAATTTGAAATAAGATGGCATCTGGAATCGTGTAATGAACGCCTAAGAAGGGTTCTGTTCGACCTAAACTGAATTGGATAAAATAATTCAATACAATTGCAATAGTGGTACTAGAGAAGAACACTAAAGAGAAACTCGGCTTGTTCTTGACGAAATCTCGCTGCCCTTTTGTATACAAGAATCCAAGCAAGGAAATCAACGGAAATAGAAAGTATAAGAATTCATTTGTTAACCAAAATTGCTGAGCTGAGTATTTGCCAATTTCAAAAGCCTTATACAAAAAATTATCTGTCCGGTAAATCAGGGTCGAAAAGTTTTTGTCTGTTACGATAAAGGTGATCAAGAGTTGCGACAAGACCAGATACTGATAGTTCTCGCCAATCTCTTCTCCTCCTTTTTTCCGACTTGGTAGCTTATCATAATGCTGTCGCAATAGAACCAAACCACCTGTAGAAGCAAACAGAAAGAAAATGACAAGGAAGGAATCCGTTCTAAAGAATGGATTCTGATCAAAATTCCAAACCTTGTATTTTGGATTATTCAAATAAATCGTGATTTCTGTCAAATAAGAAAGGGTATTGTAGACCAAATAACTGACAATCAGTTTTAAAGGAAACCATTTTTTAAAATTGAACTGGGATAATATTGGAATTAATAGCAAGAAACTAATTCCAAATAGAATTCCTAAAAAATTAACATATTGTAGGACAGTTCCTGTTGCTTTGTTATGAACTGCAAGATTATTCTGAGCTAGGTAAAAATTAAAAAAAGAAAATAGAACGAAAGTAACCCCATAATACCATTGAGTTCTTGAAACTTTCGATAAAGCTGAGAGGATAAATTCTTTAAAATTAAACTCTTTTTTCCGTTTCATTATTTCACTTTCTTTATCATTCTTTTTAGTATATATTTCACAGCTCTTGCAGGCCCTATTACGATATACTTCAAGGCTCCTTTGATCCCCCCAATTTGATTAAAGTCCACAAAGGTATGCGGTTGGAGATCCTCACGATTGTTCAATTGCTTATTATCGATAAACGGTGTCAGAACATGTGGGTTTTGAGAGATTCTAAAGTCATATTTTTGATCCCAAGCAATGTAGATCAACAAGCGTTCAATCGCATGAAGGATTGAATTCTGTGGTAGAGGTTCTGCTGGAACATCTGCTGCTGTCAAATTCAAGTCAAAGAGTGGTTTCAAAGCATCGTATTTAAACCAAACAAAAGTCCCATAACTCATAACGAAGGTATTGAGATTTTTGAAGTCAATCGTCTTGGTCGCTCCCATCCGTTCCCAGAGCTTGTTCATCTCTGGTGAAATGAGGGCTTCATTCCAGGCAACCACTATTCGATTGTAACGGAAGAAGGTTGGAATATCTGCGATAGTGATTCCGACTTTTGGATTGGCTTCCATATTGGCTAGGATTTGATCAGCCGGTTTGACCAACATCTCGATCAATTCTTTGCGCCAAGATTCACCTGCCCAGAAATCTGCTTCTTTAGATTTCTTAGTATGGAAATGGCCAACATAATCATATTGAGAAAGTTGCTCTTTTAAGAGCAGCATTGGCAATACATCCCGTCCAATATTTCCAGTCACCACAACCGTCGCATCTTGTGCCCGATGAGAAAGAATTTTCTCAATATCCTGCTTCTTCTCTTCTACATCTGTCGTGATCCATAAGTCATAAGCGAAATGAAAGGTTTGAAAAGCATCTAGAAATTCTTCCAAGAGGTCCACATAAAAGACATGAAGATGAGCCGCAACTTTTTTACCGAACTCTCCAGCTAATTCCTGATTTTTCAAGTACTTACGAGACAAGAGATAAGGATAATCCGGACGATCGATCATAGACATGTGGTTGAGAATCAAGTCTAATGGGTAGTTCGATACACGCTCCAACTCGTCAAAAATATAAGGCATAATTCCTTCATTGTTTGCAATGGTTTTGACTTTGATGAAAGGAACCTTATGATTGAGAATCGCTGTAGGATTGTAGTAAGAAAAGTCTGGATAGAGCATCCCTGTGGTGTCTGCATGAATGGTATCAAAGACCGTCTTATAGCGAAAACCTGCATCCAAGAAATTCGTTGTGACCTTGGTTTCATAGTTATCAATCACATCTTGAACATTGGTGAAGTCCTGAACACCTTGCCAAAATTCACGGAAGGCACTTGATGTCAGCACCTGTTTTTTAAAACTAAGATAATAACTCTGAATATGCTCGTTAAAATCCTTGTCTTTCCGGTAATTGGTCATTCCCCAGAAATCCACTTCAGTATCATTTTCAAACCGCTGATAGATTGGTTCTAGATCCCAAAGAGGTCCAAAGCAGGTATCATTCATGAGGGTAACCGAATCAAAATGAGCCAGTTGGTCAAAGCCGACTGTCTTCATTCCATCCCGCCAAGCCGCAAAGTCAAAGCCACTATTTTGGCGCTCTAGAATATCGTCTACCAGATGCTGTGCTACTAAATTAGAGTTCACATCTTCTGGTAGTTGACTATTGGAGATAAAGACCACCCGTGAATACAAGGGGCGAATCTTTTCTAATTGGTAAAGTACATGCCCACTAATAAAATTAAACTTATTGTAGTGAACATATAAAAGTAAACGTTGCATATTATTTCCTTATTCTAAAGAATTTCAAGATCTTTGTTGGAATGGTCCAACGACGAGAATGGATGATGGAATTGTATTCATGAGATAATTTTTTATGATTCTCATATAAGTTGAATAGGTGTCTGCTAAATTCTTCGTCACTTTCTTTTTCATAGGAGAATTGAAATTGATTACCTGAACTATTCGAAAGATCAAACAGAATATGTGGATGGGTATTAAAGAAAACCAAAACATCCTCGAAATCAATTCCGTTTGAAGTTACAAGAGGAATTTCTCTTTGATCCTCCAATGCAATCAATGACAATTTTTTATAGGATCCCGGAAATTCTGAAAGTAATATTTTTAGACTCTTTTCCTTTTCAAGCTTGAAGATAATAGAGCCCTTATTTTCCAGTCTCTCTTTTGTTATTTCATGGTAAGCTGAGTGAAGTCCATCGTTAGAAGCTGAAATCACCACCTGAGATTTACCAATTACTTCGAGATCACGATTATTGAATTTCATCCCCAAAAATCGAGCATACTTAGAGGAAAGCTTTTGGTTACCAATTGGCGTTTCTACTTCGATGTAATCTTTAAAGACATCATAAATGGTCTCGAGATTGTATTTCTTTCGAGCGAGTTCTTGATCCAGTAATTGTTTTTCTTTATAGCTATCAAAATTCTCAATCACTGTAGCCATTTGTTGACTTAGCAGATCTCTATCTCCTAGTGGATATAAATTCCCAGATTCTAAAAATTTACTTGAAGACAAATGACCTAAATTATCGGAAATGATTGCCGGAACTCCATTGAGGACTGATTCCACAAATACTAAAGAAAATGTTTCTAATTTAGCAGGCAAGACGAGGATATCTTTATCTGTCACCAAGGACCATGGATCCGAGTGAAAACCAACAAACGTCACACGATCTAGATGATGCGTTTGAATATAGTCATCCATCAACTTTTTGTACTGCTCATCCCATCCTCCGATAAAAACCAGTTCGATACCTTTCCGATTTAAGTGATTATAGGCTGCAAGCAACTCAAGCTGATTTTTTCGTTCGTTAATCCCACCGATAGATACAAAGCGAGAAATAGTAGAATTCTTGAGAGGACGCTCTTGAACTTCTGTATAGGGGATAAACGGAATCAATTTATCAGTCGTAAAATAATTCGTTAGAGTGTGGTACAATTCCCCTTCTACTACAAAAATTTTATCAGACAAATCATCAATTAAGGGAATCAGGTCCTTATAATAACCGAACTCGCCAAAAGGAAATTCATGAATAATATAAAAATGTCTGACCCTTTCGCATGCTGCTGCCATAGCTCCCTGAAACACATTGACTGTATTCGAAATAACCAGTTCAATCTTTTCATTCCGGATAATTTCTCTTACTTCCTCAATATTCTTTTGTTGAGAAGCTTGGATTTCTAACTCTGAAATGTTCAGCATCTTAGACTCAGGCCACCACCACTGATTGGTTTTTAACTGAAATAATTTAATTCCAGTTGTATCCATATGACGGAGATAGTCTTTATCAATGTGTGGGGCATTATCCGGTATCACATTATAAACTTCGTGACCTTGCTGAACCAACAATTTCATTAGGTTCACAATCGATACTTCTGCTCCACTAAACATGGCTCCAACAGGAGAAACAAATAAAATTTTCATAGCCTACACCAAAGAAATTATTCCCACTTACCTTGACGAATTAACAATCCAGTAGAAGAATCCAACTCCGAACGATTTGTTCGATCCACAACCCGATCTATTGAAAAGACTGGAGGGTTCGTTGTCGACAATATTGCTAAGTTTTCTTGATTTTCATCTCTTAAAAATGCTACTAGTCTTAACTTCACATGATTAAAGTACGGCAACTTACATTTATAAGTGATTTTTTTAGGTCCGACACCAGATAATGGAATATCCATGGAATTATCGTTGTACAGTCCATTTCCAGTAGAAATATCAACAAATGAAAAGGCTATGTGAGGATTAACAGACTCATCTAATAGATTAAATGAAAACTCAATCACCACCTCATCATCAGGAGTTACTTTCTTAGGAGAAAGCAATCTAGCTGTAAAATCTTCAACTTCCGTTGTGACCAAGCCCTCATCTTCATCTCCATGATGATGTGAATTCGATTCCAAGTTGTCAAAACTATATTGATCAGAAACGTCAAAAGGATCACCAATGGCCTTCACCAAGCCATTTTCAATCAAAACAGCCTTGTTACAATATTTCTTGACGGCTCCCATATCATGGGTAACCAGAATCGTGGTTTTCCCTGATTTTTTCCGTTCTTGGAAGTAATCGTTACACTTGCGCTGGAAGGCCTCATCTCCTACTGCTAGGACCTCGTCCAAAATCAAGATATCGCCTTGGGCCTTAATGGCAACCGAAAAGGCTAGACGAACCTGCATGCCTGATGAGTAGTTCTTAAGCTTTTGGTTCATGAATTCATGCAACTCAGCAAAGTCTACGATATCATCATACATGGCATCAATTTCAGCTGTTGAGAAGCCCAACATGGCCCCGTTCATATAGACATTTTCACGACCAGTCAGTTCCGGGTTAAAGCCTACTCCAAGCTCAATAAAGGACACCAGTTTCCCATCTATAGTGACGGTTCCTTTTTCTGGCACATAGATTTCAGAAATGATTTTTAAAAGAGTCGATTTTCCAGAACCATTTCTTCCGAGGATCCCGAAAAAGTCTCCTTTTTCTACTTCAAAAGAAATATCCTTAAGAACATGTTGTTCTTTGTATCCTTTGATTCCTTTGAAGCGATTGACCAGGGCAGTTCGAAGGCTATTGGTTGCCTCTGTTGGCAACTTAAAGTACTTGCTGACATGGTCTACTTTTACTGCAATTTGTTTATCTGTCATTAGAGAATCTCCGCAAATTTCTTAGCATGTTTGTTAAAGTAAGCAAAGCCGGCAACAAAAATAAGAATTGGCAAGACATAAGGAATCAGAACCAAGAACTTATTTTCCACCAAAAGCCAGACAGGGGTGTTGGCCTTATCAATCAAGAAATAACGCATGTCTTGAATAATTTGAGCCAAAGGATTCATCATGACCAACTTAGCAGCCCATGGATTGCGGTCTGCAATAAAGGTAATCGGATAGATAATTGGCGTCGCATATAGGCCTGCTTGCAGGAGTACTTCCCATACTTGACCTAAGTCACGGAAACGAACAAAAAATGTCGCTAAGATCAGTGCGCATCCTGTCGCCATCAAGAATAACTCAAAGAACAACGGAATGACCATCAAGGCTGTCCAAGAGAATGTCACCCCATTGAAGAATGAAAAAATCAAGACCACTACAAGGTTAATAACAAAGTTGATGGCTGCTCCTGAAATCGCAGACAAGACAATGATGTGTTTGGAGAAGTTCAATTTTCGCAACAAGTCGCCTCGACTAACAATCGACACCATCCCCATAGATGTTGCTTCTGAGAAGAAGCCCCAGATTACATTGGCCAACAAGAGGGCAACTGGGAAATGGGGCACATCTCCACCCAAGCGTAAGAATCGGATGAAGACAATATACATGATCGTAAAAGTCATCAGGGGCTTTAAAATCGACCAAAGATAACCGATTGCTGATCCCTGGTAGCGTAATTTAAAGTCTGTTTTGATTAACTCTCGTAATAAAATTCGATTTTTCTGACTAAAAACGTCAAACATTATTTTTTACCTCGATATGCAAACTTTGTCAGAATCAAGCTGGTAAACACAACCGTATGAAAAGCCCGGTTCTTCCGGTAACCATACTGACGAATCCGTCTCAAACGTTCTTTTAGTGGAACATCCATAATGGTGACAAAGTTTTCAATGATTTCTTTAGTTTGTGAACTGACAGGCAGATCCAATAAATTTTTTGCTTGTTCTTGACTGGACTCGATGAGATTCCAATATTTAGCAAACAGAACATGAGGGCGAACCCAGTTTTTGACCCGTTTTCTAAGGGTACGAGCTCCCAGAACATTGCTACTGTGCTGACGGTACAATTCTGTCGGCTGATCGATATAGATGAGCTTCCCAAAGGCAGTTGCCAACAAGGCCAAGTACCAGTCATGCATAAGGAGGGCATGTTTTTCTTGACCCGTCCATAAGTCAGCCAGAGCGTGGTTAATCATGGCAACTCCGCCAGTTACCGTATTTTCCGTCAACTCTTGAATCAGTTCGGTATTGGCATGATCAGACTGGGTGCGAATCATACTCTCATGCTGCACATTCAAGTTTTCATCGACCACTTTTAAATCTGTGTAGACCAGCAAAGGCACTTCTTGAGGATGCTTCTCGGCTTCTGCTACCTGAAGAGCAATTTTTTCAGGAAGCCAGACATCATCTTGGTCACTGAAGCAATAAAGATCTGCTTTCTCATACTTCAAGAGGGCATGGAAGCTCTTGATAACACCGAGATTTTCGATAGCTCCTTGGTTGATAAAGCGAATGCGCTCATCCTGGGCCACCAACTCTTGAATGATCTCCACCGTACCATCTGTCGATCCATCATCTCGGATCAAGAGTTGCCAGTCTTGATAGGTCTGGTCTTGGATACTTTTGACCTGCTCTTTTAGATACTGTTCACCATTATAGGTGGACAACAAGATATTTACTTTCATGATAAGAATAATTCCTCGTACTCACCTACAATTTTTTCCCAGGTAAAGTTTTGTTTCATATTGGCCTTGGCACGTTGACCCCATTCAGATACATCTTCTAAAGAATCTACCTGGTCAATCAAATGCGCTAAATTCCCAGTTTCTTTAGTCCAATATTGAGCCGAATCCTTAGCGACCGTTTGGTTAAAGGAGACTCCTAAAACTAAATTCAGATCCGTCTGGGCAAGAGCCTCTAGGAGACCAGGATTGGTTCCGCCCACTTCATGACCATGGATATAGGCAAAGGCTTCTTTACGGATATATTTCAATAGGTCTTGATCATAGACCGTTCCTACAAACTTGACGCGTGGATCCTGATCAAATCCAGTCCGAGCTCGGAGCTCCTCAAAATAAGGATTGCCTTCCTGGTTACAAATGATCACCAAATCCCGCTTGGTAGAAGAGGCCATAAATTCACGAATGGCGGTCTCGTAATTGTTTTCTGGGACAAAACGACCCAAGATCAAGTAATAGTTCTTCTCCTGTGTCTGCCACTTGTGATAGAATTCTCGGGCCTTATTATCCTGACTATTTAGGCTAGTAGGAGATAAGTCCGTTCCGTAGGCAATATAGGTCGTCTTGGACCAAGGATAGGCTTCCTTGATATAGGACTCAATACCTGGGTTGTCTGAAATTACCAAGTCAGCGTGGCGTGTCATGATTTTTTCAGAATACTTGAGATAGGCTTGAATTGGTTTAGCCCACTTGGCCCGCTTCCACTCCAGTCCATCTGGATTGATATAGAATCGTCCACCCATCTTATGGATCTTACGCGCAAAAGGCGCCACAAAGGCTCCGATTGTATTGCCCAAGACGTAAAAAATCGGCTGTTCAATTCCTTGTTTCTTAATAAGCTTCAAGGCATAGTTGATGGCCATCATATCATAGGCGATGACACGCGCAGGCCCAAGCTTGGGAGCTTTAATCGTAAAACAATCGACACCCTTATAGTCAAAATGATAATAAGCTTGATCATTAGAAAGGCAGGCAACATGATATTGAATATCTGGAGACACTTGATGCGAAACCAATTGATCCACAAAAGTCTCAAAACCGCCATATTGAGCCGGAAGCCCACGACTTCCGATAATAAAAACATGTTGCATAGAGTTCCCTTTCAAATCATTCACAGTCTATTCAATTATACCATTTTCTAGGCTTTTTGCCTAATCCAAACAGAAAAGCGACCCTTGAGGGCCGCTTCTATTTGTTCTTATTTCACTTCTTGTTTGTAAAATTCTTTCAAAGCATCTTTCCAAGTTGGAATAACGAATCCTGTAGCCTTAGCCTTAGCCAAGCTCATCGTTGAGTTCAGTGGGCGTTTTGCCTTAGCTGGGAATTGGCTAGAATCCACTGGCTTCACTTCAACATCCGTATCTTTGAGGATCTCAACTGCAAAGTCATACCAAGTTGTATCTTCTGCTGCATCATTTGACAAGTGGTAATAACCATACTCCTTACGGTTTTCAGCCAAATAAGTCATGAACTCTGCAAGAGTACGTGTCCAGGTTGGACGACCATGTTGGTCATTAACGACTGTAAGTGTTTTGTGAGTCTTCGCAAGGTTTTGCATGGTGAAGACAAAGTTCTTACCGTAGTTCCCAAATACCCAAGCTGTACGGATGATATAGAAGTTAGATACATGCTTCTCAACCAATTCTTCCCCCATACGTTTGGTACGACCGTACTCTGTTTGAGGATCTGGTTGATCGTCTACTTCCCATTCTTGTCCCACTGGTTTTTTCCCATCAAAAACGTAGTCTGTTGAGATATAAACTAAGGTTGCACCATGTTTTTCAGACGCTTTTGCTACATTTTCCGTACCAGTCACGTTGATCGCATAGTCCAACTCTTTACCTTCATCTTCAGCAGCATCAACAGCTGTGTAGGCAGCACAGTGGTAGACTAGGGTTGGTTTCACTTCTGCGAATACCTCGTCTACTTTTTCTACATTTGTGATATCCATTTCAGCCACATCAACAGCCACATATTCTTCATTTCGTTCATCCAACAAATGGCGAAGTTCTGTTCCAAGCTGCCCATTTGCTCCTGTAATTAAAATCATGTTAAATTCCTTTCAAATGCTTTTTCTCTATCATTATAGCAAAAAAAGCAGAAGTTTTCTGCTTTTTAGGATGGGAATTGCTCCTTATTTTTTGAATACTTCTGTTTAAAAATGAAGAACACTAGTATCCAAGAGATCCATTCTATCATGAAACCAAGATACTGTATAAATGTCTTGTGATAAGAAACTTTGACATGACCAGAATTTCGAATAGATAAATAAATTTTACCATCATTTAAAACTTTTTCTGAGACAGTTGGTTTCCGATCTTTTTTATTTTCTTTTAATTCTGATTCGGTAAAAGCACGCTGTTTCAACACAGGTTGAGAACCTTCTGCACCCTTAGAATATTCTGCGCGATATCCTTTGTACCATATCATTGGTATAGAAATAGTTGTTTCTTTTTTATCATCAGGAACCTCTATATCGAATTCTAAAAGATTGTACCTCTTTTTAATAGTTGATATTTTTACATCCTTAGCTGTTTGAAATTCAGTAAATTGAGGCAAGCGTACATCTCGATTGTTAATATCAAGATTATAATATTCATCACCTACAGGATCAATATATTTTGATTTGTCCCCTCTATATACTGATTTCAGTAATTTTTCATTCTTTTTATTATCATCCCGCATCTGTTTATAGTTTTTTGAAGAGCTATCAAATTGAGGGACCACATGATTGAAATAGAAAGTTATACTCAAGAGGCATAAGACAATAGAGAAAAATCCATTTCTATTTGTAACAGCAAGAAAGAACAGGAACAAGAGGGGAATGAAAAACAATAGACGCCCTGAATACTGCATACTCCCTAAAAAACTGTATTTCAATATGGAATTCCATGGCAGAAGACTCGTTGCAGAGAAATATAAGATCCAACAAGTCCAAAATATGGTTTTACTTAAACTTCCTAGACGGCGATAGAATAAGATTACCATCATACTCGCATAGAATAGGCCATCTCGTACGAATTGATGGATCGGCCACTCTAATGGGGTGAAAGGTTTATAAAAACCATATCGATCTGCTTGAAATGGAAAAGGAACCAAAAAGGTATCTTTCACATTGACAGGAAAATTTCTCGCTGTCCATGTGAAGAAAAATTTTTGTGATGAAACCTGTTCCAGATATTGAAAAATGTATCCTGCCGACAAACATAAGGCAAACAAGATAGAAAATACAAAAGAGATAATCTTTTCAAGTGTGATCCTTTTATAATTTAAACATAAAAATACCGCAGAAAAAATTGCTAATATGATTGTTGATAAAATATGGGTTTGAATTAAAAGTGCTACTACAATCCCCAAATAGAGAGGGTTCTTTTTGTTTAAGTAGAGCACTCGATAAATAGAATAAATAAGAATTGGGACAAGTGGCACTACCATGGTCATTCCAAAACCAAATGAGGTGTAATAACAAGGAATGGTCAAGGCCACTACTATACCAGTCACCTTATTTTTTACTATTTTTGAAACAACAATATAACTTGTTAGGCTTGTACCAAGAATGATCAAAAATGCAAATATAGAATAAGCAAGATTTCCATCGTTGGTCATCATATAAACGATGGCTGACGGATAAAACTGCCAATTTCCATAAAACATAGGAGAAGCATATCCCGTACCGAATGCAAATAAAAAATTCAGATTGGGGAGTAAATCCCAATGCTCAATGGACTCTGCTAAGCCTACAATGCGGGATAAATGAAAGACATAGTCATATGAGCGACTTTGAAAATTGATCAGATTGAAAGATACAAATGTAAAAATGAGCGCATAGGAAGTTAGTAATAGGTAGACCAACTTATTGCTGATTTGGTTGAAAACATCTATAAGCCGGTCAATATAACTGCGGATCCCTTTTACCATATCCAACTGATTGATCTTATCGAGGAGCCGATCCATTCCCTCGTAAAATCTATCTATCTTTTGCTTAGCAGCAAGACTCATACTTAGGATATTCTTCATTCTTCACTTTTCTCTTTGATAACATAGATTGGACGTTTCTTTGTTTCCATGAAGATCTTACCAATATATTTCCCTAAAATCCCGATGGTCAATAATTGGAACCCTCCCAGGAAAAGAATCACTGTCATAAGGGATGGCCAACCTGAAGTAGGATCCCCAAAGACCAAGGTGCGGATTACAATCAAAATCATCATGATAAAAGCCAAAATCCAAGATAACAGCCCACCAATAAAAGCAATGTTTAATGGAGCATCCGAGAAATTGACAATCCCTTCAATCGAGTACTTAAAGAGGGACCAAAAATTCCAAGATGTCTCTCCTGCCACGCGCTCTACATTTTTATATTCGAGGTATTCTGTCTCAAATCCTACCCAAGCAAAAATCCCTTTTGAAAAACGATTGTACTCCGATAACTCCATAATAGCATCAACCATGGGACGGCGCATCAAACGGAAATCACGCGCCCCGTCAACCATTTCCACTTGGCTAATATGATTGATCAATTTATAAAACATCCGTGCAAAGAAAGAGCGAATCGGTGGTTCCCCATCACGGGTTACGCGTCTCGTTCCGACACAGTCTAGATCTGGTTGTTCCTCCAACTTCTGCTTCATTTCGATCAATAATTCCGGAGGATCCTGCAGATCCACATCCATGACGGTTACAAATTCACCACTAGCACGCTCAAGTCCAGCATACAGCGCCGCCTCTTTCCCGAAATTTCGAGAAAAAGAAAGGTAGTGCACATTTGAATCTGTAACATGTAGCTTTCGAAGAACGGATAGTGTACCATCTGAAGAGCCATCATTTATAAAAATATATTCAAACTTTTCTCCCATCTTCATCCGAACGCGTTCCATTTCTCGATAAAACAATGGAATTGATTCTTCTTCGTTAAAACATGGGACTACAACTGATATGGTCATCTCTTACTCCTTGACTTATTCACTTTCTATTGTAACAAAAAACTAGGGTTTCCCCTAGTAATAACTTATTTTAGTCTTTTAATTAAACTGCAGCATATAAAACAGAGATGGTTTGTAGTAAAGTTAGAGATAAAATAATGAGACTACTTTGTACTACAAAATGATCAGAGAACTTTTGTTCATCTGGAACTCTTTGCTTAAATAAACTACAAATAACTGGTAGACAAAGAGCAACAACACCTAAGTAATATCGGCCTTGAACTCCTAAAACTTCAAAATTTCCAACTGGTGTCCAGGTCAGATACAAAGTCAAAGAAATTAAACCAACAATTGCAAGAGAAACCAAACTTGCTCCTACTACTGATACTTTAGGAAGTTTGATTTTCCCAATATTTGAAAAAGTAATCAAAGTATAAAGAGCATAAATTGGAATAAGGACTTCTGACATCGACAAATCTAACCAACCAAAGGTGTAGAGTTGATTCAAATGACTGACTGATAATAGCATCTCCTTCAAAATCACTGGAAGATACCAATGAGGTTTCGAAATGATACTAATCACCTGAGACTTCGCATCCGCTCCATCTAGTTTAAAGTTCTCAATTCGAACTTGCTGGGTAAGAACATACCAAAAAATCGTAAATAGAAAGACTGCAGCAATCAAAGCAAGAGAAATGAGATAGTAGTTTTTACATTGCGTTTTCTTTTTCGGTATAAATAGCAATAATCCTACAAGCAAGACATAAGGAAGCTTCATTGTTACAAGGATCACGCAAAGGAAAGCATAAAGCAATAAATCCTTAATTTTAACCACTTTTTCATCATCCGTTACATAGTTCAAAAACAATCCAATAATGATGTAGGTTAAACCTAAGGCTACACTATCTTGATTATAAGAAGCAGCTAGAACAAGATTCATTGGAAACATCGCTACCATTGTCATCAACTGCTTCGCTTTCCCACTTAATTTAATAGCAATGAGAGCTAAAATACAGTAAGCAATGACATTAAAAATTCGACCAAGATAATAGGAGATTCCTACACTCAAATTCAAAAATTTTCCAATCCCAAATCCAAGAGCCTGAGGGATATAACCAATAAACCAATATGAGTTGGTTGCCCTGTAATCTGTTTCTTTCCCAAACTTCACTTGTTTGGTCGTCTGCCCTTCTTCAAATAAAGAAGATTTGGTAAATGGTTTTTTGAAATTCTTATAAATATCAAAGTAATCTTCCGTAATATGGATGTTTTTATTTCCCATATTGACGTTTCCTTCCACAATATGAATCGTTCTTGAAAGGTGAACTTGTTCATCTGGCGTATTCAAAACGGGTGTAATAAAAGCAAAGGACAGACCACCAATGAGCATCGCAAGGAAGGTCCCAACATTCTTCTTCGGTAAAAGAAAAATGAAAAAAGCCAATACAACAAATAACGCTACACCAATTTTAGGAAAATCTACTAAGCGCTTTGTATAAATCACTGCAATACAAAAGGCCAAAACTGCGAAAGCTACTAAATACTTTTTATTTCGCTCATAACTATCAACAAAATATCCCATCAGTTTCTCCTACTTATTCGAATTTTGACTCTTCACATATTGTCTCATCAACAACTTGGCCATCCATTTAGGCCAGAAGAGTTCATACATGTATAGATCTTCTTTACTACGCGTATTGTCTGCAATGGTTTTTGATGTTTCAGACTCTTCATGGATACGGTGGCACATGAGCTTGTCAGATACATAAGCGAAACGACCTTTATACTCGCTGATCTTATACCATGCGTACCAATCCAAACTCACTCTCATCCCTTCATCAAAATAGAAATTCTTCAAATTTTCACGATTATAGGTGACAGCTGGACAACAAATCGGATTCCCAAAAGCCATCACACGGTTTCGCCAAAAGTGACTAGCAGGAAAAAGATTCATAGTTTTTAACATCAAGGATTTGATCTTCAGATTTGTATTCGCAGGAATTTTATGGCCATCTTTTTCTTCAAAATAATCAGAATACCCAATTAACACATCTTGATTTTTTTCCATCTTAGCCAAAACTTTCTCAGCATAGTCTGGCTCATAATAATCATCCTGATGGGCGATGGTAGCATACTTCGTCTCTACAAAAGACATGGCATTGTTCCAATCCTTACCAATCCCACCACCTTGCTTGGTGTAAAATGGGATAGCATAACGCTGACAAAGTTCCTTGATCGAATCCAGTGGTGTTGAACTGTAACAGATAATCTGTGATTGGAGAGTTTGATTCTTCAAGGATTGAATACAAGCTTCCAAGTATTCGCTCTCACCATAAGCACAAATCACCCAAGTATGTTGTTGATTAACGAGCATAGCCCTTCCTTTCTATTTTTCTTGCAATAAAATAAGCAAGTAAACTTCCACTAAAATAAACAGACATCACGATGAAAAAGCTTAAAGACGCACCTAGAAGTCCCATTTTTTGTACCAAATCATTATTTGTCAATTTGGAAGCTATAAACATGAATAAATACACAGGCAATAGATACGTTTGTTTTCGAATAACCGTCATGACATCCCCAAAAACAATCCCAATAGAATACAGAATTCCAGAAAAAACAAGGATGGCTAGGGTAGTACTATGCTGGTTTAAAGGTAAACCAAAAACAAGACTTAATATCGGCGTCCCGATCAAATAAGCTAGCACAGTTAATACCAAGCCGACACCCAAAACAATGACAAACATCTTCGCAATGATGGCATCAAATTTTTTCAATTCTTTATTCTTCCATAAGATCGCTAATTGCGTTGTTAAGGGTCTAAGAATTAAAATAAAGAGACTCATAAAAAACACAGGCATAAACAAAATATTAAAGTCCCGTTGTGTCCCTGCAATAAAGTGTCCCAGTCTAATTTCAGAGTCAATCGCGATTCTAGGCTCATTGAAAATATAAGCTAGTAAAAATCCACTAATGAAGAGAGGAATACAATTCTTTAAAATAGTGATCGCATCAAATAGGTCTCTTTTGAGATTTTTTACTGAGAAATCAATTGTTTCAAATTCTTTTGATTTTACATAATCATAACAAAATACAAAGATAAAGTTTAAAACAACTAAGTAAAGCAATGATTGTGTTAATGACTTTGTAATAAGCAAAAATGCCAACAAAAGAATCGTGCTGAAAGAATAACGAATGGTCATTGATTTGCCAGCGATATCTAATCGTTCGTGACGTTGAAACAATCCTTGGAAAAGATCTGAAATTGCCTCACACATACGAAATAGAACGTACAAGCCAATAATCGCAATTTTTGAACTCTCATGTAGATCAATTCCTGAAACAAAAAGGTAAGGAAAAAAGATCGCCATCATGAGTAGGAAAGAGAGACATCTGGCAATACTGTAACTGGTAAAGGAGTGTCTAAAGAGAACATCTGTCCCTTGGTAGCTTCGAACTTGAAACATGCCTACTACTACTAGAATCGCAGCAATCCCATAGGCAAGACTAAAAGAATCTGCTTCCATTGGCGAGGTCATGCGTGTAACGATCAATGTAAATAGTACAGATGATCCAGCAAATGCCAAGTTCCCTAACAGATTCCAAAAATACACCTTCTCCGTTGAAACAGGTTGATTATTCTTCATGCTCTTTTACCTGTAATGCAATCTTCTGAGACAATTGTCGAATTTGAACGGATTGTTTTGAGGTAATCCGAGTTAAAGAGAAGTTTAAATAGACAAGTAAACAGAATCCTAAGAAAAAGATTAGATTGCTTGGAACTTGAATTCCTAACATTTTTGATACCTGTCCAATCAAATTAGGAAACCAAATGACTGGCAACGAGACGATACAAAGAATAAGCCAAGAGATGACATTTCTCATTTCAACAAGCTTCTTTGCAACCAGTCGTAGAATATAAAGCATAAAAACAATTACAATAATGGTCAACCAAATATTTAGCATTTTATTTCTTATATCCTCCACCAATTCTAGCCAATAACATTGCCATAGTCACTTTAATCATATAGTAAACAGATTTGCTTAATGTGATAGATGATTCCCCGTGCTCTCGTTCGTTCATTAATACAGGCACTTCTGCAACTGAATATCCTGAGGTTAACAGGGACACAATCGTCTCTGGTTCTGGATAATCACTTGGATATTGCTTGGCGAATTCCTCAATTACTTTTCGGTCAGCAACTCGTAAACCAGAAGTTGGATCTGTTACCTTTTGACCCGTCAAAACCTTGATTAATTTTTCAAAAAATGAAATTCCAATCCGTCGCGCGAAGGAGGATTGGAAACCTTGATTTTCAATGAAACGAGAGCCAATCACCATGTTCACATTCTTCTCTTGAAGGACTTGAAGCATCTTTCTGATAAATTCAGGATTATGCTGGCCATCTCCATCCACTTGAACAGCATATTGATAGCCATTTTTAACTGCATATTGATAACCAGTCTGAACAGCACCACCAATTCCTAAATTAATCGGTAAATCGATAACGTTAAAGTTGTTATTGCGACAAATTTCAAGTGTATGATCTGTAGAACAATCATTGATAATGACATAATCAAATTCAGGTGTATGTTCTTCAATCATCTTGATTGTTTTTTCAATATTTCCACTCTCATTATAAGCAGGAATAATGATCAGTAATTCTGAATTTCTCAATCCTATGTTTTCCCTTCTAAGCATATCACTTCATTATACAATAATCAGTGCATATTTTCTACTTTATACTGTCCCCTCCCCCTTTTCATGGTATAATAGAGTGAATCGATGACGGAAGGACACCTTATGTTAAAGCTGGGAATTATTGGTACGAGTTGGATTTCACATGAATTTATTACAGCTGCTCATCAGACGGGCCACTATCACTTGCAGGCTGTGTATTCGAGAAAGATGAAGACTGCTCAAGAGTTTTGTGAGCCTTATGGAGCAATCTCTTGCTACACGGATTTCATTGACTTCTTAGACAGTGAACTGGATGTGGTCTACATTGCTAGCCCCAATTCTCTTCACTTCGATCAGGCCAAGCTTGCTATTCTGGCCAAGAAGCATGTCATCATTGAAAAACCGGCCGTGACCACCCCTTCTGAATGGAAGGAGCTGGTCAAGCTCGCTAATGAGCACCAGGTCTATCTCTTTGAAGCTGCCAGAAATTACCAAGAAGCAGCCTTTCAAGTAATTAAAGACTTCCTCTCTAACCAGGAAATACTGGGCGCCAACTTCACCTTTGCCAAATATTCTTCCAAATTGCCAGCCCTTCTTGCAGGTGAGATTCCTAATATTTTCTCAGATGTCTATGCAGGTGGAGCCTTGATGGATCTGGGAGTCTACTGCCTCTACTTGGCGATTGGCTTCTTTGGAGACCCCATCTCCAGTCACTACACCGCTCAGCAATTACCCAATTCGGTTGATCTCTATGGTCAAGGTGTCTTGATTTATCCAGATTTTCAGGTTGCTATTCAGGCAGGAAAAAATATCACCAGCCATCTACCTGCTGAAATCTACACCAAGACTGGAACACTAACTCTCAATGCTGTAACAGCCATTAACCAGGCCCGCTTCGTCAGCCATTCTGGGGAGGTTATCGACCTTCCGATCCAGCCCTGCCCACACCAAATGCAAGAAGAGGCCGAAGCCTTTTCCCTTGCCATCGCTCATCAAAAGCCGTCTGCTTATCTTGAATGGTTACAAACAGCTGAGCAGGTCCATAAAACCCTCTACCAGATGCGTCAAAGCGCTGGAATACAATTTAAGGATGAAAAAGAATGAAAGAACAATTTCCACAAAGCTGGAAAGACCAGTTAGAAACACTCGGATTTGATACATTCACTGAAATTCAGGAACAGATCTTCTCCCCTATCTATGAAGGAGAAAATGTCCTTGGGATTAGTCCTACCGGTACTGGTAAGACACTCGCCTATCTCTTTCCGAGCTTGCTCAAACTTAAACCGAAGAAGGCCCAACAACTCTTGATTTTGGCTCCTAACACAGAGTTAGCAGGACAAATTTTTGATGTCACCAAACAATGGGCAGAGCCTCTCGGTTTCCAGACACAACTCTTCCTTTCAGGATCTAGTCAAAAACGGCAAATCGAACGCCTCAAAAAAGGACCCGAAATCCTGGTTGGGACACCTGGTCGGATCTTTGAACTGATCAAGCTGAAAAAGATCAAAATGATGAATGTGGAAACCATCATTTTAGATGAATTCGACCAATTACTGAGCGATTCTCAGTACCACTTCGTCGACAAGATCAGCCACTATGCTCCCCGTGACCACCAATATATCTACATGAGCGCCACAGCCAAGGTCGATCCAGACCAGCTAGAGGAAAATACTCTTCGTGTTACGGTTGATGGAGTTTCTTTGGACAATATCCAACATTTTTATATGCAAGTGGATCAGCGGGACAAGGTTGAATTGCTCCGCAAACTCGCCTACGTCGAAGATTTTCGTGGTCTGGCTTTTTTCAATAGCCTGTCTGATCTGGGTAGTGCTGAAGAAAAACTACAATACCGTGGTGTTGAGGCCGTATCGCTCGCAAGCGATGTCAATGTCAAATACCGCAAGGTCATTCTGGAACGCTTCAAAGACCATCAGCTGACCCTCTTGCTGGCCACCGATTTAGTCGCTCGTGGAATCGACATTGAACATCTTGAGTGTGTGATTAACTACGATATTCCTCGTGATGTGGAGACCTATACCCACCGTGCCGGTCGAACAGGACGAATGGGGCGTGAGGGCTATGTAATCACCTTTATCACCCACCCAGAAGAACTCAAATCCTTAAAAAAATACGCTTCTGTACGTGAACTGGTTTTAAAAAATTCTCAACTCTTTTTAAATGAATAAGAAAATCCTCTGCTAGTGAATGAACTGCAGAGGATTTTTACGTTAATTTCCATTGTAATAAATGCGATGACTTTCAAGTTGATAATCCAACAATTCATCCACCGTTACAAAGGTATAGCCTTGTGATTTGAGGTAGTCAAGGACGGTCGGTAGAGCGTCAATCGTGGTTTGATGGATATCATGCATGAGGATAATCGAACCCGGTTTGACTTCTTTTTTCACTTCATTGAGAATAGCCGTCGTATTATGCGTCTTCCAATCTAGGCTATCCACATCCCACATGATGAAGGATTGGTCGACACCGTATTGGATGGCACTATTGATGGCTCCATACGGAGGACGGGTAATCTTGGTCTGCACACCTGTCGCTTTTTGAATAGCTTCTTGGGTATCCAAGATCTCTTTTTTAGCATTATCCAAGCTCAATTTTGGCAACTGAGGATGATCCCAGGTATGGTTCCCGATTTGATGACCTTCTTTGCGGACTTGCTTAGCAATATCCGGATTCGCGCTGACATTTTTTCCAACCATAAAGAAGGTAGCTTTAGCATTGTATTTCTTTAAGATGGCCAGCGCCTGAGGAGTCGTGGTTGGATCTGGTCCATCATCAAAGGTCAGGGCAATCATCTTACGGTGGCGTTCTTCTATATAGGATTCGTAAGAAGCTAGATCATCAGGAAGCAAGCGCTCTGTATCAATCACGTCGTAGAATTTAGACAAGGGAACAGTAAAGGTATCGTCTCCCTTAACCTTGGTTGGAAATGGAATAGTGAAAATTCCTTTTTCATATTGGAATTCCCATTGGCTCAAATCCAACTCTGAGAAGTGGGCAACCATTTGATCAATGCTTTCCTCATCCAGCTGACGAAAGGCTAGATTCCCCCGTAATTCCTCCAAAAAGATCTGTTTGGCTCCATCTGGATCCGCAAAAACCTGGCTGAGGGTCAAAGGGTTACTATCATCATCCAAGTAAAAGAGGGGCAACTTCACCGTCTCATCTTTGATGAATTTCCCTTTTTTGTACTGGTATTCAGCCCGTTTGATTTGGATAGGGTGATAACCAACAAAAGGCGCTTCTGCTTCTTCACTATGGTAGAAGGTCAAATGCTTTGGTTCTTTGGTTTTTTCATCGGATCCTAGACGCTGAAGGTCTTCTTGGATCTTCTCTTTCACAATCTCAACAGGCTGTCCATCTTTAGTAGGATAATAAGCCGTCACATAAGAAGTTCCTAAAATCCCTTCCTGAACTTGAACATCTTTCCCTTTTTCAGAGTTTTTCTCTAGTTGGGTGACCTTGGCAAACTGATCCTGATAGGCTTTTTGTTCACGAACCCTTTGAATCTTTTGATAGCCAATATACAAAAGACTCAGTAAAAGGAGATTTGTAATGATTAATAAAATAGTTTTCGTGTGTTTGAATCTCATAACTTTATTATAGCAAATTTCTCTCGAAAAAACATTCCTTTTTTGTAAATGGTTTCATAAAAAAGAGGGCGACTGTCGTAGCCGACAGCGGCCCTTGTTTTTAGTCCCTCTTATTTTAAGCGAATGACTTCTACCTTATACCCATCCGGATCTACAACGAAATAGTAATTCGGTTGCGTCCCTGGAAGACCTTTTGGTTCTGTCACTTCATAGCCTTTAGCCTTGTGTTCCGCATTCAAACCTTCTAGATCAGGAGTACTCAAGGCAACGTGAGCATAGCCATCTCCGATGACATATGGACCATGATCATAATTGTAAGTCAATTCCAGCTCATAGTCATCTCCAGGCAAGGCCAAATAAACAATCGTGAACTTGTAGTCTGGGAAATCTTTCCGACGTTTTTCTTCAAAACCAAAAGCATCTTGGTAAAAAGCGATTGATTTTTCTAAGTTTTCCACACGAAGGCAAGTGTGCAACATTTTTGAACTCATAGGTATTCCTCTTTTCTATTTTTAAAAAATTATCAACGATTTTTTTTACGACTTTCCGTCTTAATGGATAATTTCACTTCAAAGATGGTCCCTTTTGGTTTATTATCTTTGACTTGAATGGCCCCTTTGAAGGCTTCTACAATCTGCTTAGCGAGGGATAACCCCAAACCAAATCCACCTTTTTGACGGGTTCTGGCCTTGTCCACGCGGTAAAAACGATCAAAGATCCGTTTCTTATCCTCATCTCGAATCCCTGGACCATTATCCAGCACCCTCAGAAGTAGATTTTTGTCCTTCAACTGGACTTCAAATTGGATCTCGCCATCTTCATCGGTGTACTTCAAGGCATTGTCATAGAGAATGGTCATCAATTGCTTGAGGAGCGTTCTATCAGAACAAATGACTTTGTCCACCTGATTGTCTCCTTGGAAGAGTTTGCCATTTTCTTCCGCAATGATCTCAAAATTGGAGAAGGTCTGATCGAAAAAGCTTGGTTCGATATCTTCCATCTCCGGCTTCAAGCCGTCATCTCTTCGGGCAATGTTAAGAAGGTTAGTGGTTAAGAGCTTCATATTTCGAACTTCATCCAAGCTGGATGCAATATTCTCACTCGATTCCATAATGGTCGCTTCAGGCTTTCTAAAAAGCGTTTCGAGGCGATTTTGCAGAACTGCTAAAGGCGTCCGCAACTCATGGGAAGCATTTTCCACGAAAGCCTTTTGTTTTTGCATACTCTCAAGAAGGGGCTTGACGCTGAGACGTGCTAGGAAGAGACTAGCGAATAAGGAGATTCCCCAGAAGCAGATCATGATGAGGGCGATTTGACTTTCGTGCTCTTCACTGGTCTGCTCTAGCTGACTGATATTGGTCATGACAACCGCATACTTGATGTCACTATCACTTTCATCATCAGATAAACTCAACTCTGCCATATAGGCCCGGTAACTTTCTTTTTTCCCATAGCTATTTGTAATTTGAAGCTGGGAAACCTTGTTGAGGAGCTTTCGACCAAACGTCACCGTTTTGAAGTTTAAAAACCCATTACCGGTTGTCAAGTTTTCATATTTTTTATTGAGCAAAACAACAGTGGTATTGGATGTGACATCCCCTTTAGGTTCTGATTTATCATGATCTGGGATCATCATCTCATGATCATTATCATCTCCTTTGGTATTTGACTGTCGCTGATCTCGATAAGCAATCGCTACAAGTGAGTAGGGATCCTGACTGAGAGTCTTGAGATTCTCATCAACCGTTGTATAGAGACTCGAGCGCATGACCTGAATGATAATCAAGGTCATGGCCGAGAATATCAAGGTAAAGAGCCCAAAATATCGGATGAAGTAGGAAAAATCATCTTCCCCGACGGTTTTCTTAATTCTGGTTAGCATCTTTTAAGATATACCCCACACTGCGCAATGTTTGCAAGTTCTCAACGAAATCAGTACCTTTTAATTTCTTACGGATTTTTGAAACATAGACTTCAACCACTGAGATGGTTGTGTCACTATCAAAGCCCCAGAGACGATCGAAGATCTGGGTCTTTGGAAGGATGACATTTTGGTTTTGAAGGAAGTAGACCAGAAGATCAAATTCCTTCCCAAGAAGTTCCACTTCCTTATCGTCCACGTAAGTCGAATTAGTGGATAAATTGACCTTCAAATTGCCATAATTGAGGGTGTTTTCATTGACCTTTCCTGAGCGCTTCAAGAGGGCTTGAATCCGCATCTTAAGTTCTTCAAGATAGAAAGGCTTGGTGAGGTAATCGTCTGCTCCTAGCTCAAAGCCGTGTCCCTTGTCATCCAGACTTTCTTTAGCTGTCATAATCAAAACAGGGGTTGTCACGCCTTTTTCACGCAATTCTTTCAAGACATGGAAACCGTCTTTTTCAGGAAGCATGAGGTCCAGCAAAATCAAATCATAGATCCCGCTTTCTGCTTCGTAGAGACCTTCTTCTCCGTCAAAGACCTGCATGACATCCGCAAAATCATCTAAAAAATCAAATACTGAATTTGATAAACCAAGGTCATCTTCGACCAATAGAATTTTAATCATCGTCGTATCCTCTTCTCTTTCGTGAGTGAGTCTTTCTAATCTATTCTTAACCATTATAACACGACTTGCCTTCATTTCCTATAGTTTAGAACCTGGTTTTATGATCAAATTCAGCCTGCCTGAGGAAGGCTAATTCTATGAGTTTGTCGTGTTTTCTTTCTTACTTTGACTGTCACTCGTCTTGTTTTTATTTTTTGAATTCTTCTTATTGGACTTTTTAGAGGACCCCTGGTTCCCTTCTTGTCCGCCAGATTGGTTCATGCCATTATCTGGACCATTCCCTTGTGGGCCACCATTGCCTTCTTGTGGCATTTGACCCGGACCGCCACCTTGTGGGCCGCCTTGTCCTTGACCACCACCTTGAGGACCACCGCCTTGGTGGCCCCCATCCTGTGGGCCACCATTTTGCTGGTTCCCTTGTGAAGCATGGCCATTTTGACTATTTTGTTGCTGATTAGATCCTTGGTTCTGACCTGTTTGGACCGGTTGAGAAAATTGTTGGTTATTGGAGGATTGAGAGGCGATGACTCCGACACCAAAGCCACTTCCAGCACCGACCAACAATCCACCAACTGCTGCCATGCCAATCCACCACTTAGGACTTCGTTTTAGGACAACCATTTTTTCTTTGGATTCTTGCGTTTCGACTACTTGTTTTGTTTCTTTTTGATTCATTTTTTTACCTTTTATCTTTTTGTACAAGTACTTATCTTTTAAAATTTAAAGGGAGCTCGATCCTTTAGTAAGGCGATTATACTTTAGGAGTCTTAAGCCTGCCTAAATTTTTACTTAAAAAATCCTAAAACAAGTGTGGGCTATTGACAGGTTGAGCCTCTTATTGTAGAATAGTTACCATAAAATAAATAAGAGGTTAACTGTTATGAAGAAAATCTTTCCCTTAGTACTCATCTCCATTGGAGTGGCCATGATCTCCGTCCTATCTCAATTCACCATTCCATTTGGTCCAATTCCTTTGACCCTACAGACACTCATGATCGGGATCATCGGGACCATCTATAAACCCAGCCATGCCTTTGTCACAGTCTGCCTCTACCTGCTTTTAGGCTTCTTAGGTTTTCCAGTATTTGCCGGAGGTGCTGGTGGTGCTTCGCATTTCCTTGGTCCTACTGCTGGTTTCCTCCTCTTCTTCCCATTCCGAGCATGGATCACGTCTCTGTTCACGAGTGCTAAATCCAGCCTTGTCACTATCTTTTTGGCCAATCTCCTCAGTAGTGCTCTCCTCTTTGTATCCGGAGCTATCGGCTTTATGCTGATCACGCATACTGATCTCCAAAAAGCATTTGCTTTGGTCGTTGCTCCCTTTATCCTTGCTGACCTCATCAAACTGGTCATCATCACGATCACCAGCAAGGCGATTTTTGCCAGCCTCAAACACCACTGGTATTTCAAATAAGATACAAAGTCCACTAAAAAATCGATACAGAAATTTCTGTATCGATTTTTTTAAATCTATTTTGTCGCAAGGATAGCGGCTTCTACTGCTGCCTTTTCCCGTTGGATCAAATCCACACGTGCTGCGATCTCCTTGATACCCATGCTGATGTTTCGGCTGATCGCCATATCATCCAATTGAGGCTCAAAGAAGGCCTTGTATTCATTCAAGCGTTCACGGGTCTTGAAACAGTTAGCTGGGTAGATGACAAACTTATCAAAGCTCATATCACCACCGAGGGCTTTCTTGATCCAATCCCAGTTTTCACGCGCCCAAGTCCAAGTTCTACCTTGGGTAAAGTCATCATGCAAGAAGTTGTAGTACCAGCTCATAGCCAAATCCTGAGGTTTCACCACATCCTTGTTCTTCCACTCCTTCAATAGAGCTTCCAAAGTTTCCTCATCCTTGGTATAAGAAAGTGCAGCCGCCAATTGGCGTTTAAAGTTTCCATCCACTGTCTTCACATAGGTATCTAGGTATTGTTGGCTAAGCTCCTTGGTTTCCTGGTGCTTGATTTGGTTGACCAAGATTTGCAAGCGAATGGCAGCTGGAAGTTTTTCCAAGTCATCTGCATGCGCTTCAAAGATAGCGCTCGCTTGAGCTTGTGCTGCTTCATCATTGGCCTTAATCATGTTAGCAATCATTAGCTGACGAACTTTTTCGTCTTCTTCTGTTTCACCAGGCTTAGCCTCCAGACCCAAGCGTTCAAAGTTGTAACGGTTCAAACGTTTCAACAACTCATGGAAGGCCACTTCTGTTTCAGTTCCCTCATCCACAAAGAGACTGATTCCGGCTAAGACGCTCGAAACAGCTGAAACAACCAAGTAGGAACTTTCTTCTGTCAAGTGTTCAATCACTGGCAAAAGGCTTGCATAAGAAATTTGACCGCTTTCCGCTAAGAGACGGCGTTCTTGAACCACTTGCAATTTCGAAGTGCTATCCAAGCTAGCAAGTTCAGCAAGGATGTCTTCCAACAATTCCCCACGGTAATCACTGATATAATGAGCCGTATTTTCTGTATTGAAGCGAAGAGCTCCGGTATTAGCTTGTTTCAAGGCACTATAGTTTGGAATTTCTAAGACTTCTGTTTCCAAAGTATCTGGAATACCTGTCCAGTTGCTGTTCAAAGGAACAACCCACTTGCGACCTTTTTCTTCTCTTTCTCCGATGAAGAACTGCTCTTGACGGATGATCAAGGTATCGTTTTCCACAGAAGCTGAAACAACAGGGTATCCTGGTTGCTCCAACCAAGAATCCATAAAGGCTGCGACATCACGACCTGAAGCTTGCCCAAGAGCATCCCAAAGGTCACGACCGATAGTATTGCCGTATTGGTGTTTTTCAAAGTAGATCTTCAACCCTTTACGGAAGGCGTCATCGCCTAACCAGCGGCGAAGCATGTGCATGAGACGGCTCCCCTTGGCGTAAACGATTGCTGGGTCAAAGAGGGTGTTGATCTCATCAGGGTGTTTGACTTCCACATGGACGGATTGAACGCCATCTGTAGCATCGCGTTTCAAGGCAGCAGGCACACCGGTTGTTTGGAAGTCTTCGAAGATATTCCAGCTTGGTTCGATAGCATCTAAGCTGACATATTCCATCATATTGGCAAAACTTTCATTCAACCAGAGGTCATCCCACCATTTCATGGTCACGAGGTTTCCGAACCATTGGTGAGCCAATTCGTGAGCCACCACCAAGGCCACTGTTTGACGGCTTTGGGCAGTCGAGTTTTCATCTACAAGGAGATAAACTTCACGGTAGGTTACCAAGCCCCAATTTTCCATCGCTCCTGAAGAGAAGTCTGGAAGAGCGATATGAAGGGATTGAGGGATTGGATACTTAACGCCATAGTAGTCTTCGTAGAATTCAATAGCACGAACGGCAATATCTAATGAGAAGTCCAAATTTTCTAATGGGTGAGCTTTTGTTGAGTAGACTCCGACAAGGGTTCCATTCTTAGTCTTAGCTGTCACTCCTTGGAGGTCTCCAGCCGCAAAGGCCAAGAGGTAAGAAGACATGCGAGGAGTTGTGTCAAACTTCCAAATACCTGTTTCTTTACGGTTTTCCACATCAATTTCAGGCATGTTTGATAGGGCAATTTCACCTTCTTCTTGGTCAAATTTCAAAGAAAGATCAAATGTTGCTTTAGCTTCTGGCTCATCCACACTTGGGAAGGCTTCACGCGCAAAATGGCTCTCAAACTGAGTAGAGAGGACTTCCTTCTTCACACCATCAATACTGTAGTAAGATGGGTAAATCCCTGTCATATTGTCTGTGATCTTACCAGAATAGGTCAGAGTAACTGTCACTTGACCTGTGCTTTCCAATTCAACATAAACCGCTTCATTGGCATCATCAACCGTAAATGGACGAGCTTGACCTGCTACTTCTACTGTTTCGATGGTCAAATCCTTTTGGTGAAGCGAGATCTTGTCCTCCTTGGCTTGACCTGTAATCACCACACGACCGCTAAAGGTCTTGGTTTTACGACTTAAATCCAAAAATACTTCATAATGTTCTGGAACGAATGTTTCTACAAAATGTGCAACTGCTTGCATAATTTCCTCCTTTAAATGTTTCACGCTTTTCCAATCAAAAGCCCTAATAAAACTATTTTATCACAAAGTTGGGATAAAAGAAAAGACAAGCATGACAATGCCTGTCTGATATCGAAAAGACTCCATGATCTTACATTTCGATAATTTTACCTGTTTCAAAGTAAACTACCCATTCACAGATATTTTTTGCATAATCTCCGATGCGTTCCAAGAAGTTGATCACTTGGAAATAATCACGACCCGTCACGATGGACTCTGGATTTTTCCGAATTTCTTCTGTTGCTAATTCTTGGATACTATCAAAATAATGGTTGATGACTTCATCTCGTGAAGCAACTTCATAGGCCAAATCCACATCACCTTTGAGGTAAACATCTAGTGTCGCTTCGACAAAATCTTTGACTTCACGGCCCATCTTGCTGATTTCTTCCTCAACAGATTGGATACGGACTTCCCCTTTCATGCGAATCGTTGCCTTGGCAATCGATACTGCGTGGTCCCCCATCCGCTCCAAGTCAGAAACTGCTTTTAAGACGGTCATCACGACACGAAGGTCTTGTGAAACCGGCTGTTGAAGGGCGATAATCTCAAAAGACTTACGCTCTAGCTTCACTTCGTATTCGTTGATCTCCGCATCATCTTCGATGACCTGACGGGCCAATTCACGGTCATGGGTCACGAAAGCACGAACCGTACGGTTGATCTGACTCAACACTTCATTTCCCATTGCATAAAACTGGTTATGCAACTTCTCTAAATCTTCTTCAAATTGAACTCGTAACATTTTATTTTCTTCCTATCCAAATTTACCAGAGACATAGTCTTCTGTTTCTTTCTTAGCTGGGTTCAAGAACATTTCATTGGTATCATTGTACTCGATCAAATCCCCATCCAAGAAAAAGGCAGTTTTATCGGAAATCCGACTTGCTTGTTGCATGGAACGTGTCACCAAGAGCATGGTGTAGCGGTCTTTTAGTCCATACAAGGTTTCTTCAATCTTCCCAGCTGAAATTGGATCCAGCGCTGAAGTTGGCTCATCCAAAAGAATAATCTTTGGACTGGTCGCAAGGACCCGCGCCACACAGACCCGCTGTTGCTGACCACCAGAAAGTCCGATAGCTGAATCATGCAAGCGATCCTTGACTTCATCCCAGATGGATGCGCGTTTCAAAGAGGTTTCAACTGCTTCGTCCAAGACAGCCTTGTCCTTGACACCATTAATCATCAAGCCATAGGTCACATTATCATAAATGGACATTGGGAAAGGATTGGGCTGTTGGAAGACCATTCCGATTTCCTTACGCAATTCGACCGTATCGGTCCGCGGTCCGTAGATATTATGTCCATTGTAGAGGATAGTTCCTGTAGTGGTGACCTCATGGTTGAGGTCGCCCATGCGGTTAATGGCTTTTAAAAGGGTAGATTTCCCTGATCCTGAAGGACCAATCAAGGCTGTAATCTCCTTTGGAGCAAAGTCCAAGGAGACGCTATTTAGAGCCTTCTTTTTATTGTAATAAACCGACAAGTCCTTGACTTGCAAAATTGGTTCTGTCATTCTATTTTCCTTTTTGTTGTCATTTTACTTTATCCAAAGTGACCCGATACATAATCGTTGGTCGATTGCAATTTCGCATTTTGGAAAATATTCGAAGTCTTATCGTACTCGATGAGGTTTCCTAGGTAGAAGAAACCGGTATAATCGCTAGCACGGGCTGCTTGTTGCATGCTGTGGGTCACGATGACAATGGTATAATTCTTCTTCAACTCAAGCATGGTTTCTTCTAATTGCGCTGTTGCGATCGGATCAAGCGCTGAAGCTGGCTCATCCATGAGTAAGATATCTGGCTTCACAGAGATGGCCCGCGCGATACAAAGTCGTTGCTGTTGGCCACCTGAAAGTGTCAAGGCTGATTTATGAAGGTCATCCTTGACCTGATCCCACAGAGCTGCCTGTTTCAAAGAAGTTTCGACCAATTCGTCCAAGATCTTCTTGTCTTTCACCCCAGCGCGTTCATGCGGGAAGGTGATGTTTTTATAAATCGATTTGGCAAAAGGATTGGGCCGTTGGAAAACCATCCCAATATGCTTACGCATTTCATAAACATTGATATCTGGACGATTGACATCGATTCCTTCATACCAAATTTCACCCGTTACACGCGCAATATCAATGGTATCGTTCATCCGGTTCAAACTACGAAGGTAGGTTGATTTTCCAGATCCTGAAGGACCGATCAAGGCTGTAATCTTATTCTTTTCAAACTGCATGTCAACGCCTTTGATGGACTCGTTCGTTCCATAATAGACATGCAAATCTTTGGTCGATAGGACCACCTTTTCTTCAGGAAAAGTAATGATGTGTCTCTCATCCCAATTGTATTTTGACATTTCTTCTCCTTTAAGCAGATGTTAGTTTTTTATGGAGGTAACTTCCGAGTTTGCGCGCTCCAAAGTTAAAGATCAAGATAAAGATCAAAAGAACGGCGGCAGAACCGGCTGAGACTTCGATCGAGTCTGGAATAGTTCCTTCACTGTTGACCTTCCAGATATGAACAGCCAAGGTTTCAGCCTGACGGAAGATCGAAATCGGGCTGGTCACACTAAAGATATTCCAGTTTGACCAATCAAGGGCTGGAGCCGATTGACCTGCTGTATAGATCAAGGCAGCAGCTTCCCCAAAGATCCGTCCTGAAGCTAAGACGACCCCAGTGATAATACTTGGAAGAGCTTCTGGTACCACGACATGAATCACAGTTTCCCAGCGAGACAAGCCCAATGCTAGACCTGCTTCGCGCTGTGTATGGTGAACGTGCTGCAAGCTATCTTCGATATTGCGGGTCATCTGTGGCAGGTTAAAGACGGTCAAGGCCAAGGCCCCTGAAATGATCGAAAATCCGTATTTGAACTGGACAACGAAGACCAGGTAACCAAAGAGACCTACAACGACAGATGGCAAAGAAGACAAGATCTCAATACAGGTACGAACCAAATTGGTCAAGCGACCTTTTTTTGCGTACTCAGAGAGGTAAATCCCAGCCCCAAGAGAAAGTGGGAAGGAAATCACCAAGGTAATGACCAAGAGGAAGAAGGAATTATACAATTGAATTCCGATCCCTCCTCCTGCTTGGTAAGAAGAAGATTTCCCAGTCAAGAAGTGCCAGGATACATGGGGCAAGCCACGGACCAAGATATAAAGGATCAATGAGGCAAGAATCGCAACGATGATCCCTGAAATAGCATACAGCACTCCTGTTGCAATTTTATCCATTCGTTTAGCGTGCATAGTTCTTCTTACCTCTTTCTTTCGTAATCAGTTTAATCACACTGTTAAAGGCAAGACTCATGAGGAGCAATACCAAGGCGAGTGACCAAAGAACATTGTTATTGACCGTACCCATGACGGTATTTCCGATTCCCATGGTCAAAATAGAGGTGAGGGTGGAAGCTGGTGTAGTGAGTGAGGTTGGCACCACTGCCGAGTTTCCGACCACCATCTGGATAGCCAAGGCTTCCCCGAAGGCACGTGCCATACCAAAGACAACCGCTGTAAAGATTCCAGAGCGGGCTGCCTTGAGCGTGACATGCCAAATGGTTTGCCAGCGTGTCGCACCCATGGCCATACTAGCTTCCCGATAATGACGGGGCACAGCTCGGAGGCTATCGGTCGTCATAAAGGTGACAGTTGGCAGGATCATAACAAAGAGGACAAAGACCCCTGAGAGAATCCCAAAACCGGTCCCTCCAAAGAGACTACGCGTAAATGGAACGACCACTTGAAGGCCAATGAATCCGTAAACAACTGAAGGAATCCCCACTAAGAGCTCAATCGCTGGTTGCAAGAAACGAGCTCCTTTGGGGGAGACTTCTGTCATGAAAACTGCTGCACCAATGGCAAACGGCGTTGCCAAGAGGGCAGAAAGCAAGGTTACAATAAAGGAACCTAGAATCATTGGTAGGGCTCCGAATTCCTTTGCAGCAGGATTCCAAGTACTCCCAAATAGAAAACTAAAGATATTGACTTTATTGACAAAGAAAGTCGATAAACCTTTTTGGGCCACGAAAATCAAAATCATGGCAACGACGACAACAATCAAACTCATACATAAAAAAGTAATGGTTTTCCCAAATTTTTCTAGGCGGGAGTTTTTTGATTTCGTCAGCATTTTTTTTGCTACTTCGTTCATTTTTTACCTAATTCTTTTATTTTTTTGACACATTCCCTTTTAAATCACGGGTGACTTTCATGTCATTGATCGGGATATAACCCATCTTACCAACAACCTTTTGCTGAACCTCATCGGTCATCATGTAGTCAATGAATTTTTTAGACAACTCATTGGGTTTTCCTTTGGTATACATGTGTTCGTAGGACCAGATTGGCCAGTTATTGTTGACAACATTGGCTTTGGTTGGTTGATAGCCATTAAGCTTCATGGTTTTGACACTGCTATCCAAATAGGTAAAGGCTAGATAAGAGATGGCTCCTGGCGTTTGAGAAACGATGTTTTTCACCATTCCATTAGAGTCTTGCTCTTGAGCCTGCTTGGGTTGTTTGCCATCCATGATAATGGCATCAAAGACAGCTCGGCTACCAGAACCAACCGCCCGGTTCACAATCGTGATTTCAAGATCTGGACCTCCCAATTGCTTCCAGTTGGTATATTCACCCGTAAAGATCTTTCGCAATTGCTCCGTTGTCAAATTGTCGATTGAGATATTTTTATTGGCAATGATGGCTGTTCCTGCTACGGCTACCTGATGGTCGACCAGACTAGAGGCATCGATCCCAGATTTTTCCTCTGCAAAGAGGTCACTATTTCCGATGTCCACAGCGCCTGATTGAACTTGTGAAAGTCCTGTACCAGAACCTCCTCCTTGTACATTTACAATCTTACCAGGATGTTCTTCAATGTAGCGATCTACTACTCCTTCAACCAAGGGTTGTAAGGCAGTCGATCCGACAGCAGTGATGGATTCTCCGCGATTGATCCAAGAAGCACAAGCAGATAAACTTCCTGCTAATGCGATCGTCGCTAGTCCTAGGATCAGCTTTTTAGACTTTTTCAAATCATGTCTCCTTGATATTCACTATTTCACTTATGATTTTGACAAGTTTTTTTCAAAAAAACCTGTAATTCCACTATATCATAGAACGAGTTCTTTGCCCAGCATTTTACCTAAAACGAAGCCCCTTTGGATAGAAATTTTTCAGGGTCTGTCCGGTCACTTTGGCAAAGCCCAAACCATTGCCTTCAACAAGGACCTGGTACCATCCATTTGGATGCGTTTCCTTCAATTGAACCGTCTCTCCCGCCACATAATGAACAAAGTCTTCAGGCGTGATCGAAACGGTCTCTTTTACCTCACTCGGTTTCAGAGCAAGGCCCAAGGCAAAACTAGGTTCAAATCGATTTTTCTTGAAGGTCCCTAGGTGCAAACCATTTCGGGCGATTTTTACTTTTCGCAAATCTGGTAAATCAAGCGGAACCAAGTAGAGTTCGTCACCAAAGGTTTCGAGGACACCTTCTAGAGTGATCTTCAAGTGTTTCTTAGAAAACTCCTGCCACCATTTCTTTTGCTCCGCAGATAATTGGTCCTTTTTGGAAGGGATTTTGGCAGGACGATTCTCTCCTAGATAACGGAACTTAGCAACAAATTGTCCCTCCCCTTTAAAGAGATGAGGATACATGCGCGCCGTTTCTGGATGGTCAATGCCTTCTGCCATACCATTGATCTTCTCGATCGTTTCCAATTCTAGATCAAAATTATCTAAGAGCCAGGATACGATCTCTTCATTTTCCTCAGGAGCCCAGGTACAGGTTGAATAAACCAAGGAACCACCTGGAACCAACATCTTGAGAGCATCCTCTAGAATTTCTCTTTGAAGAAGACTACACTCTCGAGGATAATCGATGGACCAATAGTCCATGGCATCTGGTTGCTTACGGAACATCCCCTCACCTGAACACGGGGCGTCTAGTACAATCAGATCAAAAAAGCCTGAGAAAACTTTGGCCAGACGATCGGCAGACTCATTGGTCACCAATACATTTCGGGCACCGAAACGTTCGACATTCTCTACGAGAATTTTCGAGCGTCCCTTGTGGATTTCATTGGAGACCAAGAGTCCTTGATTGTCCAAATAAGACAAGAGTTGCGTCGTCTTACCACCAGGTGCTGCGGCCAAGTCTAGGACCTTCATCCCTGGCTTCGGCTGGGCGACTTGGGCCACTATCTGAGCTGCTGGTTCTTGTGAATAGACCAAGCCCGTTGCGTGTTCGATGGATTTCCCTGAGACCTTTCCATAATGACCCCAAGGAGTATTGGGAATCGGATCATCAAATACTTTTTGTGCTTCTTTCAAAGGATTGGTGCGAAAGGCTGCTACTGCTTCTTGATCAAAGGTCGCAAAAAAAGCAGCAGCATCCTCACCTAGAAGATGCTGGTATTTTTCTTTAAAACCATGGGGAAAATTCATTTAACTTCTCCCTTTCTTAAGATAGGTTTGAATCTCTGTTAACTTCACCTTTGGAACCATCATAATGGGTTCGACTGTCTGGTAATTAGGTTTATCCCCATTTAGATTTAGGACGGTATAGCCTAACCGTTCGCCCATGATCGCTGCGGCTGCATAGTCCCATGGCCAGATATAGCTAAAGTAAGCTAAAATCCCACCTGAGAGAATTTTTGAAAAACTAATACCGGCACTGCCATAGACCCGGATTCCTAGTGAATCCATGCCAAGATCGGCCATTCCCCAGTCATTTTTCTCAAGCATACCGACATTTGACGCAATCAAAAGGTTTTCCAGAGGCTGATCTACAAAGGGCGTCAATTCAACCTCATTGCGATAAACTGGGAATTCTCCACCCCCGAAAAAAAGGTGATCCCGCATCACATCGTAGATCAGGCCAAACCGACCGATTCCGTCTTCGAAATAGGCCACCATGACCGCAAAATCTTCCTTTTGGGTCACAAAATTATTGGTCCCATCAATGGGATCAATCACCCAAACGGATCCTTCTGAAATCGGTGAACGAAGGCCATCTTCCTCCGCAAAAATCCGATCTTCTGGGTAGCGATTTGTGATTTTTTCAACCAAATCCTTTTGAACCTGTTGGTCCATCTGGGTCACCAAATCTGTCGGCCCAGTCTTTTTTGAGATCATCAAGTCATCATGGAGATGAAGACGCAAGTAGTCTCCAGCCTCTAAAACGATTTGTTTGGCAAACTCTAATTTATTCTTCAAGAGAAAACCATCCTTCCTCTTTTTGCTTTGCAGCCTGGGTCGCACGATAGAGAGAATAACCGCTCACTTCTTCGAACTCCCGTCCGAGACGTTTTTCTTCTCCGATACTAGGCACGACCTTCTTAAAAGCGCGGTAGGCTTCCATGTATTCTTTGGCCTCTACCTTACTTTCATAGGCTTCTTCAACTTTATTGAAAAAAGAAAGCACTGAAGCAAGCTCTTCAGTGCTCCACGATAAGTCCAGTGGGTAACTATAATTTTTTTGCATTCGACATACTTCTTAGTTTATTTCTGCTCTTAGAGTGGCAGAGCGTAACTCTTGTTTTCGATAACTCCGCGGCAAGAAGGCCCGAATTTCGTCTTCGTTAAAGCCGATTTGCATGCGCTTGTTATCTAAAATAATCGGTCTCCTTAAGAGACTTGGATTTTCCTCAATCAGATGAATCAAGGCTGAGATCGATAAATCTTCAACATCAACATCCAATTTTTGAAAAATTTTTGAACGAGTTGAAATAATGTCGTCTGTTCCGTTTTCGGTCAAGGCCAATATACTTGTCAACTCCTGTTTGCTCAAAGGACTTGTCATTATATTGTGTTCTTTAAATGGAACATCGTGCTTTTTTAACCAAGCCCGAGCTTTTCGACATGATGTACAACTCGGTGATAAAAATAATGTAATCATGTGGTTCACTTCTTTTTTATATATAACTATCTAACTCTATTATACAAAAAAATTAGGTGCTTGAAAAGCGCTTTTTTGATTTCTAGTCGATTTTTCTGAATTTCAGTAGAAAAAAAGAAACCACTTTCATTATCCCCAAAAAGACAGCAGAAAAAAGGACTAGGTAACTTCCTAATCCTCGGGCCAGTTTCGTGAAACTGCTTCATCTTCTTTCAATTGAGCCACTAGTTGATCGATCCCATCGAATTTGACCATTTCCCGTATCTTATCCAACCAATGAATGGTCAAAGTATGGCCATAAATATCTCCAGAAAAATCAAAGAGATTGACTTCGAAACGAAGCTCTTTTCCATCAAAGGTGACATTTTTGCCAACAGAAGCCATGCCTCGATAGATCTGCCCTTTAAAATCGACATCAACTACATAAACCCCATCTGATGGTAAATAGGTCCGGTCAATCGGTGCTAAATTGGCAGTAGGATAGCCAATGGTGCGGCCACGCGCATCCCCATGCACGACGATGCCCCGACTGGATAAAGGGTGACCAAGTAGACGGGCAGCTTCTTGGACGCGTCCTTCTAGGATAGCTTGACGAATGCGGGTTGAACTAATCTTTTCCCCCTGATCCAATACAGGAGAAATGACTTCCACTTGACCATCAAAATAATCAGCTAAGTCAGAGGCCGTTTTCTTATCAGAGCCAAAACTATAATCAAATCCAGCAATTAAAACTCGGGCCCTCAAGGCTTTGACAAATTGATCAACAAATTCTTTGGCGGTTTTAGAAGCAAAATCGGTCGTAAAATCAATGAGGAAGAGCTCATCCACTCCTAGTTCGTTTAATTTTTGGAACCGATCCTCAGGACTCTGCAAATGAAGCAGTAATTCTGGTTGGTAGCGAACAAAGGCTAACTTAGGAGATTCAGGAAAGGTTAACAAAGCGACCTTCAAGCCTTTTTCATCCGCGATCTGACGCGCCTTTTTAAAGAGTTCTTGATGCCCCAGATGCAGGCCATCAAAGTAGCCCAGAACCAAAACTGTCTCATTCTCCAAATGGATCTGGTTAGCAGTAGTAATCGTACGAATATTCATGAATTTATTGTAACACACTTTCTGTTAGAAAGACTTTTCGAGGTTTGTAAAGTTCTTCTCTTTTTTCTAAAATGGCTACCAATTTTCCTTGGTAAAAAGCAGCTAACTCTTTGGAGTCACTCTCAACTGGAATAAAGCGTCCCACTTGAACTTCGCCAACCTCTTCTACTGTCAGCTCTACTTTTTCCAGATCCCCGGTGCCAATTTCAAGTGGGTGAAGGAAGCTCAAATCTCCTTGTGCTACTTTTTCAGCCACTTCTTCTAAGGTCAGGGAATCTTCCAGTGACAAACCGGCAGCACTGGTCCGTGTCAGATGAGACATATGGGCTGCATAACCCAGTTTTTGACCCAAATCCACCGACAAGGTCCGGATATAGGTGCCCTTGCTGCATTTAACCCGGAAGCGAAAACGGGCTAGTCCTTCCTCGTAGCCAATCTCACTGGTACGCGTGAATTCATAAATGGTTACCTGTCGGACAGGGCGTTCCACTTCTTCTCCTGCCCGTGCATACTCATAGAGCTTACGCCCATTGACCTTAACCGCGGAGTACATAGGCGGTACCTGCTCGATCTCTCCCACCATTTGGGCAATCATACGATCGACCTCTTCTGCATCTAAAGGCACTTCCACTGGGGTCCGCTCCACGACATCCCCGCTGGCATCCTCCGTTGTGGTAGAAAATCCCAGAGTGATTTCTCCTTCATAGACCTTGCCTTCATCTTGCATGAATTCGACCATCCGGGTCGCCTTGCCAACTGCTATTGGAAGCACTCCCACCACATCCGGATCCAGCGTTCCCCCATGGCCGATCTTCTTAGTTCCTAAGATTTTTCGCAGTTTAAAGACCACATCATGTGAGGTCATGCCTGCTTCCTTTTTTACATTGATAATTCCGTCCATCTGATTTGCTCTTTCTAACTGATTGTGTGACCATCCGGTCCACCGACCCTTTATTATACCATGAAACAAGACTTCTTGTCCCTCTTTCCCCCTTCTCATGAGCTCCTAAAAAATCCCGTAGCAGATTTCAGACTTTTTAAAATGGATTTGATACAATAGAAAGCGAAAGAAGGTGTAACATATGTTAATGTATGATGTTATTGTGATTGGATTTGGTAAAGCTGGTAAAACACTCGCAGCGAAATTATCAAGCCAAGGAAAAAAAGTCGCTCTGATTGAAAAGAGCAAATCTATGTACGGTGGTACTTGTATCAATATCGCTTGTATTCCCACCAAGACCTTGATTGTTGCAGCAGAAAAAGGCTTGGATTTTGAGCAAGCCATGAATGAGAAAAATGCAGTCACTACTCGTCTCAACGGCAAGAACTACGCAACCATTGCTGGAACTGGCGTAGACATTATCGACGCGACGGCTCGTTTCGTTTCTAACAAGGTCATCGAAATTCAAGCTGGAGATGAAAAGGAAGAATTGACAGCTGAAACCATTATTATTAATACTGGTGCTGTGCCAAATGTCCTTCCGATTCCAGGTTTGGCTGAAAGTAAATTTGCCGTGGATTCAACCGGCATTCAACGTTTGGAAAACCTACCTAAACGCCTTGGTGTCCTTGGCGGTGGACCTATCGGATTGGAATTTGCCCACCTATACAATACCTTGGGTAGCCAAGTAACGGTATTGGATGCTTCTGAAACATTCTTGCCACGGATCGAGCCAAGTATTGCAGCTCTTGCAAAAGGCTACCTTGAAGAAGACGGCATTCAATTCTTGCAAGGCGTTCATACCCAAGAAATCAAAGATGGTGACCATAGCTTAACGGTTGTCACAGATAAGGGAGACTTTGAGTTCGATATCCTTCTCTACGCAACAGGTCGTAAGCCAAACACAGCTGGACTTGGTCTTGAAAACACAGACATCCAAGTCACTGATCGTGGAGCGATCCAAGTTAACCGTCATTTGGAAACCAGCGTCCCTGGAGTCTTTGCAGTTGGGGATGTCAATGGTGGTCCACAATTCACCTACATGTCACTCGATGACTTCCGCATTGTCTTCAACTACCTTACAGGCGATGGTAGCTACAATCTCGAAACTCGTCACAATTATGCGACAACACTCTTTATTGCTCCTCCACTTGCCCAAGTCGGCTTGACCGAGCAAGAAGCACGTGACAAAGGACTTCCAGTTGCTGTTAAAGAATTGCCAGTTGCTGCCATGCCACGCGGACATGTCAATGCAGACCTCCGAGGGGCCTTCAAAGCCGTGGTCAACCCAGAAACCAAAGAAATTCATGGAGCGACGCTCTTTGGAGAAGCTGCAGGCGAACTTATCAACCTGATCACCATGGCGATGGACAACAAGATCCCTTATACTTACATCGCAAAACAAATCTTTACCCACCCAACCATGGCAGAAAACCTAAACGATCTCTTTGCGATTTAAATAGCATAAAAAAAGCTGGAATTTTCCAGCTTTTTTTAGTTTAAGAATTTACAGACAGCCTCTTGAAATACTTTATTTTCTTCATAAAGAGCATGCCCAGAATGCTTAAGAATGAGGAGTTGACAATCCGAAATCGCTTTTGCTAGTTCCTTAGATCCGTCCACACCAATCACATCATCTTCAAGGGCACCAAGGATCAGGGTCGGACAATGAATTTCCTTTAAGACCTCAAGGCTATCGTGAGTAAGACAAGACTGAGACTGAATGGCTATTCTATTTTCATCTTTGATTCGCCCCAAGCGACCCATGATATTATAAAGCAACCGCCACTTTTGATAGCTCATTTGCGTATAGGAGTGCTTTGCAATATCCAGCATGAGATGCTTAAAATTTCCAGATTGACTAAGTTTTTGCCAATGCTCAATTCGTTCTCTAGCAAGTTGACTAGGTTTTGCAGTGGTCACAGCTAAAATGAGCTTTTGAACCTTTTCAGGGAAATCCGCAGCTAGCCATTGGGCAATCATTCCACCTTGTGAAATCCCCATAACATAGGCTGTATCTATGTTTAGTGTCTCCATTGCTTCTGCTACATCTGCTGCCATATCCCGCGTCGTATAGCCCTGTCTCAGCTCATTGATTCGAGAAAAAACATAAATCTTATAGCGCTTAGCAAGTAGACGATACGAGAGAGAAAAGAGCTGGGCCTTTCCTTTAACGGTCTGTAACCCATCCCCCAAGCCTGGTATGATCACTAATGGCTGTTTACCCTTACCAAATGTTACATAGTCCATGGTTTTCCCATTCATGGACAAGGTAGCGTTCTTAGCTGAATACAAAGATTATTCTCCTTTCAGAGCATCAAACTTCGCTTTCATGGTTGGATTTTTCCGAGTCAATTTTTTAACGGAAACATCATCCAATTTGTTGTTGGCAAGACGAAGTTGGTTTTCTGATGTGGTGAGGAATTTCTTGACCTCTTCCATCCGTTTGATGGCTTTGTCGATTTCATCGATGGCCTTGCCAAAGTTGACAGAAGCTGAATTGTAGTTCTTAGCAAAGGCAACTTTGAAAGCATCCAGGTCTTCTTCAAAGTGAGTGATATCGATATTTTGTTCACGGACAAGCGCCAATTCCTGCTTGTATTTAAGGGAATTGAGGGCCGCATTACGCAGAAGCCCAATAATCTGGATAAAGAACTGAGGACGGACCACATACATCTTCTCATACTCGTGGCTAACATCGACAATCCCTGTGTTAAAGTAGTCGTTATCTGCTTCAAGCATGGTCACTAAAACCGCATATTCACAGTTCTTTTCACGACGGTCCTTGTCCAATTCCTTGTAAAAATCAGCGTTCTTATGCTTCTTCTCTGTCCCGTCGGCTTCATTCTTCATCTCAAACATAATTGAGATAATCTCTACTCCATTTTCATCACACTCACGGAAAATAAAATCGCCTTTAGAACCACGTGCAGAGACCTTGTTGTCCTTTTCAAAATAGGCATTTGGAAAGGCAAAACTGCGAACCTTGTTAAACTCGCTCTCCGCATACTGTTCCAGACTTTCCCCGATGGCCTTGGTCGACTGTTGGGCCTTGAAATTCTTGTAGAACTCGACCTGTTCATTAGCCGCCTTAAGCTGAGCCTCATAATTTTGCTTAACAGAAGTCAGAGAAAGCTCGTTTTCTTTTTCTTGTAATAGGAGCTGATTTTTGACCTGATCTCTTTCTTTCTCTAGATCAGACAGTGTTTTTTGCAGTTGGTTCTCATGTTCCAAGCGCAAGGTGGCCAACTGATTCTCCAGTGCTTGCACTTCTTTTTCTTTCTCTAGCAGGCTTTGGCTAGCCGTTTGCTCCACCTCTTTTTTGGCCAATTCTTTTTCAGTATCAAACTGTTGAATTTGGTTCTGTAATTGGGCAATTTCTTGGTCCTTCTTGGCTAACTTCTCTTGTTGCTCATTAAGGGCCTTTTGCTCAGCTAAAGCTAACTCTTGCCGAATCCGCCCATGAATTTCCTTGTCAAACTCAGCTGTCCGTACCTGTGACAAGAGTTCGCTGTATTGACTTTCGTTGACTGTAAAGACTTCCCCACAGTTGGGACACTTGATTTCGTTCATAGTATGCCTCTTTCTCTATTCTTAGTATATTATATCATGCCACCAGTAAAATCAAAACCAACAAACGAAGCTTGCTGGTTTCAGTTTATTTCTTTTCAATCGGAGCAACACTGGCCAAGAGTTTTTTGAGCCCCACTTCTGGGAAGTTGATCTTGAGTTCTTGGGTACTACCACTACCAGATACTTCAAGCACGGTTCCTTCACCCCACTTCTTGTGAATGGCAATGTCGCCAATGGACCAAGCGACGCTCTCTTTGGCGCTAGAACGGTTGCTATTGCCAAAGGGGAGGCTTGATGACGTGAGAGTACTTGGAGCTGCTTGTCTCTTGCGCTCTTGAAGAGCTTGTGACAGGCTCATCCCTTTTCCAAAGGTCGTTCCGCCTCCATTGCTATAAGAAGCCTTAAAGCTAGTGTTGGCTGGACGAGCTAATCCTTGGTAGGACAATAAATCCGAGCTAATTTCATTGATGAAACGCGTTGGCCTGTTGTAGCTAGTCCGTCCAAAGAGCAAACGTGAGTTGGCATTGGTCAAGAAGAGAACCTTCTCTGCCCGTGTAATCCCTACATAAGCCAGACGACGTTCTTCTTCCAACTCGTCTGGATCCTCTGCTGCACGACTAAGAGGAAAGACATTTTCTTCCATTCCAATCAAGAAGACGACTGGGAACTCCAATCCCTTAGCCGCGTGAAGAGTCATCAAGGTCACTTCTGAAGTTTCTTGGGCCCCATCATCTGTATCGGCAATCAAAGCCAAATCGTTCAAGAAACGACTCAAGGTTTCCACGCCTGATTCGTCGTCGACGGTTTCCCCGTTTTCATCAAAATTCTTGGTAACAGACAGGAACTCTTGGATATTCTCGATGCGGGCCTGACTTTCCAAATTCCCCTGATTGGTTAGAGCCGTCATATAGCCCGTCTTGTCAAGGACTTCTTCGACCAATTCTGTAATGGTCAGCTGGTCCAATCTTTCTCTCAAATCAAGAATGAGATTGGCAAAGTCCCAGATGGCTTGGGCTGCCTTTCCTTTGATGCCAGAGAGCATGATATTGGCTGAAGCATCTAGGAGTGAGGACTCTTGCATTTGGGCAAAGTCGCGAATCTTATCCACTGTACCTGGCCCGATTCCCCGCTTGGGTTCATTGATAATGCGCTCAAAACTGATATTGTCACTGAGGTTGGCAATCAAGTTCAGATAAGCAATGACATCCCGAATTTCCTTTCGGCTGTAGAACTTGGTGCCCCCCACCATGGTGTAGGGAATGTTGGACTTGAGAAGCGCTTCTTCAATGGTCCGTGACTGAGCATTGGTCCGGTAGAGAACGGCAAAATCACGGTGTTTGTAGCCAGCTTCGCGACTAAGCTCTTCAATCGTTTTAGCAACAAAGACAGCTTCATCCTGCTCATCATTAGCCCTGTAATAGACAATTTCTTCCCCGTCTTCATTTTGTGTCCAGAGATTCTTAGGACGGCGGTGGCGATTGTTTTTGATGACATCATTGGCTGCTTGCAAGATCGTCTTAGTGGAACGATAATTTTCCTCCAACAAAACGACCTTGGCATCAGGATAATCCTTCTCAAAGTCCAGGATATTCTGCATATCTGCTCCCCGCCAGCCATAAATAGACTGGTCCGCATCCCCAACGACACAGATATTTTTAAAGCGTGAAGCCAAGAGTTTGACCAACTGGTATTGGGCATGGTTGGTATCTTGATACTCGTCTACATGGATGTATTGGAACTTCTGCTGGTAATAGGTCAGCACATCTGGATGCTGATCAAAAAGACGCAAGGTCAGCATAATCAAATCATCAAAGTCTACTGCTTCTGACTGACGGAGTTCCTTTTGGTAAGCCTCATAGCACTTGGCGACAATCTGGGTATACATATCTCCAGCCTGGGCAGCATAGGCCACTTCATCGATCAAGTCATTTTTGGCATTGGAAATAGTTCCCAAAATGGTCCGTTCATTCCATTTCTTAGGATCCAAATTCAAGGACTTCAAGATGCGCTTCATCAAGGTCCGTTGCTCACCTGGATCAACAATGGTAAAATTGCGATTGTAGCCAATGTGATCCGCATCTCGACGGAGGATACGCACACACATGGAGTGGAAGGTGGCGATCAAGCAATCTTGGGTGGCTGGATTCAATTGATAAGCCCGCTCCTTCATCTCCCGAGCGGCTTTATTGGTAAAGGTAATAGCCAAGATATTCCAAGGATTGACCATTTTTTCATCGATCAAGTAAGCGATGCGGTGGGTCAAGACACGTGTCTTACCAGAACCAGCCCCCGCCATGATCAAGAGGGGACCTTCTGTCGTTTGGACCGCCTCTGCTTGGCGATCATTCATACCATTCAATAAAGGATTCATCTCATACTCCTCATTCATTCAATCGTTCTATTATACCACATTTTCGCCCTTTCTCCTTTTGGAAACAGTTGGCATCATTTGAATTTTGCACTCAAAAAGGCTATAATAAAGGCTTAAGAAGAACGAATATTTCCTCATCAACAACGATCCAAGTTTTTCGCTTAGGAGGAAATCTACAGAAGTCTGGAGGAGTTATCAGTGAATCAATCACAAAGTAATTTAAAACTAGCCGAACGTGGAGCCCTGATCAGTATTGTCGCCTACCTGATTCTTTCCGCAGCTAAATTAGCAACAGGACATCTCCTTCACTCCTCCAGTTTGGTCGCGGATGGTTTTAATAACTTATCCGATATTATCAGTAACGTCGCCCTTCTCATCGGCATTCGCATGGCCCGCCAGCCAGCTGACCGCGACCACCGATTTGGTCATTGGAAGATTGAAGATCTAGCTAGCCTGGTAACTTCCATCATCATGTTTTATGTGGGCTTCGATGTCCTACGAGATACCGTTCAGAAAATCCTCAGTAGGGAAACCACTGTCATTGATCCTTTAGGGGCCATTGTCGGAGTTGGATCAGCCCTTGTCATGTTTGCGGTCTATCTTTATAACCGGACTTTAGCTAAGAAAGCTCAATCCAAGGCCCTCAAGGCAGCTGCCAAAGACAACCTGTCTGACGTGGTCACTTCTTTAGGAACCTCTGTTGCGATTGGAGCTAGTGCTCTTAACTATCCGATTGTGGACCAATTAGTGGCCATCGTTATTACCTTCTTTATCCTAAAAACTGCCTACGACATTTTCATTGAATCCTCCTTCAGCCTCTCCGATGGTTTTGATGAAAGTCTCCTGGATAAATACAAGGCGGCTATTCTGGAATTGCCAAAGGTCAGCCGGGTCAAATCCCAACGGGGACGGACTTACGGAAGCAACATTTACCTAGATGTCGTCATCGAAATGAATCCAGACCTCTCTGTTTATGAGAGCCATGCTATTACCGAAGAGGTCGAGCGCCTTCTCAAGGAACAGTTTGGCGTCTTTGATATCGATGTCCATGTGGAGCCAAGTTCTATCCCTGAAGATGAGATTCTGGACAATGTCCTTCTCAAATTAAAGACCTATGAGGAACGCTTGCAGGCTCAGCAGGAATACCAAACCCTCCTAGCAGACAACTTCACCCTCATCAATGAGTATGGCCAAGAAAGCCACAAAGAGGACCTGGTCCGTTTGCAGGAAGAACATCAAATTCCCTTTAAGAATTTCGAAATTGAATCTATCAGTCAAAAGACCAAATTGATTCGCTATGAGTTAAATGACCAGATCCATACCAGTCTCTGGCGGCGTCATGAACACTGGCAAAAGGTCTTTCACCAAATTACCAGTAAACAGAAAAAATAGAACCCTCTACCTCAATCTAACCAGAATAAAAAGCTACTGCAATTCTTTTTTGCAGTAGTTTTTTTGTAAGAAAAAATAGCCTTTCGGCTATTCTTCAACTTTTATAAATCCAAATTTATTGAGAGGGTAGAGACGTAGATTCACGACTCCTTCGATCTGATTTTTATGGATATAACCAAACTCACGACTATCTTCTGTATCCCCACGGTTATCATTTAAGACTAGAAAGGTATCGGATGGTACACGACCAGCCTTGGTCCCTTTTAACTCTGATAAAAAGAAATCATCAGTATAATACCCATTACTCGTTGGAGCAGCTAGATGTTTGTTCAGCATTTTATTCAGGTAAGGTTCTGGTGTTGCCTGTCCATTCAAATAGAGGACGTCATCTACGTAGCTGACTTCATCGTTTTCTTTGGCAATAACACGTCCAAGGTATTCTTTTCCACCGACCTTGTATAAGACCAAATCACTGCGATCTACCTGAGCATTTCTAGTCGCTACCACAAGATCTCCATTTTTCACAGAAGCATTGGCCATCTTATCATTGATACTAAATGGATGAAATACAAAGATACGAAGCAAAATCAGTGCTAAAACCAGAACACCGACAATGATGACATTTCTAATTAAATCTCTCCTTGGCATGTATGTCTCCCTTCCTTTTTGTTTATTATACCATTTTTTTGATCTTTAAAAAAGAGAAAGTAAGCATTAGTGAGAATTCTTATCAACACAAACCAGAAGAAAAAGAAAAACCTCGCGGTCAATCCTTTCAGATCAACCAACAAGGCTTTCAGATATAATTGTCTATTAACGTACTGTACGGATACGCATTGTGTTTGTACGAACAGCTTCACCAAGTGGCACACCTGCAACGATAACAATATCATCACCAGATTGTACAAGACCAGCTTCAACTGCTTTACGTTCAGCAATTTCAAACATGTCATCGGTTGATGATGGAGCTTCTGTCAACATTGGGATAACACCCCAGTTCAACATCAATCCACGTTCTGTCAATTCGTCAAATGTCAATGCCAAAATATCAGCATTTGGACGGTATTTAGAAATCAAACGTGCTGTGTGACCAGTCTTAGTAAGAGTTACAACCAATTTGATGTCCATTGAGTTTGTAGCATCTTTAACAGCTGAAGCCATAACTTCTGTCTTAGAGTTACGTTCAAATGAATCTGAGTTCAAACGTCCGTATTCTTTCAAAAGTGTTTGAGCGTTCTTGTCAATTGTAGCCATTGTTGTAACTGACTCAAGTGGGTATTTACCGTTTGCAGATTCACCTGAAAGCATTGTAGCATCAGTACCATCGATAACAGCGTTGAAAACGTCAGATACTTCAGAACGAGTTGCACGTGGTTTTTCAGTCATTGTTTCAAGCATGTTTGTTGCAGTGATAACAACTTTACCAGCAGCATTCACTTTAGTGATAATCATTTTTTGGTAAACTGGAACCATTTCAAATGGTACTTCGATACCCATGTCACCACGAGCAATCATAATACCGTCTGCAGCTTCAATGATTTCATCTAAATTATCGATACCTTGTTGGTTTTCGATCTTCGCAAACAATTGAACGTGACCGTTACCAGTTTCTTCACAAATTGCACGAACTTCATTTACGTCTTTTGCAGTACGTACGAATGAGATCGCGATGAAGTTGATACCTTGTTCCAAACCGAAGCGGATATCGTCGTTATCGCGTTCAGCAAGTGCTGGGAAAGGAATCTTAGTGTTAGGGATGTTCACACCTTTTTGTTTAGCAATGATACCGTCGTTTTCAACTTCAACAACAAATTCACGTTTTGCAGCATCTTTTTCTACAACGCGAAGACCCAATTTACCATCATCAACCAATACTTGGTGTCCAACTTCAACGTCATCAAAGATGTCAAGCGCACCAGCAACGTTCAATGCGATAACGTCACGAGTTGATTTGATGCCTTGTTTTGTAGCAACGCGAATACGTTCACCAGTTTTGTATGAGTACTCTTTAGCTTCGCCTTCGAACAATTCAGTACGGATTTCTGGACCTTTAGTATCAAGAAGGAAACCAACTTTTTTACCAGCGATTTCTTCTGCACGTTTAACAGTCGCCATACGTTCACCTTGTTCTTGGTGGTCACCGTGTGAGAAGTTGAAACGGAAAGTGTTAGCGCCAGCTTCGATCAATTTAGCAATGTTTTGTGCTGAAGCTTCAACGTCCAGTTTTTCAGCCCAGTATCCATCTTCACCAAATTTTTTACCACCACGGATTTCTACCGCAGGACCCAAAGTTGCAACGATTTTTACACGTTTGTTCATGATATATATGACTCCTTTTTAAATATATCTGTCTTTTTAAGACAAGGTTAACGAATTTATGAAATAAAATTAGATTGAAGACAAGCTACGGTTCAACTCGGCAAGACCAAGATCAGCTTTATGTGGATTGTTTACCACAATCTTACCATCTTCTGTCAAGCTAAAGAGGGCTCCTTCTTCTGCTTTACCAAGGATTGGGTTTTCAACCATTTTTTCATTACGGATACCAACTGCTACACCACCGATTCCTTGTTTCAACAATTTAACAGCGTGTGCTCCCATACGTGAAGCAAGAACACGGTCACGCGCAGTTGGTGAACCACCACGTTGGATATGCCCAAGCTCAGTCACACGAAGGTCACTTGTATCTCCAGCATCTTTCAAAGCTTGACCAAATTCATCTGCAGACATCACGCCTTCAGCCAAGATAATGATGTTGTGGGTACGACCTTTTGCGTAACCTTCTTTGATGCTCTCAACAACTTCTTCGATCTTGAATCCTTCTTCAGGGATGATGATTTCATCTGCACCAGATGCAATCCCTGCCCAAAGAGCGATATCTCCAGCATTACGTCCCATAACTTCAATTACGAAAGTACGGTGGTGACTAGATGAAGTATCACGGATCTTATCGATCGCGTCCATTGCAGTTGTGACTGCCGTATCAAAACCAATTGTAAAGTCAGTTCCGACGATATCGTTGTCGATCGTACCAGGAAGACCAACAGCTGGGAATCCAAGCTCAGTCAAGCGCATCGCACCATGGTAAGAACCATCTCCGCCAATAACGACAACACCTTCGATCCCGTGTTTCTTCAATTGCTCGATCCCTTTTAATTGACCTTCGCGTTGTGCGAATTCAGGGTAACGAGCTGAATGAAGGAAGGTACCACCACGGGAAATAATATCTCCAACAGATGAGGCGTCAAGGGGCTGAATTTTACCAGCAACCATTCCCGCATATCCATCATAGATACCGAAAACTTCCATTCCTTCTGAAATTGCTTGACGAACAACTGCACGGATGGCAGCGTTCATTCCAGGGGCATCTCCACCACTAGTTAAAACAGCAATACGTTTCATTTCGTTGTTTGCTCCTTTTTTTCTTTTACATTCTACGTAATTATAACACAAAGAAGACTAAAATTCTCGTATTTTTCGCAGTTTTTACCGATAAATCGTTTTCATAACGAGATTCTTTAGTTCATCTTCCAATTCTTTGTTTTTCTGGACTGTATAGCCCCTCAATTGAAGAGTTTTTTTCTCGTCTTCATAGCGTAATATCACAGGATATGGGCCCGGATATTTTTTCAAGATAGAAAGAATCGTTTTATCCTGACGATGATCGAGCAACTGGATCCAGAACTTTTCATTGGTTGCCAGTTGTGCCTCTGCTAGAATCATCTGCAAGCGCCCATCACGCTCTTGTATCTTCCCTGTCAAGTAATAAAAGCCACCTTCTTTTATCAAGGAGGAAAATCGATTGTAGGTTTCAGGGAAAAGGGTCACATCCAATTTTTTCTTGGTATCACTGACTTGTAAGAAAGCCATGAGATCACCCGACTTGGTTCGAATGGTCCGGATGGCTTGCACCTCTATGAGAATTCGCGCCTGCTCTCCTTGTATGAGTTGAGAAATTGGTTGGATCTCGTAGGGACTCGTTTGCCCAATCGCAACCAATGGGTGGGTACTGAGTCCGATCCCAATAATGGCCTCTTCCTTCTCATATTTTTCAGCCTGGCTAAAGTCCTCTGCTTCTGTCCAGGAATAGTTAGAATCTGCAAATAAACTACCTAGCTCATCAGCAAAGACAAACAAATTCGGCAAATTGTGAAGCACCTTGCGCCTATTTTTTTCAAAAATATCAAACAATCCAAGCTCCACTAAAGGTGTTAACAGAGGTAATTTATGATACTGATTGGGGAGTCGTAAAATGAAATCTTCGACACTTTCAAAGGGACGATTATCAATGATCCAATACGCTAAATCTCTCGGGAGTCCCTTGATATTTTTCATTCCTAAGTAGATTTTTCGATCCTGGAACTTATCTCTGTAAGGGATGGTATTGATGGATAATGGCGCGACTTTAAAATCAAACTGGAGAGCATCTGTCAGATAATCGCTACTCGAATAATTGAGCATGACATCAAAGAAAACATCTGGATAATGGACCTTGAAATAGGCCATCTGAAAGGCCAAGGCAGAATAGGCATAGGCATGAGAACGGTTAAACCCATAGCCTGCGAATTTTTCCATGATCGCAAAGACCTCTTTGGCTTTTTCTTCCGTATGCCCAAGTTTAAGAGCACCTGCGACAAAATCGTCTTCCATCTTGTGCATTTCAGCCACATTTTTTTTGCCCATAGCCCGACGTAAGATATCGGCTTTCCCTAGGCTAAAACCTGCAAAACGCTGGGCAACCTGCATGACCTGCTCTTGGTATAGCATGATCCCATATGTGGGCCGTAAGATTGCTTCAATAGCTGGATCTAAAATCTCAACTTTTTCCTGGCCATGCTTTCTTTTGACGAAATTGTCAATGTAATCACTAGCGCCTGGACGATTGAGAGAGGTGGTCGCTACCACTTCTTCGAAATGATTGGGTCTCACTCGTCTCAAGAGGCGAATGGCTCCAGCCTGTTCAAATTGGAAAATCCCCTTGGTATCCCCAGCAGTAAACAAGGCCAAGGTTTCTGGATCTTCTAAATCAATGGCTTCAATCACGATCTCTTCTTGGTACTTTTCATAGACGGCTTCCTTCATTTTCTGAACAAAGGTTAAGTTTCGCAGACCCAAAAAGTCCATCTTCAATAGACCATTGGCTTCAACCGCATGAGCATCGTACTGGGTGACAAACATGTCTTCTCCATACTTGAGAGGAATGTGATCCGTCAAATCCTGGTCACTCATCACAACACCCGCCGCATGGATCGAGGTCTGTCTAGGTTGGCCCTCAATTCTTTTGGCAATTTCAAAGCCACGTTCAAATTCTGCTCGACTATGAATCACTTGTCGAAAAGCTAGATTCTGTTCATACGCTGTCGTCAGTGTATCCCTAAAGCCAATCCGCTTGGTAATGGAGGTTAATTCGTACTCTGGTACCCCAAAACGTTTAAAGACATCTCGAATGGCTTGTTTGGCCCCAAAGGTTGAAAAGGTCACGATCTGAGCTGCATGGTAACTCCCATAACGGTCTCTCACATAACGGATAAATTCTGGACGATAGATATCAGGAATATCAATATCAATATCCGGCATGGTATAGCGCTCCACATTTAAAAAGCGCTCAAACAGGAGGTTCTTCTCCACTGGATCAATCCCTGTAATCTCCAGGGCATAAGCTACCAGTGAGCCTACAGCAGACCCACGCCCCATTCCCATATAATATCCTTGACTTCGTCCGAAACGAAGAAGATCCCAGACAATCAAGAAATAATCATCAAAGCCCATTTGGTGAATAATGTCTAATTCATGATCCAAACGTTCTTGATAGACCGGACTGGTCAAGTTCTTTCGAAGAAGACCCACTTGAGCTAATTCTCTCAATTCCTCAACAGCTGGTTTCTGAGGATTAAAGCGAGGCAATTTCAACTGAGTATCAATGTCGTATTGAATCCCTTGGACAAGTTTTTCAAGATTTGTGATGGCTTGCGGAAATCGCTCAGCAAAATCATTCTGTAAATCCTGAGGAGTTTTTAGGACAGTTCTAGGATCAATTTGTCCTGTTTCTGTCAAGCTTTGATTGTCCTTGATGGCCGCGAGCATCTGCATGGCTTCCATATCTTCCGCCTCAAAAAAACGCACAGTATGAAGAGGAAGCACAGGGTGGCTAAACTCTTGGACCGGCGTAGCCGCAAAAACTCCGATGAAGTAATCTAGATCAAGCGGTATGTCTTCATGAGCAAAAGGCGCTGGGACAATGACCGCTACTCCTTCTGTGAGGTGCTTCACATCTTCCCAATTGTTTTTCCCCATCATTTTGACGGTCGACATCTTCATCAGATTCTGGTAGCCTTTCGTTGACAGGGCCATCATCCGAAACGGAATGGTTTCATTGTCTACTTTTAGTCCAATTTCTAAACCGACCAAGGGGCTGAGGTTGTGGGCCTGACAGGCTTCGATAAATTCATAAGCACCATACAAATTATCTACATCCATGATTCCCAATGCGCCATACCCCATGCTTTTAGCCACTTGGACATAGTCTTTTATGGTCACTAGGCTTTCCATAAAGGTATAGACTGATTTGGTATCTAGCTGTGTAATCACTTTTTCTCCTTTCTGCATTGTCTATTTTGGTGCCTCCTTTGGTAACTCCTTTTTGTACAAAAAAACACCACTGCTACACAATGATGTCTCAACAACGGAAGACATGGGATTCGAACCCACGCACGCTATTACACGCCTACCGCGTTTCCAACACGGCCTCTTAAGCCTCTTGAGTAATCTTCCATGAATAAAAATATGGAGCCGGTGGGAGTTTCTAAAACTCAATTATATAGCTGTTTTTAGGTTTTAGGGTCTGTTTTAGGTACTGACTTCTAAAACTTTCACGGCTCATCATTTGTATTACTAGTTTAGCATAGGTTCCAAGAAAGTTCAAGCTTAATTATAAAAGAGATATAGAATGAAGCTATTTAATAGGAAAAAATCTTTTATTTTTTTAAAAAAAGTTAGTAAAATCTCTTGATTTAATACAACTTTAGTTGTATAATATATACATAAGGTTAAGGAGGAAACCTTAGACAAGGAAACTAAAGAAAGGAAAAATAAATGTTAAGGCGAAGAAAAAAGCCAATCAAAGCTAAGACGAATAAGCTAGTAGTCAAAATCAACTTGTTCATCATAAGCATTGAGTGGCACATCGAATTCGGATAGTGAGCAATCACTATCCGCCCCTTGGTGGGGCTTGCTTTAATTATAACAGGTATCGTGATGAAAGTAAAATTTAATGTTAAAAAAACCACAGCTAGAGAAAAACTTGAGTTTATTTTAGGGCTTCTGTTGATCGTAGTGATCATTTGGTTTTTTGTGAGGTAAATATGTTAGTTGATATCAATGCTATTAAATGGCTGCTAGAAAATGCCACAGCCTATTCTATTAGTAAAAATTGTGGATTATCCACCCAAGCTGTAGACAAATATAAGAATGGTATTTCTGATATTATGAATATGCGTTTGAAACACGCAATTAAAATGACAGAATACGCCAATCAGTTAAAAAACAAAAAGTGATGGTTATTTAATCATCACTTTTTTTGATGTAAAGACCCATTGCTTATAGCAGAGAATCAAAAAAACATAGTCATTCGATTGAGGTTACAACGGACAATTTTAATAATTGCCGTTATAAGCACAATAAAAAAAGCCCCCTCGAATTGAGGGGGTGTGTGTCTTATGTATTATAGAGTTTCTGGCCACGGGTCATCTGTGATATATGACATATCAGTAAACCGCAAGTCTCCGATATCACGATCTGTTGGCACTGGGTCATCGAATTGTAAGCGTAGCTGGTTGCCGTCACCCGGCCCACCTAGATAGAAAGTGCCAAGGCGCTTGCCTTTGTCATTTGTCATAATACCCAGTTTTGAGTTAGTCGCACGAAAACCGACGGGTATACCACCGACGTTTAAGATCACCACGTTTCGCTCACGGTCAGAGCCTTGTGGAACGTAGCTGGGCGCACCTCGTCTCACGATTCCAAACCAACCCCAAGAGAGGCCACCAAAGCCGATCTCAACCGTGGAGTTTATACGTCTAAACTCGACATACGCATTAGTTTGATTTGAGTTGATATTTCTTGGTTTAATTTTGACATCTCCAAACAAGACCGACCAAGCGTTAGAGCCGGTTCCGGAGCCTTTCTTGATCCACTTCACCGCTCCGTTTTTAGCCGTGGTATCAGTATAAATTGTACCGATGTCAGCGTTTAGATTATACGGGAAGCCTTGACCTTTTAATTCCGTTCCAGCACTGCCACCAGATCCTACCGAACGCTTTAATTCCTCAAGATCGTTTTTGCTGGCCAGTTGGCTTGTGTCGATTGTCGGGATTTTAGAGCGTGTTACGAATGGATCACCGCCATTTGCCAATTTTGTATCAATCAATGCATCCAGACCCAATTCAAGGTGCTTGTCTTTGATGTTATTGGCCATCTGGGATTGCAAGGTTGTATAGGTTGGAAATAGTTCGTATGCTTTAGAGGTTGATAAAAATGAAGCCTGTTGTCCTTGAAGCACACCTATATCAACCCCAATCGCCTGAATAACTTGTTTTAGTTTATCCATGCTTCACCTCCTTAGAGGGTATTTTTAGCGGTATTATAAATCTGTGCAAAATCGGTATTTTCCAAGTCAGTAAATTTTTGACCAAGCTCTGTCATTTTAGACACGATAGCCTGATCTGCTGATCCTGCACTGTTAGCAATACGGTCTGCGATTTCTTTGAGAGTGTCAAGTTCTTCTGGCACACCCTCGCCAAGGATTGCGGTTTTCACCCCTTGAATTGCTGTTTCCAATTGTTGTTGTGTGATCCCGCCTTGACCAAGCTCAGACTTGTCAGCTTTATTAGCAAGCGTGGTCTTGATTTCTTTTACGTCAGCACCAACGGCCTGTGCAAATTGTGTGAGGTTTTGTGTGTTTAAAGTCATTTATTTCTCCTTTTAAATTTTAGCTAGGTTATATAGTACGGTTAGATCTGGGAGTTCTTCCGTCTGTGGTCTATTTGGATGTTCTGCAATGTACTTGTCGATTTCAGTCTTGACATCGTTTCTTACAAGCGAAAGAACTTCCACGCTTGTAAATTCGTCTGCTGAACGTGTGATTTCCAAACGTGTCGAGCGGTCACTTGGGAAAATATACCCGTCACAAACGACTTCTACCAAATAAGATCCAATCGGTAGGGGCTTGCTTATTTTAAAAGTAACTTTTGAATTATCTACTGTACTCTCAAATGTAGCCTTTCCTTTTTGATTAAAGATTCGTATTGTAGCATTTTTGCCGTTTAGATCACTAATAGGGCGCATTTGCTCGTCCAGTAGCTCATATCCAAAAAGTGAGGCAGAGTCGCCTTGCTTGACGACTGCCCCTCCTTCAAATTGTTTTAGGTTCGTTGAATTAATGCGCATAATTCACCACCTCAGCTATAATAATTCACCAAATCGTCCTTGTCCCAACACGAAAGCCAGACTGGTCCAAATTGGCCAAATTCAAACAAGCGCCAATAGTAACCACCATAATATCCGCCCTTGCCGGTATCTGTGATATGGGCTTCGTCTAGTTCAAAACTGAAAAACATTCCAGCTTTGAAGTCTTTGTCCGCACCGTCCGGCAAGTTGTTTCCATCCTTGTCAACCCAGTTTACCAAAGACAAGGGAATACCGTTTTCGGTCCAGTCAAAGCCTACTGGTGCTAGGTAATCACACTTGATCTGCCAGATACCGTTGACGTATTTAACTTCGTTTGCTTGGTAAAAGGCCTTATCTTTCGCTTGGACGGCTGTGTTCGCTTGATTGTTGGTCTGTGGTGCCGTATCAGCATATCGCCAAACCTCGATATAAGCTGGTTTATTCCAGCTGTAGTAGTCGTTCCAAGGATAGGTATTGATAGCTTGTCCGACTGCTCCTTGTGTCGAATAGTCGCAAGAAATGAAGTATGTATCATCGATCATCGCTCCGACATGCCCACCAGCGCCACCAGATGAAGACATATCAGCACCCCATGACATTAGAATAATATCGGCCATTTGAGCGTCCCATGGTTGGTTACGGCTCACACGATAGAAGCCGTTATTTGCGAGTTGCTGTCCAAGTGTCACTGTTGACGGCAAACCTTGAATTGGGATACCCGATTCTTTCAATACTTGCGACATGATACCAGAGCAATCCCCTGTCCCATCTGAACCGTTGCGAGAACCTAACATCGAATATGTAATCAGCCCACGACGGCTTGTAAAACCGTTAACTATAGATTGTTGTACACTCATGTTTTTTCAATCCTTTCTAAAATCAAAAGCGACTATCCAAAAGAAGATAGTCGCTAGTACGAAAATATTAATCTTGGTTAGGTTCTTCATAACCTAATGCTCGTGTACTATCACTCAATCCTGTGGTAGTTGGGTCGTTAACAATCCCGACAAGCACAAGGAAGGCAAATAGCACATTGATAAATACAAGAACTTTATCAATCGTTTGCCCGAATTCCAATTTGATGCCAAAAATATCGGCGAATGCTTGGAATAGCAAGGCTAAGGCTGGTACAAGGGCAAGCCAAAAGTTTTTATTTTTCAAACGTACATTCCAGTTGATTTTCATAGTGTTACCTCTTATTAATTATTTTTGTTTTGAATTAATGCTTTAAGTTCTTTCATGTCCTCGCTCAAGGCCTTGACCTGCTCTGCGAGGATCAATAGAGACTTATTTTGTTCATCGTGGTTATCAAGTCGTCTTACTGCCGTTAGACGAAAATCACGCATGTTTTCGATGTCTTTCTCGATAACGACCATGCGTTTTTCTTGTGCCACGACACTTCCTTTAAAATTTCCATAAATTCCAAGTAAGATCCCGACAAATCCGACCATCATCGAGATATCTTCTGGTGTAAAGTGGATCATAGATCACGCCCCTTTCTGATTAAAGTGCTGGTTGTGGTGTAGCTGTAGCCACTGGTTGAGTTTCAAGGTCACCAGAAGGTTGTCCTGGCTTCTCTTCCTTCTCTTCTTTTGGCTTGGTCCACTTCCAGATGCCAATCTTACCATTTTGGAAAAGGCTGTTTAATTGATCCAAGGTTTCGCCCTGATAAGTAAATGGTTCGGTCACTTGGATCATGACACGCTTACCTTCTCCAAACGCTTCTGTGTGGTTTGGATCTTCAACCGTAAAGATTTCTTGTGGTTGATATGTTTTACCAACTTGTCCAAGATCTACTAACTCAAGTCCACGCTTAAAGATTGTAGGGTCCATCGGATTGTCAATATCTGTTACACGAGCTAAAAGATTCCAATCAGCAACGTCCTTGATCTTCTGGATTTGGTTCGCTTTTTCTTCGTTGTCTTTGGTTAGAGCTTGGATTTTAGCAATAGCATCATTGTTAGCTTCGACAGATTTGTCTAGCTCTTTCTTGATCGCTACGACTGCGCCAGATGTATCAAGCTCCATGCGCACGATGTTCAATACTGCTTCAACCAGTGTCGCATCATCTTCGGTCATGCGATTTGTTGGCAAAATTTCCTCAAAGACACGGTACGGGAAGTCTTGCTTGATTGCTACTTTAGTAGTGTTAGCTACTGCATCGTATGATTTAAATTGTACTTTATAATCCATTATTTAGTTACCTCGTTTTTATTTTTGATTTCTTCAAAAAGATCCTTCAAATCTTTATCAGATTCAAGGATAGAGCGATAGCTTTCAACTTCCTGAGCAAGTTGCGCTACAAGTTGTTGTGACTCAGTGAGTCGAACCTTAAATTCGGCCTCATTGATTGATTTGCCAGTTCTGTGATGATTGCTACATAGTTATTTTCGTTCATTACAGCTCCTATCTGTAGTTATATTTCGAAAGAACACCACCGATGTGTCTTTGAGCAGCACTGTTTTTAAGATCCCAGCCATATTTTTGCAGGATACCAAAACATGTGAGCAGATCCCATAAATAAGTTCCAACACTTCTGTGATTACCATCTGCTGTGTAGATCATTCTAAAATCAGATGCAATCATTTCGGAATATGTTGTACCATTTAGCGGTGCAATTCTAGGTTTACCAGCATTTTGAATGATCCAACCTTGCTTGTATTCACTGTGTTGTAAATACAATTTATCTGCATAAAACTTAGTATAATCTTCAACATTTTCATTCGTGCTGTTGTAGATTTCAATACCACTAAATGTCCTGTTCCCACTATTTTCCGTACCATCACGGTTTGACCCGATGATGGTTTTTGAAAATCTGTTCCCGTTTTCGATATGCGTTCCATATCTAATAAACTGAGTAGGAAAGTTGTTGAAAACACGTCTGATAACTGCTGTGTCAGTCAACATATTCATCGCACTGTTATCTAAATCAAATACCAGAGATCCAGTATTTGATTCGAGTCTTCCGCCTTTAATACGCTCTGCAGAAATGTCAATCGAAGCAAGTTGAGTGATAAAGGCTTTTTGGGCCATTAATTCTCTGATAAACGCTTGATTAGATACCAGCTTGTTAATCATGGCAGAATCTACTAGCATTTTATCAGCTGTTACTGAGTTCGAAGCTAAAATCGGTGTGGTGACTGAACCGGCTTTCATATGGCCGGTTTCCACGCTTTCGCTTGCAATATGACGGCCTAAAATGGATCCATCAACTACCATGTCACCTTTTACCTTGATCAATTGAGCGATCAAAGCAATTGCTTCCGGTTCTTGTACCAGCAAGGAGCTGATGGTCCTTCCATTGATGCTCTTGCCTGTGCCAAATGAGATCTGACCATCTGTGATGTTGATGTCTGTTTTTTTCAAAACTCCATCAAATTGGCTGATGATCGTTGCCACTTGCCCATCAACTGTTTGCTGATAATTCGCAAAGCGCCCGTTGATGCTGTCCTTGAAATCATCTAACTTGTCATTGAGGACAGAATTTTGACTAGATAATTTCTTGTTTGTCTCATCTGCTTGAGTTGCCAGTTTGACATCTGTTGAGTGTGCTTGCTCTTCAATCTTGTTAGTAAGTGCCTGTTCCTGGGTTGCAAGTTTATTGTTTAACCCTTCTGTGGCATATCTCAGATTATTCCCAAACTCAGTTGAGAATGTTGAGAATTGACCATCAACAGTCTGCTTGTATTCAGCAAGTTTGCTCTCAATTCGTGAGTTGATTGTATCCAAGCTGTTTGGTTTGTATGCTGGAACTTTAGGCCCTTTGACTAAAATTGGCTTACGAATCCAAAAGTGTGCATTGTTGACTGCGTAGAAGTATAGAGGGAAACTTCCGGATGAGTCAAATTCAAAATCAGTTGCCAGGAATGTGAACTCAGCTTTCAACCATGTATCTTTTGAAGTTGTTTTGTCTGCAAAACTCTTCCCGAATACTTGCTTATTGTTTGAATGTCGTTTAAGCGTCACTGCTATGCCTTTATCACATTCAACATCACTTCTCACTTGATATTCAAAACCTAATGAGTAGTATTCCCCTTGAGTCATTTTGTTGATATACAATGGGAATGTGGGGCCTGCCCATGTATAGGAATTTGCAGGAGATCCAGACACTTTCATTTTGAAAGTCCCGTTCTCTACTGATGCAATTCTGGTTGACCCATTGTTGGGCGCTGTATATTCAGTTAAGCTATCAGCTAATTTCACAAGGTTTTCTTGGTCAATCTGACTTCCTAGAGCTTCAATTCTTCTTGTGATTCCCTCAGAGTCTTCTGTGTACTTATTCTTGGAAATATAATTCTCAGATAGATTCTCACGAATAGTCTTCAGGGTGTTGCTTGTCTGCTCTTCTGTGTATCGCTTCAACCTTGTTTCAAGGATTCCACTTTCTCCTGTGTATTGTTCAAGTGCTGTTATTTGAGTTTTGAGACCTTGTGCTGTACGTTCAAAAGATGCTGAAGCATTTGTGATAATGGCTTCCTGATCTTCTGGAGCAGGTCCTGCGTCTGTTCTGGTAGTGCTTTGTGTTAGCTCTACCTTTTTAAACGAAATCGAACCTGCTTCACTATATCCGATAATGATGCGCCAAAAATCAAACTCATCGCTTTTTTCTAAAGCTGGAACAGAAACTTTGAACATTTTCCATTCATCAGTCAATTGAAATTGAGCATAGATTCTTTCTGGATTGTCTCCAGATTTATGGTTCTCACGCAAAGAAGCCCAAACTGTACCTGATCCACTGTTTCTTTTAGCATAAAAAGAAAGTGTGTAAGGCTCGCCTTTTTCTAGATAGTCTAGAGCAGTTGTTTTTGATGTTGCCCAGCTTGGTGCAGTGCTAGAGAATAACTGTGCTTGCTTCCAAGTGTTTGTACTACCTGAAATAGTATAGACTCCATTTTCTGCTGTACCAGTTGAATCACTTGAATCTCCATGAGCAAAAAACCACAGACCACGAGTGAAATCATAGTCTTCAGCGTAGTTCCTTGAACCAACTTTTAGAGTTGTGAACTCTTCTTTGACTCCTGCCACTGTCTGCTCAACATAAGAGCGATCTGCCTTGCCATTTGTGACATTGGTCAGGTCAGAGATGGCTTTTTCTGTGGTCTGCTCAAAGCGTGATTGTGCGCCTTGGATCCCAACAAATTGGCTTTGCGTTTGAGCCTTGAAATCATTGATCAACTTCTGGATATCAGCATCGCTAGTCTTTAATTGATCAGTAGTAGTTTTCAAACCTTGCATCTTAACTTCGATGCCATTGTACTGAGCTTTAAACTCTTCTACAATTTCATTCTTGTTTGCTTGGTTTGCTGCTGCGATCTTCTGAGTGACTTGTGCTGAAATTTCTTGCTTGACTACTTCAGCTTGCGCTTTGGCTTGTTCGATCCCATCTGTGATTTTATGTTCCAGCTCTTTTGCTTGCTTGTCATACTCAGCATTAGCATTATCTACAAGCTTCTGCACTTTCGCTTCGTATTCAGCATCATAAGACTTCATTTTCTTATCAACGGAATCGTTGACCATTCCCGAAATAGAGTCTGCTAAAGTTCTGGCAACTTCACCGAAACCGATGCTGACAAGTTTGATGCTCATTGGATTAAACTTGTATTTCGTGATCTTTTTACGCAAGTCTACATCATAGTCCTCATGGAAGAGGCTCACAATGTCAAACATGTGTACTGGTTGATCTGCCTGACCTACAACATCAATCTCAAGGCTTTCTTCGATCATGTCGCACAGAGTTTCACGGAAATAGCGCTTTCCGTATTCCTCAAGTGTTTTTTGATCCACTACATCCTGATCTTGTACTTCCATATCTGCTTCATAGATATGTTTGTATTTATTGATCAGTGGGCTATCGATGGTCACAGTTAGGATCTGATCTTTCTTTCCTTCCTCGTGGGCTTCGATAACCTTTTTAAAATGGATCCGTGTTCTCAACTCTTTAGTGGATTTCGATTCTTGAAACGACTTCATGTTTTTCTTGTAGGCAAACAATGATTCGTTTTCGATTCCACCATTTTCTAGCAATCGGACACTGTACTTATCCCGGACAAGGTCTCCACCCCACTGCCCAACGATAGAGTGCTTGTCTTTGGCCAAGGCTTCCATCGCTGAGATATCTTTAAGATTGAGGGTGTGTTTTGACATCACATCGGAAAAAAATGTGAATGGTGTTTCTCGTTTAAATCCGGCAACAAGCGCATTCATTACGGTTGCTCCATTAACACGATCGACATTGATCTTGTTGATAGAATAACCATTTAACAATGTAGCTACTTGATTGGCGTATACTGTGACATATCCGTGTTGCTTTTCGACTTCAAAGATAGTAAAGTACTGTTCTCCGTGCAAGTCATCAGCAACTAATTCTGTTTCCGGAATTAACAATGCCCATTTGGGGTCTGATGTGGGAAATTTAAAGGTAAGCTGATAGGTGCTGTTAGCTTCCTGGACGATTTCAGAGCTAAAAGCTTCGTTAAGAGGGAAATTACCCTCTTGCAGATAGATCATACTTTATACCTCCAGTTCCCTTTGATTGTGATTTTTGAAACCGTTCCTGAAACTGCAATCCCAGACATACCTGGAGCAATTTCGAAGAAACCGCCTCGTTTTCTCAATGTATTTTTCAGATTTCCATTTTTGTCGTAAACATTTTGTTTTTTGTGACGACAGTCAATTGTTGCCTTTGTATCAATCGTGAGTTGCATGGTTTGCTTCCCAATGGTTAGAGAGACATCACCATTGCCCTCGATTGTAATGACAGGTTCAGAATATACCGTTCCTGGATTGTTTACTGTGCCGTTACCTGCTAAAATGACTGCAGCATCATTATTTAAGTAACGGAATGGATGCATCTTTAACTTGATTTCTAAAGTCCAAGCATGCAAGCCGTTTTGTTTAAATGATGCGCTCTGGAAATCAGCATAAAAAATAGAGCCTGGCCGATGACTAAACTCTATTTTATTTTCTTCCGGCTTGAATTGATTTACAATCATTTCGATTTCGCTTGTTTTGACAACGTATAAGCTTACTGTCTTATCGTACCCATCATAAGCTCCATCGTAGAGATTATAATCTCCATTGGCTCCATAAATCGTATTTGATTCGACCCTTGGTGTGGCCGTCTGGTCTTCTCCGAAATCCGTCACATAGCAGTTTGGGATTGATCCAGTGTCAAATCCATTTATAATCATGTTAAACATTAGATTCCCTCCCTAGCCATGATTTTAGAATATCTTTGATAGCTGTTTTGTGCTAAAACATCACCGTCCAGATAGGTTTCTGACGGTTTTTCAAGGATAGCAGTAAGGATCTTTTCTAAACTTGCTCTCAGAATTGCGATCTCAGCAACGATATTTTCACCAGTGTAGCTGTTTCCTGTGGATGTTTCTTTAAATAAAAATTGCTGGCTTGCATTTTTCATTTCTCGCAAGAATTTGGCATCTTCCGGAATTCCGACCCCTGTTGCATATCTTGGGAAGCCAAGATTTTTCATCAGTCGCTTAGTTCTATCAGCTCGCAATACTTTTGATCCACGAGGCAGGTTGAGGACAACATCCCGTCCATCTGGTATAAACGAGCTTCCATCTGGTAAAGTTACCATTTCTTTATAGACCGCATTCCGTTGGTCATTGACCATTGCAAGTCCACCTTCGTGGTAGTCTGTACCATCTTTAAAACCAATCGCGGCTGCTGCTCCACCAATCATCCGCCTTACGACATCAATGTATACTGTCTTACCTTGAACGCTATTGATATTTGATTGAGCGCTCCAAACAGGGCCTGCAGTATTATCTTGTGCATTGATGCCCTTGAAAGGACTTGGAGTGCTATTCCAAGCGTTTTGATTTTCAATAGCTTGCCGTGCAGCAGTTATCGCACCAGTTGGATCACCCAACTGCGGTTTAACTGGACTAGGTGTACTATTCCACTCTTGCTGTTTAGCAATTGCTTGGTTAGCAGCGTTAGTTGCGTTACTTGCATCGGCAGTAAATTGTTTTGTAGGTACTGCGAATCCGTTATACAATCCCAAAGCGCCCATAGCTTGGTTAGTTCCAAGGGTAACACCGTCTGGAGTTGCAATCAAATCCGTCTTGTGGTCAGTTGGTAACGTTAAGATGCTAGACATCGCACTAGCGATAGCGCTCTTGGTCTTATCTTCTGCATCTAAATTAACTACGTGGGCCATACCAGTTAGTGAGTCGACTGCTAGTCGTACACGTTCAGCCTTGTCGCTCGCAGCATCCTTTAAGATGAGTTCTTTCTGCTCTGGTGTGAGTGTGTTCCAGCGTTCGATGATTGCTGTAGCACGTTCACCAGATGAGAGAAAGTCAGTGTTCTTCATCAAGAGTTCCTTGACTGCCGCTGGCATTGCGTTGTACTGTTCCAGCAATGTTTTACTGTCAAGGACGGCTTTCATACCTTGGTTGTTACCGACTACTAACTCTTTCTCTTGTGGGGTTAAGCTATCCCACTTGCCAACCTCAACCAGTGCTTGTCCGATCGTCATCTTAGCGTTAGTCTCAAGGTTTGCGTGCTTGAGGATAAACTGCATATTCTCCCAGCCATTTTCAGCTTGGAGCGCTTTAGTTACTTCCTCTTGCGCATTGGTCTTGACTTGTCCAGTCTTAGGATCAAATACTAATCCATTCCAGATGTTGTTGGCATCTTTGGTCTCCTGCGACATATTTTGCACGCTCTTAGCAACCATACCAGACGAACGACCCACGATGTCGGCGAATTGGTCTGCCTTGGCCATCATCTTATCATAGTCAAGTCCAAGTTCTGCCCAATCCTTGCGCATCTGATCAAAATACATCTTACGTTGTTCGTCGTTACCGAAATTAAGAGGTACTTTCTTACTCCATTCCTTTTGAAGAGCAGCATACTCACGGCCAAATGCTTCCATCTTGGACTTGTGTTGGGCATTTAGTTTTTCCATTTCCTTGTTGTATTCGGACTGGCTATAAATCCTCTTTTCGTGAGCATCTTTCAATGCAGTCACTTGCTCATCATAGAGCTTCTGTTCCTCTTTGAGCCATTTAGCTACGACTCCTGTACCTTTGCGTAGTTGAGTTTCATTTAGATCACTAATCTGGCCATTCATGGCTTTCATAATTGCAGTACGTTCATCGGCAGAATATTTCTGCAATGATAATTGCTTGTCAATAAATTGGTTTTCGTAGTCGTAGATAATCGCTTGTTCTTCGCGAGTGATCTTTCTGTGTTGGTCAGATGCGTTTTGATAAATCTGCACAATCTCATCTGTCATCGACTGGATGTTTTTCTTTTGCTGTTCTGCTTGCGCTACAGCACGTTTTTGGATTGTTTCACTCGCACCAACTTTTTCAAGACCTTTGAGAGTCTTCTCAAGATCTTTGTCGATCGCTTTTTGGATATCATCAGCAAGACCTTGCACACTCTTACGTACATTTTCAACCGCTTGTGCGCCACCTTGACCAAATCCAACGGTAGCCTGATGGACTTCATCGACTTTGGATTTTAACCGTGATAATTCTTGGTCCTGTAGTTTGCTTACGCTTGTACCCCACGTTTGAGTGCGTTCGTTTGCGTCTGCCATTTCTTTTGCTACTGTAGCAATCACACCAACAGCAACACCGCCTATTAGGACTCCCCAGGTGACAGGGTTCCCAAGCAGTGCGATCCCTTTTGCTAATAGACCAGTAGAAGCTACTGCACTTTCTGCAGCAGTGCTAGTTGCAGTGATTCCGGTTGTTGCAGTTTTAAATGCAGAAGAAAGACTGCTACCTTGTTTAAATAGTTGGAATGTCTTGCCTAATACAGAAAGCCCATCACCGACTTTACCAATACCTTGAGTGAGGAAGCCGATACCTTTAGTGATTCCTCCGATAACTCCGATACCTTTGCCAAGGATTGATAAGGCTGGACCTGCGCCTGCTGCAAGCAATCCCCATTTAATGATATTTTGCTGTTGAGACTCGCTCATTTCACTAAAAGCCTTGGCCATGTCAGCCAGTTTTGAAATCCATGGTTTCACAGCCTGCAAACCTGAATTCATAGCTTTTAACAATGGACCACCAAATTCAATTGCCAGATCAGTCACCTGGTTCTTAAAGATCTTCAACTGGGATTCTGTTGTCTCGTAACGTTTCTTAGCTTCGTTTGTGAGAGCTGTATTTTCTTTCCACGCACTATTTGACCTACGGACAGCGTCTCCCATCTTATCCGATGCAGATGCAAGAGATTTCAGCATATTACCTTGACGAATACCTGTCATTCCAAGTTCATCAAGAATACCGTCCATATTCTTGCCTTCATCGTGTGCACGTTGTAGACCTTTAATAAAGGCTTGCAATGCATCTGCTGGTTTTTGTTTCCAAGCTGTAGAGAATTGCTCTGCCGTCATTCCTGCAGTTTGTGCGATCACTTCTAATTTCTCTTTCGCACCTTCACCAACACCAGCTACTGCCTTACCGATACCAGTAAGGGTCTGGTTCATCGCAGTTCCCCCTGCTTCTGCTTCGATACCTACACTACTCATCGCAGTCGCAAGACCAAGAATTTCTGGTGTAGTCAAACCAGCTAGCTTACCGCCTGCTGCCAAACGGTTGGTCATTTCGACAATATCACGCTCTGTTGTGGCAAAATGGTTGCCAAGATCTACTACTGCTGATCCAAAATGCGCAGACCAGGTACCCAGATCTTTCCCAGAAACTTGCATGATATTCCCGATTTTAGCAATTGATGATGCTGCTTCTTCAGAACTTAAGTTTGTAGAGACACCAAGATTGATCATGGTCTTAGAAAAGTCCTTGATTGCTCCAATTGGTACCCCTAATTGTCCAGCTGCTTCCGCAACGTTTGCAATTTCAACTGCACTTGATGGCATTTCTTTTGCCATCTCACGAATACTAGCAGATAGTTTATCGAACTGTTGCGGTGTTCCATCTACAGTCTTTTTGACTCCTGCAAATGCAGTTTCATAGTCGATTGCAGCTTTTAAGGCAAATCCAGCACTTGCAATCAATGGAGCTGTTACTCCTTTGGTTAGTGTCCCTCCAAAGTCAGAGACATTTTTTCCAAATTTTTGGATATTGTCTCCACTTTTAACCAAATTCTTCCCAAGGGCTTCCATTTTACCTGAAAAGCTATTTTCACGTCCAACAGCTTTCAAGGCTTGCTCTACTTTGTAGAGTTGTCCTTCCATTGCTGATAATTTTGCATTTTCTCGCTCAATATCAGCAGCGGCTTTGTCAAATTTAGCAGATCCAGGATCAAGTTTATCGAAGTTCTGCTTCATCTGATCGAGTACTTTTTTTTGCGCTTCAATGGCCTGTCCTAAAGACTTATATTTTGCTTTTAGGAGTTCTGTACTCTTACCATTGTTTTTCAATGTGCTATCGAGCGCTTTGACATTATTTTGGAAATACTTCACAGCGTTCTTTGCACTTGTTAAGCTAGGATTGAACTTTGACACGTCCAGCCCTAGTTCTATATACATTTGTCCTAGTGGCGTTCCACCTGCCATTTTTCCTCCTTTTACAAACAAAAAAGCCCAAAGAGGCTTTATGCTTCCATTTCTCCAAAAATGTCAGCCAGATCTAAAGACGCATTTTCGGTTTGATCTTTATCAAGATCAATAATTCCGATCAGATCTTCCCAGCTTAATTCCATCACATCATGGACATTCATGTTATATGGTCCATCAGCAACTTCCTTAACGAATTTGTAGAAACGTTTTAATGCATTTTTAGGATCTATTTTTTCCCCTTTGGGTCCACATCACCCACAAGATGAGCATAAATTTCTGTGAACACTTCAATGATTTTTGCAAAATCAGTATGTTCTAGCAATTGCTCTACTGTCACATTTTCAAATAGTGAGGCGATGAATCCTAATTGTTGATCCAATTTTTCGACTTCTGTCTTGTCTGATGTGAGTGAGTCGTTCAATACAAGGTAATCACGATAATCACGAGTAGTAATTTCTTTACTAGAGTAAAGTACATCTTCTCCAGCTTCGTTCTTCATGGTAAATGTAATTTTTGACATTGTTTGCCTTTCTATAATTAAAAAAGCACCGAATGGTGCTTATTTCATTTTGTCCAAATTTTATTTAAAAATTCAATTTTATTAACATCATTATTAGAATTATCTTTGTTCATCGCATAGACTATTGCGATAGTTGCCTTTCCTCCAGCTCTAATCACAACACTTTTTTTAGATTGGACTGCGACAGTGTCGTCATTAGTGATAACTGAGTCGTATGCGAGATAATTTCCTTTATCATCACTTACAAGCATTTTCCCTGGATTGATTTCAATGTTTGAAGAATCATTATTGGTAATAACCAAAGTTACTGTAACTGGTATAAAACTATTAGAGTCATGCTCCATTGCCAGCATTCCAGAGGTTTGTTTTTTGGGTTCATTGACTGTGATTTGAGTTTTGTCAAATAGAACTCCGTCCCCAAATTTGTAGCTACTCAATGAATTCATCCCAAGAACGAAATCATTTGCTTCCAGAAATAAATCGTGATCTACGTTTGATACGTATGTAGAGAGCTTATCTTTTACCATCACAGCTCTATCTTTTTCTTCCTTTACGCTCTCCAATTCCTTGTGTGTCTTAGAAAGTTGATTGTTGGAATTTACGAGCATAATGGCAAGTACAATGGAAACTAGAGTAATCATAATTGTTGACGTCAACAAAACTGTATTTTTCTTATTTTTCATAACAAAACCTCCACAACTTATTATATCAATAATTGTAAAGGTTTACAATGATATAAAGATAAATAAAGGGGCTAAATGCCCCAATTATTATCCTGCTGGTGCCATACCAAGTTTGGCTTTTAATTTCTTGATTTTTGCTTCATCGCTACCGAAGTACATTGTACCGTACTTATTCTTAGTTTGCTCATCAGTGCTTGCGCCTGCGGCGAATGATACATCTGTAGTAGCAAGCTCATCAGCTTTATCTTTGATCGTGTTAAGATCGATTGCATCCATTGACAGATTTCCTTTGTAGAATCCGTAGTAAGCTCCACCACCATCTGCAGTGTTTGATTCGAGCAAGATAGCGACATCTTTTGAAACTGTGTCAGCTCCAAAGTCAAGGATGTCATCATCGTTTTCGTAGCCTAGAGCTTTAACGTAAAGCGCTACTGGAATGTCCAAGAGACCAAGATCTACCTTGACATCTCCAACCCCACGGTTGTTTACATGGTAAGCGATGTTGCTTCCAAATGTTTTTGTAGGGTCAACGGCAAGACCGGAGATCTTAGCTGTTTGAGTCGCACCTTCTCCTTTTTTACCCTGGATAATGAAGAGGTTTTCTCCTTCTGTTGGGGTTTGATTCCCATCCAAAATGCGAACTGTCAAACTTTTAAAACCGACTGTCGCTGTACCTTGTTTTTGTTGTGTCATTTTAAATTTCCTTTCTAATAATCGTCATACAGTTTGCTCTTCCCTTTGTAGGTCCTAGCATCTGCATAGCGTTTGATTTCAGGGATCCATTCATCGAGACCCCCAGCAATTTGATAGAATCCTTGTGACTCCATCACCTTTTCAACTAACCCTTGCAATTTTTTGCATTCAATTCGGTTGGTCGATTCGACATTGATTTGATAAAGAAATGTTTTTGAAAAGCTTGTATTGCTTCCCTGGTCACTTTGGATAGGTGGCCCTAGTGGGATAATAACAATACTCGTCTGATCTGTTGGTAAGGTTTCAGGACGCTCAAATGATTTGATAGTGATCTTAGAAAGTTCCTCATCGCTCATCAGAGCATCATATATTTCTGATATCTTGTCTTTAATCATCCAAGCCCTTCTCCTTTCAATTTAGTTGCTAACCTATATTTAAATTTTTCTTTGTTGGCTTCCGAAAATCTTCGGATAACACCAAATCCCCTTGGATGGGCCTTTTTGGCATATCCAAATTCATTCAAATGCTCCAACCGCCAACGTGAGCCAGCACCAAAACCAAGTTTAACCATTGGCACTCCTTCAAAAGCACCCGTTACATTTCCGACTGTTGCGCTTTCGATTGTTTCTCCGGTCTTTCTAAAAACTTCTAGAGCCACTTGAAAATCTTCGAGTGTTTCAGTTGCTGCGCCTTTCAAAGCTCTATTCGCAGACCTTCTCACTTTCGCATCGCCAAGCTTTGCTTCTAAATTCCGGATGACTTCATCGAAGCCTCTTAATGTAGCGCCACTAGTCATTTGATCCACCAATAACAACAATTAAATAATCACGGTTGTCATAATCGGGACGAACGTCAATGATCTGCCATTTTTTATTTTCTAATCGGTGATCATTCACTTGTACAAAATGCTTATTATCAGGTTGATAGCTTGTTAAAGGGTCTCTAATTTTTAAGGTCATCTTTGCAGTCATTGATTTCCCCGTTGAAATTTCGATATCCTTTAAACTAGGTGAGTAGATTTTTGCGAATGTATAAAATACTTTCTCAAAGCTCACATCCCTGCCATCTAATCCTTCAAGTACTTTTGAGTTATAAAATTCTACTGGAGTCCTTAATTCACTTGTATTGGTTTCTGGTTTCTTGTATTTAAACTCAGGCTTATTCATCTTCCACAACTACATCTTCGTTTAGATTTTCCGAAGCTACTAAATCGTATTCTTTAACAAAATCAGGTAATTTCTTCATCAATTCATTTTTTCGATCTTCATCAACTTCAAAAATGTCTCCAACGTGTCGAACGACATTTTCTTTCAAGTCGAAGAAATCTTGGATTGTTTCTAGCACTCTTTTCCTCCTATTGGGTGGTTTTGAAGTGATAATTCAAGGAGTTCTCCTTGAAAATTTGCAAAGAAAAACTCGACCTGATCGTTGTACAGATATCTTGCACGTTCCAAGACAAGCTCTTCAGTGCGAGAATCTGACAAATCAAAAGCTCCTGTTAAGTCGAGAATTGCTTTTTCGGATGAAGTCAACATCCTTGAAAGATTCTCGTCTTCTGCATCATGAAAGATTTTCATCCGCTCCTTGAATGTCCCTAGAAGCGGATGAAGTTGTTTTGTTTCTTCCATTCGGTGTCACCACCTATTATTTAATTTTCAATACCCAGACAGCAGCAGTCTTTTCATCGTGAGCCTTACCGTAAGCAAATTGCTTAGCAGTGTAGAGGTTCAAATCTTCGAGAGCATAAGTCTCGGTGAAGCGACCAAACTCGATTCCACCACCTACGAAGGCATCGTAGCGCCCTTTGACAAATGTAGTCACTTTACCAGCAGTTTGAGCAACTGATTCAACCAAGATCAAGTTGTATGGCATTGCAGTCACATATGTTCCTTGAGCGTTTAATGATGTGTATTGTTTCTTGACATCCCATGCATCCGCTGGGTTGACTACCATCACAACATTACCTTCAACTGCCACTGGATTGCCATCAGACTTAACAGAGTGATGTTTGTACACCGCAGTCAGTTCTTTGACAACTGTTGCAGAGTCAGCAAATGTAAGGTTCGCAGTTTGGGCCTCTTTTTCTGCGAAAGTTGTTTTATTGCCAGCCGCAGTTCCAGTGAGGGTACGAGAAAGACCGATAGGTTTGCCATCTCCGTCACCGTTCAAAAAGGCAGCTTCCAAAGCAGCAGCGAACGCTTCTGTGATTTGAGCAGATACGAATGATTGCAACAAGGCAGGTCCGAATTTTTCAGAATCTTTAGGGATGACTACAAATGCTGTTAATTTGTTTTGAATCGCTTCTTCTTCGTTGAAGGCTTGTTTCAATTGACCTTGAATTTCCCCATTGATCTTGCCCCAAAGAGCTGTACCAGTTTGGGTTGATTTAAGGAATTTAAGGCGGATGCCAGCATTTCGCAATCCGATGTGTTGCAAGAGTGGGCGAGATTTTACCATATCATCAAAGATACGGTCGATAGTTTCTTGCGGGAAGAGTTTTTCTACTCCAACAGGGGCAGTTTTGTCGATGTCGTTGAAGAATTCACGAGATTCTGCTGACATTTTTGCATCATAAGGATTCATTTGCGAAACTTCCTCATGAGCGGCGTTGCGAGCTTGTTTCATCATCTCATTGGTCATCGACTCGATCATTTCATTATAGAGCTTCGCTTGTTCTTCTTGAGGTGCACCATTTGTTACAGCATTCAAAAAGTTCTGGCGAATTTCATTGAATTTGTTTGATAATTGCATTGTCATTAGTATTTTTCCTTTCTAAAATGCAAAAAGACCGAACCCTTTCGGTACAGCCTTGTTTGTGTTATTTTCGCTACTTTCTGGAAAATTGAATTTTTTCTGTACAAATTCGCTATTTTCAAAAGTCTCTTTTGCGATTTGTCGAGCTTCTAGCTTATTAGCTACCAGCTCAGCGATTTTATCAACATCAGGAGTCATTGCTGACTTCATTTTTTCAATAAAATCATGTGGAATCATTGGAGTTTCGCTTGCAGCAAACGTAGGAGCGATTTCTTCAGCAAACATGATCTTGTCAGCAAATCCTTGATTCACTGCTGATTCAGCATCGAACCAGGTTGTCTTATCCATCAGACTTAATAAATCATCTAATGCTTTTCCTGTTTTATAGATATAAGCATTTGCGATTGATTTGTTAAATCCTTCAAGTACTTCAGCTTCATGCAGTAGAGCATTATGATCTCCACTAACGTTTGATGATACGTTGTGAATCATGATTTGGGCAGTAGGGCTAATCTCCACCTCATCACCAGCCATCGCGATAACGCTTGCCGCACTTGCAGCAATGCCCACGATCTTAACAACTACTTTCCCCGAGTAGGACCGCAAGGCGGTGTAAATTTCGCTACCTGCATATACATCTCCTCCTCCTGAATTAATGTGAACTTCTATGTCCTCACCAGTTTCAGGAAGTGCTACGTTTTTAGGAGCTGTGTAGTCCCAGCCGAACCAATCATAAATCCAACTGTCATTGTTTGATACAATGGTTCCCTTAATCGGAATCACTTTCATCTTCTTTCTCACCTCCCTTCTCTACATCCTCACCAAGTTGATAGTTTTTGGTGATCAGAGGCTTGTCGCCCCACGGTACAGCTTCAAGACCAAGTTCCTCGCGAACCTCATTAATGAGCATAGACCCAGAAGAAATCAGCTTGTCAATACTTTGAGCAAGCGAGAATTTGTCCCTCTGACCTTCTCCGACAATGACAAGACGCTTGTTCCCCCTGTGCTCGCTTTTGCTTAGCAAAGCGAAGTTCAGGCCATCGCTCATCTTCTTAACAAGTGATTGATAGCAATAGCTATTAAACATCTTCTGGCTATTCTCTAAATTTGCCATATCTCCATGCATCAGCGCAGTAGGAATTCCTAAGATATCGGCCACTTCATCATCAAATTGCCGACGAAGTTTCTTCAACTCGTCTACAGAAATATTTGATGTACCTGTAGTGTTTGTTAACTCAGAATATTCCATTCCTTCTTGAGCTGGAACTATCGCAACCGTTTTTGTTGTAAACGACTTAAAAAGACCATCGGCATATCTCTGCATCTTCTCACGCTTTTTGTCGTCGAAGCTTGCATTTGTCCTTGTGCTAAGGACTCCACGGATTTGATTATTACGAGCTAGTGCTTCTACTAGACGGGTATGTAGTTTCTCGTAGTCGTTAAACAACTGAGTAAAATACTCTTGTAGCCGATTGTTGTTGTATTGCAAGAAAATAACTTCATTCATCTTGAATGATTTTTTGAAAGTATAACCCTGACAAGTCACAGCAGTGAATGTATCATCATACACAGCATACTTTTGACGAATGTACGAGTCTGCAATCAATAACTGATCATCATTCGACAGAAAGATTAGCACTTCATTCTTGGTCAATAAGCGATAGATAGCTTTTTGCCAAAATTCAGAAGCTGATTCATTCTTGTTGGGCCTAACATTTAGCAGATAATCCCAATCAGTAGCCTTCTTCTTTCCGTTCTCGATGAACTTGAACTCAGACCTTGCAAAGATGCGGGCTACAAATTCAGCAGCCTTATCAATCGACAAGCTCTTTAGTTGCAGATTTCCAAAGATCCGCTCCAGCTCATCAAACTCAAAACTTGGTTCCGGAACTTCTCGCTTGAATAAATTTAGCCATCCCAAGGCACCTCCTCCTTTCTAAGATTTTATGCCTACCACCCACCCGGGATTTTCCCTTATCGCTTAAAGAAAGGTTTCTTAGAGCGTTTTAATTCTTTCTTGATTGACCCAAACTCTTTATTTGTTTGTTCAACATTTTTGGCACAAATCTCTTCATGCCGTTTTAAAGCTTGATTCAAAGTATTCAATTCGGATTTGAGGTCACCAACTTTATTTAATAAGTGCATGTTTTCCGCACTTAATACAACCAACTCACATTCGAACTCATGGATCTTTCGTTCGAGCATTTGTTTCTTCTTAATACGTTTGTTCATTTTGTTGTCCTTTCTAAAATTCCCAATCTTCGATCACATCAAGAAAGTCTCCAACAGTACTTTCTTGAATGATTTCTCTCTTATAGAGAGCAGCAATAAAGGCATGGAAACCGTCAGTCTTTCGTCTCAACGGTTCCTTTTTCAAAAATCTCTTGTTTCCGTCCTTGTCTTCTTTGACAAAGGTATTATCGGTATACCAGAGCATTGATTTGTCGTTTTCAAAAATGAATCTTTCGTTCGCAAATCCGTCCTCAATAATTGGAGCTACCTTTGACTGTATCGCTCCTGGATTTCGTAAAAATTCATATTCGAAATCAGCTTCTTCCAGCAATGGTTTCAGCAGATCCATTCGAAATCCGTCTGCGCAGACAATTTCGATATTGTACAGCTTGCGCCACTGAATCAATTTATCAACAAGTAATCTTGGATCTATACTTGGACCGTCTACGATAGTAAAGAACCCTTGCTCCTGCCATTCACGGATTGGAGCCTTGATCTTAAACATATCCAAAAATTGTTTTCTTGCAAAACTGTGTTGCTTCCAGATAAATTCATCACCGTTTTTAAAGAGTAGTCCCACACTTGCAAAGTCTCTGATGCTTGCGTAGTCGAAACCAGCGACACAAGATCTTCCTGATAGATCTATCCCAGGGCTTCTCAATGCAGCCATTAACTTTTCACGAGTGGTCACATCTTTTTCGATGTCTGCTTCTGGTAGATTCATCCGTTTTGTCATAAACTCTTGTCTGCCTGACGGTTCCAATTCCAAATCATCATAGTCAGCTTTCGTTCTGGCCAGCAGACGCTTGGCATAAGGAGTTGTTTCGTCCAGCATAGGATTCGCTTTTGCCCAGTTGCTCATATCATCCACTTCTTCCGGATCGTCTAGTTTGCAGATGAACGGAAATAAGCGGAACTCCTCAAGTTCTCCATTCAAGATTTTCATTGATTTTTCGATCATCTTATCGTAAAACCCTTCACGGACATGTCCATTGGTACCGTTATAAAAGGTGCGAGCGTGAGCAATCTTACCAAGTCCTGATCGTTGGATCTTAACAGCAGAGTCATTTTCAAATTGGTGAATTTCGTCAAATTCAAGGCAACCATCACGGGCTGAGTCCATTGTCTTTGGATTGTTAGTCCGATAAGAAAAGACCGAGTTGTTCCCTCGGCCTGTAATAGACATTTTTGTTAAATAAAAATGATCTTCCAATCCTCTTCGCTGAACAGTTTCATAAACCTCCTCAAAAGATACTTTCCCCTGTTTCTCCGAATTGGCTGTGATCGTCACGTCATAATCTCGAATTGGATATAGTGGGCTGATAAAGAATGCATCTCGACTAGACATGAAACCATTCTTACCACCCCCACGGGCCAAAGTAAGAAGAAATTCATCAAATTGAGGTTCGCCATCTTCTTTCCTGAAAAGAAAGATGAACGGTGTCAAGAATTTTTGATATTTAGCAAGTGGAAAGAAATTCTTTTCAGTGAACTGAATATATTTTTCAATCAATTCATTGTGAAAATAAAGATCATCCCTTGGATATATCTTTTCTTTGATGATTTTGAATAGCAGTGAGCGCTCTTTGTTGACTTTGATTTTTCCAGATTCAGCAAGTTCAATGTATTCATCAATCAGAGGATGAGAAATCACAATAGATCACTTCCGTCTGATGGTGGTTTCTTCTCGACTGGTGAATTTTCAACCTCAAAGTCAAATGATCGCTCAATAGCTAGTAGCTGATTGCTGGTTGTATTGATTTCTTTGATCAACGAGTTCGCTTTTTGAAATCTTTGCTGACCGTTATGGACGGTGATGACCAATCCATCTTGTTTGAGCCGTTCTTTCAACTCATACAGTAGACGGACCAGGTAGAGATAGCGATGAACTTTCTCGTACTGAATCGCATCTTTCTTTCGTGCGCTGAAATTGTCGATTTTGGAAAGTAACTGATTTTCCAATTCTTTTATATTTTTTTCTGAGTATTCTTCCATGAGCCCCCTCCCCCTTAAAAAATAGTGCTTTGCATTTGGACAATCGACCCCTCCCACCGGTTCCCAGAGATCGATTTTTTCCGATTTTTTTCGACCGGGGGGTCTTTGAATTTTTCAAAATTTTAAATTTTCATCCCCACCATTCGTCAGAACGAAAATTTTTATTTTGCAACTTGGATGATTTGCGAAATTGAAAGCGATGATGTCGCTTATTGTGACACTCCTTGCACAAAGTACGAAGGTTGTCGATATCTAGAGCAAACTCTGGATAATATTCTAGCTCTTTGATGTGATCGACTTCGAGGTTATCTGTCGTTACCTTTCCCTGATCTCGACACCAGACACATTCAAAATGATCTCGACTCATTGCTTCGAGTCTCAGTTGTCTCCATGATCTTGAAAGATAAAACTCTCTGCGACTTTCTCTTGTCGAAACATCTACTTTCAATTCTTAAATCCTCTGTAACATTTCATACTTTCAATTATCTATTTCTGAAATTCATTATATTATTTCTGAAAACTATGTTGTTTTTCTCTCTTGAATTAGACATATCTTATATTCTGTCTGATTCGCCCCGGCATTAAAAAGCCAGTGAAATAAATGAATAGCAGGTAACTAATAAAACTAATTAGCGTTTTACTCGTTGTGTCTAATTGGTAACTATAAATCAAAATTAGACATGGCTTTATCTCGTTGATCTTGTCTAATCCCAATGTACCTCAGCGTAATTGCAGGAGATGAATGATTAAATAGATCCATGAGCATTGCCACGTCTTTAGTCTTTTTGTAGTAATGATAGCCAAATGTTTTTCTCATCGAGTGGGTGCCAATGTTTTCAATCCCACACTCGATAGCTGCGGTCTTCAATATCCAATCGACTGTCCGCCTGTCCAGTGGTTTGTTTTTTCCGATGCGACTTTGAAACAGATAATGATGCAGTGGCATATCTTTGATGTACTCTCTGACTTCTTTTTTCAAAGTCTTTGTCATCTTGAGCTGTTTCCTTTTTCCAGTCTTCTGCTCTTTGATTTTGATATACCAACCTTGCACATCCTTTACTCGTATTCGAAGAATGTCGCCCACTCGTAATCCGGAATTGATTCCAAATAAAAAGAGCAAGTAGTTCCGCTCATTCCATTCTCGTAGATATTCCTTCATAGCTTGGATATCATCCTTATCCCTGATTGGGTCCACAATGTTCATCGACTCACCTCCTTCCAAGGTAAAATAAAAAGCCAGCATTGCTGACTTACACTTATTGAGAATACAGGATTCGAACCTGTGTCCCTGGATTAAAAATCCAGTGCTCTTGTCCAAATTAAGCTAATCCTCAACCAATTTTCTATAAGGAGACCTCTCTTCGGTTTTACCCGATGATATAATTTTACCACCTTATTTTTAAATTTTTTCCACACTTTCGACTGTATTTTTAACTTTTTTCCAAATTAATATTAATCTTAGTGTTCACAGATAGTTCATAGATTTTCTTTTCTAGCCCGCTAAAGAATGGCTCAATCACTTCCTTGTAGGCAAGAGATTTACTGCAATGTAAGTATTTGATTGATGCTCCCTCCACAGTTAGAGTTCCATCAATGTATACTTCTTTGATTGCTGCCCATTGTTTTTCGGGTGTCAAAATTTTGATAGTGCTGATTGCTTCTCGAAGTAGTTCGAGACGATGCAGTTCTGGATCCGATTCTTTCTTGATGATATCGGCCAGCGCTTTCGGTGTCATTACCTTATTACTCTTGATCCCTGTATTTGGATCGGTTGGTTTCCAAGGTACTTCAATTTCTTCGATACGTTCCTTAATTTCTTTTTCAAACGGATACTGCTTCAAAGCTAGTATTAAATACCCATACCTGCTTCTTAAATTCATTTACTAACCTCCCTGCAGTATACTTCTATAATTCCATTCAATCCTAAACTTTCACGGTAAGCAAGTGCCTCGGATCTATCATGGAATTCTTTCTCTGTATACTTTGCTAAGTGTTTAGGATCGCTCCAATATGAATCGGTTACAAAAAACTTTTCCCCAAGTATAGCTATCTCTAGCTTGCCATTTATTTGGGCAATAGATAGAATTCTGTTCGCTCGCATTGGTATATGTACATTATCCAAACTCATCATTTCTCCTTTCTGTTTTTAAAAGCGATCACACTAGCCCAGATCAAGCCAGAGATCCAGACCAATGCGAATAATAAATAGATAAAGTTTTGTAGATCCATCTCGCTACCAAAGTACACCTTTCAATTTATTAAATTCTTCTTTTGAAATATCCTGTCCAATAGTTATTTCAAAAGTTTTAAAGCCAAACCCACTATTCGACAATTTACTTGCGTTAATATTTCCAGAGTTAATGACACTAGAATCTGGAATGTAATCTTCAACAACATTCCCCAGTGCAACAAATGTCTTGCCACCATCTGCACTAAATTTCAAACCTATCGGATGGCTGTTATATAATTTATGATATTTCCTAATCAATCGTTTTCTCGCTTTATTTAATGACATGTCTTGTCTCCTTTGTAATTCTATTTCTTTCTGCTCTCAATTTTAAACTAGTGTTAATGCCAAAATATACCAGTGTTATTTCTTCTTCCCATTGGTTCTTTGTGTAAGGAAATCTGTTTGGTCTCACTCTGTTACCTCCAAAATTAATTTTCATTTGCCTTTTTACCGTCAATTAAATCACCGTCCTCCCAAATATTCCCAATGACTTCGACTTTGAAGAGGTATGGACTGAATAAGTCGTACAGAGGGGTTTCAGGCACTTCATACTTCAAATTTACTTCCTTGGAAATAAACATAGCCTTATCGTGATCGTATTTAACAACTTCAAACCAACTCGAATCATTATTAGCGACTTTCAGTATATCTCCTTCAAAAATCTCCTTGCCATTCTTATCAAGCAAACCTGTTGATTGCATGAGTTTGACTCCCTCGATGCTTCGCTCAACAAACTTGTCTGTCTCTACTAATTCATCGGTAAATCGTAGTGTTCTGACTTCTGCCATAATCTTTTTATCCGTAGACCACGCTCTAAACTTTGGAATCATCTTGCACCTCCTATGAAACTATTAACAATATTTTGCTGTTCAGTATCGATTATTTTATTTTTATAATTCAATATCGGAGCCATAATGTCATTCATCAGTGCAGGCTTCTCTTTCTCAACTGTGTAGCCATCAAGCCAAGCACGGGCGACTAAGTCAAACGGCTTTTCTTGCAAAAACCAGTTACCGACGTCTTCATTTGTAAAATCAAAATCGAATAAATCAGACACATCTTTACAATGTTTTTTTCCTTCCTCAATCCAATCAGCTACAAACTGCGGTACTACCGGCTTCTGCGGTTCGTCTAGTTCAGAAGCGAGTTCTATTACTGCGTCTATTTTGATGTATTCAGATTTATTACCAAAAATATTTTTCAAGGATTTCATCCGTTCAATAAATTCTTGCTTATTCATTCTTTAACTCCTTTTTTCAAAATCAAGGGGGAATATCCCCCTCACATTAGTTTTTCTTTTTCTTCAAAGTGAATGCCAGAGTAGCCATTGAGATACCAAGTGCCACAAGTGACAATCCAAGATCTGATCCAGTTGCAGGCAAGACTGCTGGTGCGCTGTACGCTTCGACTATTTCTTCAGATTCGTTTTTCGCGTGGTTTTCGCTTGATTTTTCACGCGATTTTACGATCTTCACTTCTTCTACTTTCGGATCTTCGTTTGTTTTTGGCGCTGGTGTGTTTGGCTTGTCTTCTTTCGGCTGTGGTTTTGGTTCGTCGCGTTTTGGATCTGGAATATCGATCACTAGTTCTGGCTTATCCAAAACAGGAGCGTCCGGAGGTGTCACCCCGCCTTTCCACTCTGGCTTATCAAGCTGTGGTGCGTCAAACGGTGTTGTACCGCCTTTCCACTCTGGTTTTTCTAATACCGGAGCAGGGGGCATAATAGGAATATCATTCAAATCGATTGATGGTTTTTCATATTTTGGAGCTTCGTTTGGAATTTCCCATACAGGTTTATTCTCACCACTTGCATCACCTTTACCACCAACAAGCTGGATCTTTTGGTATGAAACGGCACCATCATTTTCAGCTTTCAGTTCGATCTTGTTAGTTGGATTAGTTGAGTCTTTGACTGCATTTACAAGTTTAGTCTTGTAATACAGATAGATCATGTGATACAAACGATCCATTTTGATCTCAAAACCATGATCTGACTTGCTGATAGATTTTACAAGATCCATTGCTGATCCTTTGTCAACCCAAGGATTCAAACTCTCAATATTCTTGATTTCAAAGTAATTATCAACTAGCTTTTGATTATTGCTCATTTCATCAATGATGGTCACATAGTTTAACACACGTTTGGCATAGTTCACACGGGCCGTCCAATTAATTACAGTAGGATCTTCTTTGTCTTGTTCTCCCCATTTAGCAATCAATTCATCCTTGCCAATAACTCCCTCATTACCAACATTAACTGTCACTACAGTACCATTAAAATTGGCTGTTACTGGCTTGCCCGACACAACTTTATCTGCCCAACTTGCATCTAGTTCAAGGTTCATGCTCTTGTTTAGAGGATGGTTCTTGAAGTAGTCATTAAATACAGTAGTTACTTTGTTAGTAGTTGCATCTGCTGTAGCTTTACCCACCACTGCTTTTTCTGGGTTATGCACGTCAAACTCGTAAGAGGTCTGAAACTTCACTTCTTCTGGTAAATCAAAGGTCACCTTGTCACCTTCATTCACTGAAATATCATCTGGGATTTTTACATCTTCATACTTGACTTTGAACGGAGTGTATCTGCCATTTCCTTCTGGTTGTTCGATCACCACTTTTGGGTTCTTGACTTCGATCACATTCCCGCTCTTTTCAAAATTTGTCGGAAGTCCATCTCCTCCTCTAGTTGCTTCTGTGTCCGTTGGATCGCCTTCTCCACTTTGAGAATCTTCGTGTTCAGTTCGTACTTCTGAAGGAATAGTCCCTTCTTTTTCAGATCGAGCGTTTTCAGCTCCGACTGTAATTGTTGTATTTTCTGTAATGTTTCCTGGGTCAAACTCATCGGCATTTACTCCCTTAATTCCAAATATAGCTGTAGCGATAGTAGCGACTGTCAAAAATGTTAATTTGTTAGTTTTCATTGTTTTTCTCCTTTTGTTTTTAGAATGGCAAATCACTGTCTTCAATGTCCATCGGATTTGCATAGTTAGGTGGCATCTGTTCAGTCATGCTGTTCTGGTTGGCAGTGTTGTCACGCTTTTCCAAAACTTGGAAATTCTCTGCAACAACTTCAGTAACATATACTCGCTTACCGTCATTGCCTTCGTAGCTTCGAGTCTGGATTCTTCCCGTAATTCCGACCAGCATTCCTTTCTTGGTCCAATTACAAAATCTTTCTGCTTGCTCTCTCCACATCACGCAGTTGATGAAGTCTGCATCATATTCACCATTTGCATTTTTGAAATTTCGATTGCATGCGACATTGAATTGAGCTGTTGCGATATTGCTTGGTGTGTATCGTAGTTCTGCATCTCTTGTTAACCGACCAATAAGGGTCACATTGTTGATCATTATTATCCTCCAACATTATTCATTTCAGCGGCTTCTTTAACTGCTTCTGCTTTCTTTCGTTCCTGCGCTTGGTACTCCCGATTTAATTTGTTTAGGATTACCTCTTGTGCAGTGTTTTGTTCAGCAAAACGTTGAATACTTAATTCATGCTCTTGAATGGTCCACTGCATATCCTTAATTGTTTTTTTTTGTTCAAGCAATCTGGAGTTGAGATTGATGGCAATTACCAATGTAACTCCTGCCAGCAATACCAAGTTAATGATTAGCCAATCGATTTTACGTTTCATCTTCTTTTACCCTTTCTAGTTTTAGATGTCCTGCATTTCGTCCCTGTTCGTTTAAGTGGATGTAATATTTGAGTAATGCACTATCTTTTCCAGTAATTCTGCTTAATTCTTTTAAAGTCCCTGTACAGATATACTTATCACGATCATATAGCTTGTAATCAGCAAGTTCTTCCGGATCGCCCATCAATGTTTTTTCCTCAATACCGAAATACTCACACAATTCTTGGATATGGTTGGGATTGATGTCGTCTTTCGTGATCCACTCTTGTATCGTCTGTTCACCACGATAAAGATTTCTAGAGAGTTCTTTGCGAGTGAGACCCTTCCCTAAAATCAACAATTGCAGTTGTTGACGAAAGTGATCCATTTGATTTTTCGTATAATATCTCATAACTATCACTCCTGTTTGACAATCGCTGTCTTTTCAAGATCCTCACGCTTCAAATCTTCAATAAGCCACTCAAGATATTTCTTAGCCTTATCCAAATCTTCAAGCCCGTTCTTCTTCTGGAATCTACATAGATACTTGATAGTATTTCCCCAGTAGAAGCCTTGGACTCCTTTCAAATTTCCTGCAAAGTTCCGGATGACATCAATGGATTCCAGACCATATTCACCACAATAGTGATTTGGCTTGTTCACTGAATCATTCATCTCTTCTAAAATCTGTTCAAATGACCGTTCTTTCATTTCAACCGTTCCTCCTTGATCCAAATTCCGTCAACCAATTTCCCTTTGCGGTCCTTGATTTCTTCATAGGCTTTATTTAAGCACTCCACAAAATCATAGTTGAGCATTTGAGAGATTCGCATCAACTCATGTACTACACTTTTAAGCTGATAGCCTTGCCGGTTGAAATATGATGCCAAAGCTTGATCCATCATTAATACAAAGTAATCTTCTGTCTTTGCAGCTTCTGATAAAATAAATTTTTCTTGTTCCGGGAAAATTTCTTTTGTGTTAATTCCTAGTTGAAGAGTTAAGCCAATCAATACAACAGTGATGTCACCAATACTGTCTTTAGCTACTTCTTCATCTTTTTCAGCGATGCCTCTTGATAGCTCACCAATTTCTTCATAGAGTTTTAGAAATTGCTTATTTGGTTCTTGCGTGTGTAAGTTGCGATCATAGAACCATTTTTGAACTTTTGAAATTAGCTCTTTTAGTTTGTTGTTTTCCATTCGTTAATACCTCCGACTTTCCATAGTTTCTGGAAATTTAAAAATATGTTTGCTTGCGCCCTTGAAGATCCGGTCAGCAAGGGCCTTGTTGTAAATTGTTTTAATATCGTTACTCGATAAGTTTGTATTAAAAAATGTTGTTTGACGATTGTCCAAGATTTTAAACAGTACTCGTTGTCTCCACTCATTTGCTTCTTTGAGGTTCCCACTCATACTGCTCTCTTTCCCTAAATCGTCAAAGAAAAGAAAATCAACGTTGCTCAGTAGATTTACAGCATAACTTTCTGTGAAGTCTCCTCGATTATTGAAACTTTCTTCAATTTTTGAAAAGAGCGCAGAAGTCGAAATGAATAGCACACTCTTTGGTTGCTTGCATTCTTTAAATTTTTCATTTAATGCTTTAGCTATTCCAATGGATAAATGGCTTTTGCCAACTCCTGGAGGACCGCTTAAGATCACATTTCCTGTTTCGTACTTCAGATAATCTCGCAACATACTTTTTGAGAAGTTCAAAGCTTGTTCACACCGCTTATTTCCAGCATCGTAATTATCAAGTGTTTTATCTTCCAACTCCTTGGAATAGATGCTCTCACGATAAAATACTTTGTATGTATTCGCTAGAATGGACTGTATAGCTGCTTCTTGCTTTAAGTGTTCCTGAAATTTATTGATTTCTTCTTTTTCGCATTCTGGACAAATGTCAAGCGATTTCTGGGATCCATCAATCATGACTTTTGCAGTGATCATCTTGGATCCGTGCTTATTACATATTTTTGGTTCACTAGTTGAACCTACTTCATAATCCTGATGCATTAAAACCCTAACCTTTCGTCTTGCTGTTGAGTTGATGCACTCGAAGGCATCTTCTGATTTAAGTATTTTTCAAACTTACTTGCATTAAACAATGTATCTGGAGTTAAATACTTGGACATTTTGGAGTCATTCTTCCACTCAAGAGTTTTTACGTCAATAACATGTTTAAAATCATCTATTGAGTAATTCTCGCTTAAACGACCATTGATTAGTCTTTGAGTTGATTTACTAGTAGGTTTAAAGTGAGAACCTGTTTTCTCATTTAGATATTTGATGATTTCTTCATATACATCTGATTGGAGCTTTTGCTCCTTATCTATATCTATATCTATATCTATATCTATATCTCCGTTGCCTTTTGTTGCAGTGGTGTTGCATTGCAACGCTTTTTGATTCTCTCGATGCTTGCGAGACCTACGGGTACTTGCTGTTTCACTCCCTACCATTTCTGGAACTTGTTCAAGATTAAACTGATAATTGTCTGATGTAGTCAATAATTTCTTTTTTGTTAAAAACATCAGTGTCAATCTGATTGCTTCTGGATCTTCGTCTATCAATAGAGAAAGTTCTTCAGCTAGATCTTCTGCTAGACCCTCGAAATATAACTTCCCTTGCTCTGCTAGACTTGCCAGCATCATTTTTAGGTAGATGATTGTGATTTCTTCTCCCCCAGGAAGCTTTCTCATGAGCTTCATTTCTTTGGAATTAAAGAAGTCGTCTTTTAGTTGTAACCAGTAATATCTACGATTCTCAGTTACCATTCATCAGGCCTCCTTATTTGAAAATTTCGCATATTCCTTGTGAAAGAATAGTTTGACTGTTCCTAAACTGCCATGTCTATTTTTTTCAAGGATCAATTCTGTAACATTATCAGGTTCTTCCTGCTCTTCACGATTGTAATAAGCTTCTCGATAGAGAAATGCTACTATGTCAGCATCTTGCTCAATCGATCCTGACTCTCTCAAATCTGATAGAACGGGTCTTTTGTCGTTTCGTTGTTCAACTCCACGAGAAAGTTGACTTAATGCAATTACTGGAACTTTCAATTCCTTGGCTAATATTTTTAACTGCCTTGAAATTTCAGAAACTTCCTGCTGTCGATTTTCTCGACCTCTACCAGTAATTAGCTGAAGATAGTCAATTACAATCAATCCAAGACCGCCAGTTTCTTGAGATAATCGCTTGGCTCTGGATCGAATCTCAGCGATTTGAATTCCTGCTGTGTCGTCAATATAGATTTTTCCTTTTGCAAGTTGCTCCTGTGCCAGGATCATCCTGCGCCATTCACTTTCAGAGAGATTACCTGTTCTAACGTGGTACGATGGAATCAAGCCTTCGGCTGACAGCATACGCTCTACAAGGCTTTCTGCTCCCATTTCAAGAGAAAAGATTGCTACTGGCTTTCCAGCTCTTATTGCCACATTTTGTGCGATATTAAGGGCAAAAGCTGTTTTTCCCATCGCTGGCCGTGCTGCAAGAATAATTAGATTGTCTGTGTGTAGTCCAGTCGTGATATTGTCAAAATCTGTAAAACCTGTTGGTGTTCCTGTTACATCACCAACACGTTGTGAGCGCTCGTCAATAATTGACTGCGTGGAATCAATGACATCAATAATTGGACGGAAGCCAGTCTGCTTGTCATTTGCTATGTTTGACAAAGCTTGTTCAGTCTGGACAAGTATGTCATTTAGATCTGATTGACCATCATATACGTTAGCTATCGTTTGATTGAGATCTTCAATAACCTTTCGTGCTTTCGCTTTTTTGGCTACAACCTTGGCATAATGCTCAATGTGAGCACTGGTTGGTACAGCATTGATGAGACTTGCTAAAAATGCCATCCCACCGATTCGATCAAATTCGCCTATCGAGTCAAGCGCTGATTTAACTGATACGGGGTCAATTGGTTCGCCCTTGTCTGCAAGACCTTCCATGATTTCAAAGACGATGCCATGTGATAGTTTGTAAAAACTTTCTTTTGTGAGGTATTCAGAAGCAATGAGGATCTTATCTGGATCGACAAATACTGATCCGATTACTGCTTGTTCAGCAAGGAGATCGTGAGGCAGGATTGTGTTATTTTCTGCCATAACTAGCTCCTATCTACGATATCCAAAACGCATTGCTTCTCGTGCTTCTTGAATACGTTGCTGTTCAGCAATCATCTTCTTCAATTCTCGTTTTGATTCTTTGCATCGCTCGCTGATTGAACTGATGATGATCATTTGGAATAGGACCACGATGATTAATACTCCGACTAAAATTTCTGCTAACATGTTAATTCCTCCAATATTCTTTTCTAAAAATAATTCCTATGTTATAATTAAGTTATAGTTCTTTCAAAGTGCCTTTCTCAAGGTGCTTTTTTTATTTTTGCAAGCTTCGACAGAATCGCTGAACATCTTCCAAATTGTAGAGATACTTCCCGCCCTTTCCGGACTGTTGAAATTGAAATTTCCCTTGGTCTCTCCATTCTTCTAGTTTAGTTCTACCCCATCCGGTCGCTTCCTGTAGCTGTTTGATCGGCACCCATGTAATATTTCTGCTTGATCTACGCTTAGCTTCTTCCATAGCTTTGATGTTGATTGAAACCAGCTCTTCAAAGAGTTTATCTTTAAATTCAGTTCCAAATAGTTCTAGGACCATTTTTTTAATCCTTTCTATTCTTTATTTTTCTTTTGTTCTATAGCTCTTAAAATTACTTCATGAGCTATATCTTTTGTGAGCTTTTGTAACTTAATCAAAGCTTCACTATAAGTTTCTGATTGTTCAATTAGCAAGTCAGATAACTTTATAATTTCATCTTCAAAATCCATCTCAAGACCGATGACCTTTCTATATTATTGTGTTAACTTACTACTGACAAAAAACGATTAAATAAGACCTCTTACTCCTTATGAAAATCGTCTGTCAATTTTTATGAAAGGAGGGAATCTATGAATTACATTAATGGAATGTTGCCTAATGAAGTGAGTTTCTTGTCATATCGTTTTTCAACTTCAGATGCAGATAGTGTTGATCCATCATCTAAACCTGTTTTGAAATTCGCTACAACAGTAGATAATGAGAAATTTATTGATTTATTGTCTGTGCATGAAAATGGTTTAGTTCTATTAGTTAAAAGTGAAGACCATGAAGTTTGGTCTAATAGAAAACCAGTTTCCAATACTGTTGATGGTAAACTTGTAATTACTTTTGAAAGTGAATAATCGAATCACTAAGTTTTACAGAAATTTTCCCATCTTTTGAGCTAAGGACTTGTTTTTTAACAAGTTCTTTTTTTAATTTCATTTTCATTTATTTCTCCTCACCCCACCAAACTCATCTGACCGTTGCGGGCTTTGATTTCTAGCTTGGTATTTGCTGATGGCTCCCAACTATCCCAGTAGTCGAAAGCTTTTTCCTCGTCCTTACGCTTCAATAAGTCATAGCGAGGGATTCGGAAATAGTCCTTGAAGTCTTTAGCAGCCTGTGAAAATACAGATTGTGCAAAATGTCGGTCACGGTAGGCCTGGCTGTCTTTACCACCTAGCAATGCCACGACTTTTTTCTTACGCATTTTTTCCAATGCTAGACAGACCGAAGGGTTGACCGGTTGCTCATTCTTCAGATAATCAACATCAGCTGATAAGATGGACTGGCCTTCTTTCAGCTTTTTTAATTCCTGGAGCGCATGGATCATTGCGTCTTCTACCACTAACTCGGTAGGTTGAATTGTCACTTCATTCATTATTCAAATTCTCCTTCTAAAATGTTGCTTTCTTTGCGGATATCGTTCAGGTCGTTGAAAAAACGAAGCCCTCGGCTGATAAAACTGTCAAATTCATTTCGGATGATTCCATCAGCTTTGAGGACTTTTTCCTCATCTGCATAGATAAGACCACCCATGCTTGCTAAAAAGTCATTTCCTTTTTGAAGTAGGCTTGTGATATTCTTGTAAGCTGAGATTTGCTTCTGTACGCTGTTGAGTTGCCCTTGCGATTCTTCAATCGCTCGTGTCAATTCATCATACTGTGCAGATTTCTTATCGACCTCTTCACGCTGAGCCAGTGTGTCAGCAAGTTGCTTTTCGATAAATTCGGAGCGTTCTTCCATGGCTTTCACGGTTTTAGAGAGTTCCTTATTCTTTTCCAGCAATTGCCTGTTAAGGTCCTGTGTGGCCTTGTAATCGTCTGGTACGACTTCCTTGATGGTTTCCTTGACTTCGGTCTTGGAAGATTTGATTCGCTCGTTTTCAGCTTGTAGACGCTTGTTTGCTAGTTTGCTGAGGTTGAGCTTCTTCTTGATTTCCTGAAGTTCCCGTACCGTCGGATTGTCGCCATCTTCGATACGTTGGATCTGCTCCTCTTTCTCTTCGTCTGGAAGAGTTGCTATGAGATAGAGTGCTGATGATCCTAAATCTGACAACGTTGTCACATTTGGTAGCTGTTTGGCAACTGTCATCATTCTGTTTGCTTCCCGGTAATGGATACCGATTTTATCAAGCCATCCTCCGAATTCTCCATGTGTAAGATTATTTTCCTTCACATGGTTCAATCGTCTGCCGATTTCCCAAATGGACTGGCCGGCTATATGCTTGTGATGGCTGATTTCAAGTTCTATCTGAGATAGATTATTTGATAAAGTAATTTCGTTCATGTTTCTCCTTTGAGTTAACTAACGATTATCAAGGCGGCCTCTCATTGCATAAAAACCGTCAGAACATTCCGTAGATACTATTTGGTTAGTATTGATCATTGTCGGACCTATATGCAAAAAAACACTTTTAGGATCCTTGATGAATTTTAATAATTCATCTATTCGTTCTTTAGGGTTACTGATTTGGATTACATTTCCATTTGATAGATTCATTGTTAGTTTAACTAATCTATCGAGGGCTACTGAATCTTTACCATCTTTATCAACATATATTGTCATGTTGTTCGTTCCTCCTACTCTCCTAAATCGACCCAAGTCTCGTCGATACCTAAGACATCACAGACTCGGTTTTTGAGTCTGTCACTGCCCTTCCCATATTTCAGTAGTTCTGAAATAGTAGGTTTCTTCACTCCGCAAGCACGAGCGAGATGCGTCTGTGTCATTCCTTCTGAACTCAATTTTTCTTTGACCAATTGAATCCATTTTTGATGTTGTTGGCTCATTCCTGACCTCCTTTTTAAAAATTTATCTAAAAAGTTAGCGAATTTATTGACAACTCTAGTCAAATGTTTTAAAATGAAAACATAGAGAAAAGACCTACTAAAAGTAAGGTTTACCTATATAAAACAGACGCCAATCAGTTTACTAGGCTTTATTTTTTAGTTGTCTTATTCGCTAACTCTTTAGCTTACGATTATTATTTTAAAACATTTGACTAAATATGTCAACTATTTTCTACAAATATTTTAAAATTTTTTTTCGTTTGCTTAGAAAGGTTCTAAAAAAATGTTCGTAGCATTCGATAAAATAAAGGAATTAGCTGATAAACAGGGGATTTCTATAAATATTTTGGAAGAAAAACTTGGTTATGGAACTAACACTTTGTATCGATTAAAAAGAAGCAATCCGAGTTCAAAAGTTTTAAAAGAAATAGCTGATTACTTTAATGTAAGCGCAGACTATTTACTTGGTCGCACGGATAATCCTACTATTGCTGGTGATTCAAAAGAGTATACCTGGCAAGGGAAGCCTCTCAATGTTGAAGAAATGGCATCTAATGTTATGATGTTCGGTGGTCGAGAATTAACAGACGAAAAGAAGAAAATCATACAGTCCATTATTGAAGGTTATCTAAAAGAAGCTGGCGATTAGAGGTACTGATTAGTGACCGAAAAAGAAATTATAAGCCATTATCAAGTTCGTATTATCGATTTTGATGGAGATTTAATGCCGGATGAACTCGGATTTTATGAACAAGAAACTAATACAGCTTTCCTATCTAGTAAACTCAACAAAAAAGAGAGAGTTAAGGTACTATTACATGAACTGGGACACAAGGACCACACACGTTCAGAGTACCAGAACGCTCGCCTACGATGTGAAAATGAAGCTGATAGGAATATGATTCATCATCTTGTAAAAGATGCACTAGATAACCTAGAAGACCCTAGAGAGTTTGATTACCTAAAATTTATGTCTTACTATAATCTGAGAACTATAACAAATGAAATTATGGTTCAAGAGGAATACTTAGCATTAGTCGAATAAAAGGAGACTCATATGTCTTGCTCATACGTTGCTTTAGATATTGAAACTGCTAATGATTTTAGAGGAAGTATCTGTTCAATCGGTTTGGTAAAATTTCAAGATGGGAATATTATTGATACTTTTTATACTTTAATCAATCCAGAAGAAGAATTTGATGATTTCAATATTTTCATCCATGGCATTACACCTGAAGATGTTCGTGATTCACCTACATTCCCAGAGGTGAGAAAGGCGATTGTTGATTTTATTGGTTCTGATATAGTTGTAGCCCACTTTGCACAGTTTGATATGGGGGCTTTGAATGATGTTTACAATAAATATCAGTTGGATTATGACGATATAAAATATATTTGTTCGTATAGACTTGCAAAAGTTGCTATGCCAGGACAATTAAATTATAAGTTAAAAAATCTTTCGAAAGCATTGAATATTCAATTAGACCATCATAATGCTTTGTCTGATGCAAAAGCTAGTGGTTTAATTCTAGATCACCTATTATCAGCCAACTCTTTTTCTGATCTCAATGACTTTTTAAAAGAGTATCGTTATGACAAGACAGGTCTACTTGGCCAGCGTGGTTTTAAGAGAAAAAAAGACGCTAAGTACAAAGATAACCTCATCTATACTCCTACAGAAGAGGAAAAAGAAGCAATGGACCCAGACCACTATTTCTACGGATTGTACTTTTGTTTTACTGGAAAACTAGAGAGAATGACCAGAAAAGAAGCCAATAAAGCGGTAGCACTTGTTGGTGGAGTCCCAGAAAAAGGTGTAACTAATCATACAAATATTCTAGTTGTCGGTGAACAAGATTGGCGTGTGGTAGGTGTAGACGGTCTAAGTAGTAAAATGAAGAAAGCACAATCATTGCTTGAAAAAGGCCATGATATTGAAATCATGACAGAAAATGATTTCATAAGATTGCTTGATGATTAATTAACAAGAAATAACAAAAATCCCCACAATCGCCTGCAAGCTAAAATGTGAGGATGTGCTGTATAGAAAGAATGGCATTAAAAAGCCCTCTTTACTATACCCATTTTATCAAGAAATGAGGTGAAACGCAATGGAAATAAAGTCTTACAAAAAGAAAAATGGCGATACAGCTTATAAGTTTAGGATCTATGTCGGTAAAGAAAATGGAAAAGACAAGTATGTGAAGCGTCAGGGGTTTCAGACAAAAGCTAAAGCAAGAGCAGCACTTCTCCAACTTCAAACTGACCTTGAAAATAGCGAGGAAATCACTGTCGAGGAAATCACTGTCGAGGAAGTCGCTGAAAAATGGCTCAAGGAATATGCTGACACAGTACAGGATAGCACCTACATCAAGACCGAAAGGAATATTAAAAATCATATCTATCCGACTTTAGGAGATCAGAAGATTTCTACTCTCACTCCTCTGCAACTTCAGGAACAAGTCAATGACTGGTCCAAAAAACTTGTTTATGGACGTAAAATGAAAGGCTTGATGAATAACATATGTAAGTACGCTATCCGACATGGCTATATCTCAAACAATCCGGTTGAGAGTGTAACAACGCTTGTCAGGAAGCAAGCAGATACAGATAGCGATTTTTACGATAAGAAGGAACTGAAATCCTTCCTTGAATTAGTAGACCAAACAGATGAACTGAGAAAGAAAGTCTTCTTTCGTCTTCTAGCCTTCACAGGGGCTCGAAAAGGGGAGGTTTTAGCCCTCAAATGGGAAGACTGGACCAATAACACTCTGAACATAAACAAAGCCATTACGAGAGGATTTGATGGGGAATCTGTCGGTCCTACAAAAAACAAAAGTAGCAACCGATTGATCAGCTTGGACGAAAAGACAAGTGAACTGCTCACAGAGTGGAGAGAAATGAATCCTACTACTACTTTTATCTTTGAGAATGAATTTGGAAAACCAATACCAGGAACACTACCACGGAAATGGCTACAACAAATTGTCAAAGATTCGGATGTGCGTCCGATTAGGATCCACGGATTCCGACATACACATGCCAGCTTATGCTTTGAAGCTGGAATGACACTCAAACAGGTCCAGTATAGACTTGGTCACTCAGATTTAAAAACAACCATGAACATCTATACTCACATCACCAAAGAGGCTAAAGATGACATTGGTGAGAAATTCGCAAACTATATTGATTTTTAAACAAATAACAAAAAACAGACCCTTTGGATAAAAAAGGGTCTGTTTTTGGGTCTGTTAGTTTCAAAAAGGTTCAAAAAGTAATAGAAAGTATAAAACAAAAAACGTTGTTTTTACAACGTTTTAGAAAGTTTTAGAAAGCTTTAGAAACTATAGATGGAGCCGGTGGGAGTCGAACCCACGTCCAAACACCTGCCAGCATATTTGTCTACAACCATAGGTTATGTCTTCTTTTAACAGCTACATGACACATAACTCAAGCCCTGTACCTGCGAGTCTATCAATCTCTTATCTAACTCCTAGACCAAGCTAGATCGTATCTCGCTAAAATAAAGACCTGTCATCAAACACGAGCGATTCGAATCGGGTCACGCCTGCTGGTGTTTAGGCAGCTAAAGCGTAAGAATTATTATTTTTTGCAGTTATATTTAACTGGCGTTTTACATCCGCTAGATGAGTTGCAAAATATACCTCATAATGCCTGTCGAATCCGTAACGACCCCAAAACGAATACAATTAGTATATCAAAATGTAGCTAAAAATGCAAAAGAAAAAAATTGAACAAGAAGGCTTCCACTGGGAAGCTCCTTGCTCAATTTGCTGTTATTATTGAAGATTCAACTTGTACTTGCTGATGTAGTGAATGGTGAAGTACATAGAAACAATCTTAATAACTTCATAAATGAGACCTGGGATGAAGTTTGGTCCAAAATCATCAATATTTCCATAAACCAATGCATATCCGACAGCATATGAATCTTTTAATGGATTGACTGCTGTACCTATGATACTTAACACAATACACAAGAGAAAGAAAAACAGAATAGCCTTCAATCCACGACGATTTTGGAACAGTTGGCCAAGTGCGATTGATACATAAAATAGTAAGATTCCTGAAGCTGTGGTAAAAATCCACCAGATGATAATCCAATAAGCAATAGAATGACTAAAAGCCTCAGCGATAATACTAAATACAGGAGAGAGGTCTTGTCCAATGACAGCGCCCATCACAATAATTGTGATAAAACCACTAAAAAATAGAAGGAATAGGCAGTAAAGACTCGCTACTAAAGCTCCCACAAATTTAGACAAAATGATCGCATGAGGGCTAGCTGGAAGGGTCCAGGTCAAGTAACCTTCACGTCCGTATAAGTTGGAATAGAAACGACGAATAATAATATAGTAGTTACTAAGATAAAGACCAATGACTCCTCCAAAAATGAGAATCCCAAGAGTCCCAGTTATGATTTGCATACTATTGGTTTCCATATCCACAAAACCGTTTGTAGCACTTCCACCAATAACACCTGTAATCACTGACAAACCTAGTGCGATCAGGGTGATCAATAAATACCACTTAGCTGTCGATTTAAATTCATATTTTAATAATTTACCAAACATGGGGTCCTCCTAATAAACACGGAATTGATCACGGAAGATCTCATCGATTGATTTTCCGTGTTGATTGCGCAAAACAGTCGTATTTTCATGCAAGAGGATTCTTCCTTGGTTGATGAAAATCGCTTCATCCAAAACTTGCTCAATATCCGCAATCAAGTGAGTAGAAATCAAGACAGAAGAGTTTGGACGTCGATTTTGAATAATGGTCCGCAAAATATAATCACGCGCTGCTGGGTCGACCCCACCGATTGGTTCATCAAGGACATACAAGTCAGCTTCACGACTCATCACCAAAATCAATTGTACTTTTTCCTTGTTCCCTTTTGAAAGGCTATTCAATTTTTGATTTGGATGCAAATGCAAATCGTTGAGCAATTGGTAAGCTCGTTGGACATTAAAATCTGAATAAAAATCTTGGAAATAGCTAATAGCATCACTAATTTTTATATTTTCACTCAGATAAGTCGTATCCGGCAAATAGGAAACAACTTTTTTAGAAGCTGGGGATGGTAATTGCCCATGAATATAGATATTTCCAAGGCTTGGTTGCAACAAACCATTAATCAATTTAATGATGGTTGTTTTCCCGCTACCATTAGGCCCCAAAAGGCCAATAATACGGCCAGGTTGGATGTTCAAACTAACATCCATGAGAGCAACTTCATGCCCATAATTCTTTGTCACATGGTCCAAGTAGACCAAAGGATACTGATTCATGTAAATCTCCTTTATTTTCTATTTATGCTATTATACCTTGTCCTCTTGATGATTGCAACTTTATCTGAAAATTTGCTAAGAATTTGAAAATGGTTGTTCAAAAATACAGATGTAAACAAATCAGAGGTTAGGGAAGCCCCCAACCTCTGATTTGTTTTGATGAATAGAATGTTTAACTAATTCCAAGTGCAATCCGTGCATAGCGGCTCATTTTTTCAACCGTCCAAGCAGGATACCAGACCAACTTCACATCCACCGATGTCACTTCTTCTACTTCTGCTAAAACATCATGAATCTGATCTGTCAGAAGATCCGCTAATGGACATCCCATGGTCGTTAGCGTCATATCAATAATGGTCGCTCCAGTTTCACCATCAAAATGGATCTCGTAAACAAGACCTAAATTAACAATGTCAATCCCAAGCTCAGGATCGATTACCTCTTCCAAAGCATTTAAGATTTTATTTTTAATTTCTTCAATTTGCTCAGTTGTATATGCCATATGACACTTCCTTTTTTTGTTATGTTACTCTCGATAGAATTGCTTAGCTCGGGTTAAAAAGGTCCCACGGACATAGGTCGCTTTTTCATTTCTTGGCGACCGTTAAAAATGTCCACTGGACCTAGGTCGCTTCTTCATTTCTAGGCGACCGTTAAAAATGTCCCCCGGACCTGGGTCGCTTTTACATTTCTAG
>NZ_KV811485.1:244196-249532 GCF_001813105.1 Streptococcus sp. HMSC072C09 | reverse complement strand
TTCTAGGCGACCGTTAAAAAGGTCCCCCGGACCTTTTTAATCCTCTATAAAGTCACGCAATGGTTTGCTTCTGCTTGGGTGGCGGAGTTTGCGGAGGGCTTTGGCTTCGATCTGACGGATCCGTTCACGGGTCACGTTGAAGACTTTACCCACATCTTCCAAGGTCCGCATTTTTCCATCATCCAAACCGAAACGTAAACGAAGTACGTTTTCTTCACGGTCTGTCAGGGTATCGAGGACTTCATCTAATTGTTCACGTAGAACCACACGAGTGGTGTAGTCTACTGGATTTTCAATCACTTCATCTTCGATGAAATCTCCCAAATGGCTATCGTCTTCTTCCCCGATTGGCGTTTCCAAAGAAACAGGCTCTTGGGCAATCTTCAAGATTTCGCGTACCTTATCAGGCGTCATATCCATGCGTTCAGCGATTTGTTCAGGCGTTGGGTCTTGTCCCAATTCTTGCAAGAGATTGCGTTGTTCACGAACCAACTTGTTAATGGTTTCCACCATGTGAACAGGGATCCGAATGGTCCGTGCTTGGTCTGCAATGGCACGAGTGATAGCCTGACGAATCCACCAAGTAGCATAGGTAGAGAACTTGAACCCTTTGGTATAGTCAAACTTATCAACGGCCTTCATCAAGCCCATATTTCCTTCTTGGATCAAATCCAAAAATTGCATTCCACGACCAACGTAACGTTTCGCAATGGATACAACCAAACGAAGGTTGGCTTCTGCAAGACGTTGCTTGGCTTCCAAGTCACCTTGTTCCACTAAGATAGCCAATTCTTGTTCTTCTTCATTTGTCAAAAGAGGAACAACCCCAATTTCTTTCAAGTACATCCGTACTGGGTCGTTGACCTTGGCAGAGTTGCTTCCAAGCAATTCCTCATCTGACAATTCTGGCTCTTCTTCATTGTTCAACACACGCGCACTTGGGTTACCATCTTTATCCGTGATCGAAATTCCTGCATCTTGAATCCGTTGCAAAAGATCTTCAATCCCATCTGCATCTAGTGTGAATGGAATAACCAACTTGTCATTAATTTCATCATCTGTTGCAGTTCCACTTTTCTTGTGGCTGCGAATAAACTCTGCAATTTGAACGTCCAATGTTGTAATATCTTTTTGTTCTTTAGCCATTCCTACTCCATTCTTCTTTTTTGAGCGATCAAACGCTCGAGTTCCAATAAAGCTTTTTCCGCATCCCCTGTCGAGGAAGCTTCCTTCACTTTATTTCCAATTTGTTGACTTTCTTTGCGAAGAAGCTCACGATTTCGCGTTTCTTCCACTTCTTCTAATTCACCATCCGCTATCTCTTCTGGCAAATCTTCTTCTACCATCCGGTACCAGGCGTGCTGGACCCCTTCAGGTTGCTCGGACAAATCCTGAGATGTGACTTCTCCATTTTGACAGAGTAATTGGTACAAGATCTGTAACTCCGGTGTGTCAAAGACAAAATCAGGTCGCAAACGGTAATCATTAAGCACCATTGGAAAATCTTTCATCCTACTTAATAAATGATTTTCCGCCTTGATCAAGCGCGTCATCCCACGATTAGGCAGGAGATCGACTGAAAAATTCGACGTTCTTGATCGTCCACCACTTTGATCCTCCTGCCGTTGATGCAAGCGACAATTATTGACAATCTGCTCAATCTGCAAATAATCAAAGTCCGGCAATAAATCGGCCAACTTATAAATATAGGTGTTTTGCGCTGTGATGGAGCGCGTCTGGGCGATCATCGGTGCCAGCTTCTCGACAAACTCAATCTGTGCCTGTAAGTTCTCAATATACTGGGGTTTCCAGTAGTGCATCAAGAATTCAACCTTACTGATCCGCGAATTCTTCAAGAGGGAAGCTAGATCTTCTGGGGAGGTCTTTTTGAGGTACTCATCGGGATCCATCTGATCAGGGATACGGACGATCTCCAACTCCAGATCCTGCAAGACATCCAAGGCCTTAGCGGTTGCTTCAAGTCCCGCCTTATCCCCATCATAGGTCAAAATGACCTTTTTGGTAAAATGAGACAGGTGCTGGACGTGCTCTGGTGTCAAGGCTGTCCCCATAGAGGCGACTGCATTTTCAATCCCAGCTCGATAAGCCGCAATGACATCCATAAAGCCTTCCATGATATACATTTCATGTTGCTTTTTGGCGCTCGTCTTAGCTTGATCCAAATGATAAAGTTCATAACTCTTATTAAATAGACGGGTACTTCGACTATTCTTGTACTTGGCTTGATGACTGCCATCATCCGTTAGTTTCCACAGTCTACCAGAAAAAGCAATGACACGTCCACTATCATCCGTCAAAGGAAACATAATCCGATCCTGAAAGGCATCAAAAACTGTTCCAGCATCTGAGATTGTGAATAACCCCGAATCGGTAATCACTTTCTCAGAGAACTTCTCAGAGAGATTTCGATAGAGATAATTCCCTTCTGCTGGGGCTAAGCCCAATTGAAAATGTCGGATGACCTCATCCGTCAATCCACGTTCATACAGATAATTTCGCGCTTCTTCTCCCATCTTTGTCGTCATCAGAATCGCCTGGTAGAACTTACTGGCTTCCTGATGAATCTCATAAAGTTCTTGGTTGGGATTGATAGACGTTGGTTGAGCCGGCCTTGCTTGGTACTGAAGCGCAATACCCGCTTTTTCTGCTACGATCTGGACCGCATCCATAAAAGCGACTCCACGGTATTCCTCAATAAACTTAAAGACATCTCCCGAGCGACCACATCCGAAACAATGGTAAAACTGCTTGTCTTCAACGACATTAAAAGAAGGAGTCTTTTCACCATGAAAAGGACAGAGCCCTAAAAAATTACGGCCAGCCTTGGTCAAAGAAACAACTTCTCCAATAACTTCAACAATGTTTACACTGTTTTTAATTTCTGCAATTAGCTCTTTATCAACCATAAACAGTGCCTCCATTTTACCATAGATTATCACTTTATATTTTATACTAAAAGTTAGTAAAAGTAAATTTTTTCCTACCGATTTCACACATAAAAGAAAAGATTTTCAACCTTTATCACTAATTTTAAAAAATGAGGCATATTCCTTGTCAGTCGAATATTTTTCCGTTATACTATCATAGTAAAAAATTATTATGAAAGGACATATTTAGGATATGTTAAAAGATTTGAAAGCTTTTCTCCTTCGTGGGAATATTGTTGACCTTGCTGTAGCAGTCGTTATCGGAGCTGCATTTGGAGCTATCGTAACATCACTTGTTAACGATATCATCACTCCACTTATTTTGAAACCAGCTATGAAAGCTGCTGGTGTTGATAAGATTGCTAATTTGTCATGGAACGGTGTTGCATACGGTAGCTTCTTGAGCGCTGTGATCAACTTCCTTGTTGTTGGTACTGTTCTTTTCTTCGTAGTGAAAGCTGCTGAAAAAGCTCAAAACCTTGGTAAAAAAGAAGAAGCTGTCGAAGAAGAAGCTCCTGCTCCTACTCAAGAAGAGTTGCTTACTGAAATCCGCGACTTGCTTGCAAACAAATAATCAGATAAAAAGATCCGATCTTCTAGCTAGAAGATCGGTTTTTTTGTCTTTAACGGATGAAAAAAACAAAAAACAGACCGAAGTCTGTTCTTGTATTCAATTAGAATTTTTTACGTTTACGAGCTGCTTCTGATTTACGTTTACGTTTTACAGAAGGTTTTTCATAGAATTCACGTTTGCGTGTTTCTTGAAGAGTACCAGCTTTAGTAACCGCACGTTTGAAACGACGAAGAGCATCGTCAAGAGATTCATTCTTACGTACTACTGTTTTTGACATATTTTTCACTCCCTTCAAGCCTAAAATCTTAATCATTTTATCACACTTTAAAGAGGCTGTCAAGATCTTTTGAAACTTTTCTAGCCCTCCTAGCCTTCATGTCATTTCTTTTTCCAACTTTTTCATTCTTCCCATTTTATGATACAATGGAAACAAAGAAAACCCTGAAGGAGATACTATGTCAGAAATTTATGATATTACAATTGTTGGGGGCGGACCAGTTGGTCTGTTTGCTGCTTTTTATGGCAATATGCGCCAAGTTAAAGTCAAACTGATTGATTCCTTACCTCAACTGGGAGGGCAACCAGCCATTCTCTATCCAGAAAAAAATATCCTCGATGTACCCGGTTTTACCAATTTAACAGGTGAAGAATTAAGCGACCGCTTGATCGAGCAAGTCAAACGATTCGATACACCGATCTTCCTCAATGAAACTGTAGAGGATATTCAAAAAGAGGGTGACCTCTTCACTATCACTACTTCTCGCCAAGTGCATCAGTCTAAAGCCGTCATCATTGCCATGGGTGGCGGTGCCTTTAAACCACGTGCTCTTGATATCGAGGGGGCTGAAGACTTCGATAATGTCCACTACCATGTTTCAAATATCCAGCAATATGAAGGACAGCAAGTGACCGTCCTTGGTGGTGGGGACTCTGCTGTGGACTGGGCTCTTGCTTTTGACAAGATTGCTCCAACTACAATCATTCACCGTCGGGACAACTTCCGTGCCTTGGAACATAGCGTTGAAGAACTCAAACAATCTTCTGTTAGCATCAAAACACCATTTATTCCTAGTCGTTTGATTGGCGAAAATGGTCATGCCACTCATCTTAAAATCACAAAAGTTAAAACCGATGAAACCGAACTCATCCCGATTGATCACTTATTTGTCAACTATGGCTTTAAATCTTCTATCGGAAACTTGAAAGAATGGGGTGTAGAATTGCAACGCCATAAAATCAAGGTGAACCAAAAACAAGAAACCAGCCTTCCTGGAATTTATGCCTGTGGAGACTGCTGCTTCTACGAAGGAAAGATTGATCTCATCGCTACAGGTCTTGGGGAAGCTCCAACAGCCGTAAACAATGCCATCAACTACATCTATCCAGATAAGAAAGTCCAACCAACGCACTCAACTAGTTTATAATAAAAAAGGCCTTTGGCCTTTTTTAAATTGAAGTCAAACTATTTTAAGTTAATCGATTCTGCAAAGAAGTAAAAATGAGTTCCTATTTTTAGTATGAATCAAGAAAATACAAAAACTTTCCGCTGTGAGAAAAGTGCCTGAAACAATACGTTTCAGGCACTCGGGAGTTTTGAGAGTAAAACAGTTTGGGAAACTATTTTAGCCTGAGCCCAGAAATTAAAGAGCGAAGGGGCTCAATACGAATTGAACACGGGCTGCGGCTTGTGTCAAAAAGATAAGTTTTCCTAGAACCTAAGGATTCTGCGTCAAACTTCCTATTTTGACTTGATCCGCAGACGCCCTTAGTATCTTGATTTAGTCATGGAACTTCTATGAAGTTCGCTGACGTCC
>NZ_KV811485.1:142233-244096 GCF_001813105.1 Streptococcus sp. HMSC072C09 | reverse complement strand
CTGACGTCCGTACTCACCTAAGGAAAGTTTTTAAAAAGACTTTAACCTCATTATGAAAGGCCTTTGGCCTTTTTTATTTGTCTAGATCGTCTGCGATCTTATTGATCTTACGCAAGCGGTGGTTAACGCCGCTTTTTGAAATAGGTTGTTGCAAGCTATCTGCGATTTGCTGGATGGAATAATCTGGATGGTTCATCCGGATATAGGCAACTTCTTGCAAGTCACTTGGTAAACTACCTAGGCCGACCGTATCCACAATTTTACTAATATTATTAATGGTTTTCATACTGGCTGTGACTGTGCGCTGGATATTGGCCATTTCGGCATTATTGGCCCGATTGAGGTCATTGCGCGTCTCTCTCATGACCTTGATAGACTCAAATTCCTGCATGGCTTGCATGGCCTCTACTACAATGAGAAAATCAATAATATCTTCCGCTCGTTGCAGATAGGTTACCACTCCTTTTTTCCGCTCGATGGTTTTCGCATCTAGTAAAAATCCTTGCATGAGAAGGGCAATTCCTTCCGCGTGGTCTGTATAAACAGAATGAATTTCCAGCTGGTACTTCCCTTTTTCAGGATCTTTTATCGAACCACTCGACAGAAAAGCTCCCCGAAGATAAGCACGGCTAGCTGCTTCATCTTCTAAAACACTAGCATCAATGCCTGTCTCAATCCCAAAAAAGGCATCTGCCAAATGCAAGTCAGCTAAAATCTCTTCTACCTTTTCATCCAAGAATACTGTGTAGACACGATTCTTTTTCAAATTGGTTTTTTGATGGTGGCGAATATCTGATTTGGCCTCATAAAAATGATGCAATAATTCATAGATATGGCGAGCGATCTTGGCATTTTCTGTCGTTACCGATAGCGTCAAGCCGCCCATTGATATGCCGAGGCTCCCAGACATCTTGATAATAGCAGCTAATTCACTCTTTTCAAATCGCTTGAGAGACAATAATTCTTCTTTGACACGAACCGTAAAACTCATTTTCTCACCTGCACGATCTGCATCAGTTCTTCGACTACTTTTTCGCCATCATGAAAGGCTCCTCCATTGACCAGCTTCAAGAAATCAGAAGAAATCACTTGGGGAACTTGCGAGTGCAGCCCTTTGAAATCGTGCTCTACCTGCACCAAGTATTCATCAAATTTATTGCTGTTCATATAAGCTGCGGGAACCTGATTGATATTGACAAGGACGGTGTCGATGAACTTTTCTCCCAAATGTTTATGGAGCACGGCAACGTGGTCACTATCTGTGAAATGCTCGGTTTCTCCTCTTTGGGTCATGATATTACAAACATAGGCTACTTGGGCCTTGGTTTCAAGGATGGCTTTCCCAATCTCATCGATCATCAAATTAGGAAGAATCGAGGTAAAGAGCGAACCAGGACCCAAGACGACCATGTCACTTTCAAGAATCGCTTCCACCACTTTCTTACTAGCCTTTGGACGCTCTTGATCAAAGGTATTGGTCACATAAACATGATCAATCATGCCAGTGTAGTTGGCAATGTGGCTTTCTCCTACTATTTCTTTTCCATCTTGAAAAACGGCATGAAGGGTCAAGGGACTATCACTGGACGGATAGATCTTGCCGGTTGTATGAAAGAACTTGGTCAACAACTGCATGGCATTATAGGTCGAGCCTTGCATCTCTGAAATCCCTGCAATAATCAAGTTTCCCAAAGGGTGCCCAGCCAAAGGCCCATCATCGTCCGCAAAGCGGTATTGAAAGACTTTCTCATAAAAACGAGGCATATCTGACATAGCAACCAAGACATTTCGAAGATCCCCAGGTGGTGTCAATTTTTGGATGTTCTTCCGCAATTCACCTGAGCTACCGCCATCATCTGCAACAGTTACAATGGCAGTGATCTCGACCGGTTTCTTTCTTAGACTATCGAGAATAACAGAAATCCCTGTCCCTCCTCCAATAACGGTTACTTTCGGTTTTCTCATGAGCGATTCACCGTTTCTTTCCGTCTGTCCTTGTCTCTATGACTGCAATTGACCTGCCAATTTTTTTCTAAATCATGCGCTAAGCGCTCTGCAAAGGCTACTGAACGGTGTTGACCTCCAGTACAGCCCATGGCGATGGTGAGAACGGATTTACCCTCCCGTTTATAGGACGGTAAAATAGGAACGATTAAGTCATGGAGATGACGGTAAAAGTCCTCTGATTCAGGGTGATCCATGACATAATCATAGACAGCTGGATCTTGACCGGTTAAATTCCGAAGTTCCAATTTGTAGTAGGGGTTTGGAAGGAAACGCACGTCAAAGACAAGGTCAGCATCGATCGGAAGGCCATATTTAAACCCAAATGACATGACCTCAACCCGAAAATCTGGCTGATTATCTTGACTGGCAAATTGTTCTGCGATCGTTTTTCTCAAATTACGAGGTGTCAACTCAGTCGTATCCACCACATTTTGACTGATATTTTTTAAAGGGGACAAGAGTTCGCGCTCTAGGGTAATCCCATCTAAGACACGGCCATCTGCCGCTAATGGATGGCTACGACGGGTTTCCTTGTATCGTGCTACCAACTCACTGTCAGTGGCATCCAAGAACAAGACCTTGAAATCCAGGTCTTCTTGATTGTCCAATTCATCCAAAATGGTGCGAATTTCATTGAAAAAAGAACGGCTCCGCATATCCACAACAACGGCTAATTTATTGTTATCGGGACTGTGGCGCATGAGCTCAATAAATTTCAGCAAGAGCGCCGGTGGCATATTATCGATGGTAAAGTAACCCAAATCCTCAAACGATTGGATGGCGACGGTCTTACCCGCACCGCTCATCCCTGTTACCATGACCAGTTGAATCTTACTTTCTGTCATTTTCTCCTCCCATAAATAAAACAGAGTGGCCTACAGTTTCCTGCTCTCCACTCTGTCTTTTTGTCTTTGAATGGTTATTAGGCCTTAATTTCCGCAATAACTTCAATTTCAACCTTCACATCACGTGGCAGGCGTGCTACTTCAACAGCAGATCGAGCTGGAAACTCTGTAGTAAAGACTGTTTTATAGACCTCATTAAAAGGTACAAAGTCATTCATATCACTTAAGAAACAAGTGGTTTTCACCACATGGTCGAAGTCTGTCCCAGCTTCTTCCAAAATAGCCCCAATGTTCTTTAAGACTTGTTCTGTTTGTTCTTGGATGGTTTCGCCAATGATTTCGCCAGTTTCAGGTGACAAGGGAACTTGTCCACTTGCAAAGAGAAGATTGCCTACGATTTTCCCTTGAACATAAGGTCCAATTGCTGCGGGTGCTTTATCTGTATGAATTGTTTTTGCCATAGTATTCTCCAAGTCTATTTACTTCTGCTGGTTTTCTTTTGCTAATTTTTCCCTTTGTAAGCGCAATTTCCGCTTAGGATTTAGCGTATTAAAAAGTTCTTCTAGTTTTTCAGCATTCCAAACATCGGCTGCTGAAACAAAATTTCCATTTTCATCTCGAAAAGATATTGGTTTATCTCCCACTGAAAAAGCCTCACTTCTTATTTGGAATCCTTGATCCTCTGGGGATCTATCCTAATCTACAAACTCAAATTCAAATTTACCGATCCGGACAATATCGCCATCTTTTGCCCCACGCGCACGGAGAGCTTCATCAACACCCATGCCACGCAATTGACGAGCAAATTTCATGACCGCTTCATCCCGATCGAAATTCGTCATATTAAAGAGTTTTTCAAGTTTTTCACCAGACAAGACCCAAGCGGCATCGTCATCCCGACTGATGTCAAAGGCTGGCTGGTCTTCATCAAAGCCATAGTAGACTTCTTCTTGAGCCATTTCGTCTTCTGAATACAAGAGGAATTCTGGCGTTTTATCTAACAATTCTGCCGTTGCTTCTAACAAGTTATCCAAACCTTGATGCGCCAAACTAGAGATCGGGAAGATCTGTGGCAGTTCATCAAACTCATCGTAATTGGCTGCCAATTTCTTCTTGAACTCTTTCAAGTTTTCTTGACTTTCTGGCATATCCATTTTATTTGCCACGATAATCTGAGGTCGCTCCATCAAACGAAGATTATAAGTTTCAAGCTCTTTATTGATTTGAACATAATCTTCGTAAGGATCGCGTCCTTCACTGGCTGACATATCAATAACATGCAAGATAACTCGTGTGCGCTCGATGTGGCGAAGGAACTGGGTTCCTAGTCCGACTCCTTGGCTAGCTCCTTCAATCAATCCAGGAAGGTCTGCGACTGCAAAGGATTCACCTGACGGCGTCCGAACCATTCCCAAATTTGGAACGATGGTAGTGAAATGATAAGCTCCAATCTTTGGTTTGGCTGAAGTGATGACACTAAGAAGGGTAGATTTCCCAACAGAAGGGAAGCCAACCAAACCAACGTCTGCCAAGACTTTGAGTTCTAATTCGAGTTCGCGCTCCTGGCCAGGTTCCCCGTTCTCAGAAATCTCTGGAGCTGGATTCTTTGGAGTAGCAAAACGAATATTTCCACGTCCGCCACGGCCACCGTGGGCGACAATGTACTCTTGTCCATTTTCAACTAGGTCTGTAATGACCTTGCCAGTCTCAGCATCTCGGACGGTCGTTCCTTGAGGGACTCGTACATAGAGATCTTCTGCTCCCCGTCCGTGCATCCCTTTGGTCATTCCTTTTTCCCCATTTTGGGCTTTGAAATGCCGATTATAACGGAAGTCCATCAAGGTGCGCAAGCCTTCGTCTACTACGAAGATGACATTGCCACCACGACCTCCATCACCACCCCAAGGTCCGCCATTAGGGACATATTTTTCGCGGCGAAAAGCCACCATGCCATCGCCGCCATTTCCAGCCTTGACCTTAATCTTGGCTGTATCTAAAAACATACTCATAAATAGATGATTTCCTTTATTTCTGTGTGCGTCTTAGTAAGAAAGAGCACCAATTGCGGTTGCAAAGATTGCACCAACCGTTACAATCAACATAATCACAATGACCACCATCGTGATCATTTCAAATGGTGTTTTTTTACGTTTTCCGTTATCTCCAAAAGCCACTTCTAATACCTCGATTACTATAAATTCATTAGCCCTATTTTACCACGAAATAGGGGATTTTTCAAATCGAGCCTACACAAAAAGACCAGACAGAAGTCTGATCTTTCATTGATCATATTAAGAATCTTTTCTTACACGTAAAACACCAACCGATAGAATTGCTAGGAAGACACCCATGATAAGAACCACCGGTGTCATCTTTTCACCTGTACTTGGAAGAACTTTTTTCTTACCAGGTTTTGGGGCTTCTTCTTTAACAGAAGATGAAGATGATTTCAATGAAGAACTTGATGTGGATGTTGAGTTCGATGTAGAACTGGAACTCGTTGAAGATGATGAACTTGATGAAGAACTAGAACTCGTTGAAGATGATGAGCTTGATGAAGAACTAGAACTTGATGAGGAGGTTGAGCTAGGTTTCGGTGGCGTTTGATCTTTCTCACCTAATCCTTCGCCAGATCCTGTTTCCAATCGCACTTCACGGGTTAAACTACGCGGTGCTGGGAAATTGGTTGCCGTCCATGTTAACGTATTATGGACAATATCGCCTACTTTCGTTCCAGGTGCCACTTTTGTAGAATATTCAATATACATTGGCCAATTGTAGTTATCACCAAATTCAATTGTAAAACCAGTGGTCTTTCCATCTGCATTCTTATTGAAAACAGCTTTTTTAGTAAAGTTATCTAGAACTGGGAGACTTAATATCTGAGCTTCGTTCTTAATCCCACCTTGTACAGGAGCATAACGAACAGCGCGTAAGCTACCTTCAACCAATGTTAAGCCATCTCCGAATTGGTCTTTAATGACCATTCCACGAAGCATATCTTGGCGAGCATTTAAGAGAATCCGCCATTTGATAATGGTTGGATCAGACTTATCTTGGTAGCCATATTTCATCTCATAGTCTCCAGCTTCCCCATCTGTCTTTTCATAATTCAATGAAAAATCCGTATTTCCAAGTTTAAATTGGATTGGGGAGGTTTTAGTGACCGCTTCGGAATCTACTTTTACATCAAAATGCAAGGCAACTCGTTTGTTGAGTGGATGAGATGCGAAATAATCATTAAAGGTAACGGTCACTGTTTTCTTAGCTGTATCAACGACAGCTTTCCCAACCGTCTGACCATTTGATTGACCTTCCTCAAGAACATTGAATTCCAATGCTGTGTAGAGGGCTAATTCTTTTGGCAAACTAAGAGTTAAGGTATCCCCAGCTTGAATAGTTTGCGAATCTGGAAAGGCAAAATAAATACTTGCTGACAATTTTTCATTTGTCAACACCTTGCTCCCATTTGTTAGCGTGTTACCATCTTTCGTTAGACGTGCTGTCTGTGTATATGATGAGACTTCTGCAGCATGAATTGTTTTAGTCAAACCAACTGTGAATAGAATCGTTAGCACTAAGGCAAGTGCCCATACAATTTGACGAACCTGTTTCATATATACCTCCTCTGCTCGCCTATTTGCGAGCCATGTTTTTTACAAGGTTAAAGTCCGATTTCTGCTTGGACAACTGTAGCAATGGTATCCACATAGTAGTCCACTTCTTCATGGGTTGGTGCTTCTGCCATCACACGAAGGAGGGGTTCCGTTCCACTTGGGCGCACGAGGATGCGACCATTTCCTGCCATTTCTGCCTCCATTTTTTCAATGATTTCACGAATGGCAGGCACTTCCATCGCCTTGTCTTTCATGCTATTTTCAACCCGGATATTGACGAGTTTTTGTGGATAAATGGTTACTTCAGCAGCCAATTCAGATAATTTCTTGCCAGTTTCTTGCATAATTTTAGTCAATTGAACGCCTGTTAATTGACCATCACCAGTTGTGTTGTAATCCATGATGACTACGTGACCAGATTGTTCACCACCAAGATTGTAACCAGACTTGCGCATTTCTTCGACCACATAACGGTCTCCAACAGCTGTGATTTCTTTTTGAATTCCCTTCGCATCTAATGCCTTGTGGAAGCCGAGATTGGACATGACGGTTGTGACGATCGTATTTTTTTCGAGCAAGCCCTTGCTTGAAAGATAAGAACCGATGATGTACATGATCTTATCGCCGTCTACGATCTCTCCATTTTCATCCACAGCAATCAAGCGATCGCTGTCTCCGTCAAAGGCAAGACCAATCGCTGCACCTACTTCTTTGACTTTCTCTTGCAAATGCTCTGGGTGAGTAGAACCAACCCCATCATTGATGTTCAAACCATCTGGGTTTTCACCGATGACAGTCAATTGAGCTCCCAAATCTGCAAAGATTTGGCGGGCACTAGTAGAGGCTGCACCATTTGCTGTATCTAAGACTACGTGCATGCCCTCGAGTTGAATGCCTGTCGATACAAGGAATTCTTGATACTTACGCAAGCCTTCTGGATATTCCATGACCGTTCCTAAACCTTGGGCACTTGGACGTGGAAGGGTATCTTCAGCAGCATCAAGCAAGGCTTCAATTTCAAGCTCGCGATCGTCATCCAATTTGAAGCCATCACCACCAAAGAATTTGATGCCATTGTCCAAGGCTGGATTGTGGCTAGCAGAAATCATAACGCCGGCGCTGGCTTTTCCCGTACGAACTAGATAAGCAACACCTGGCGTTGCAATCACACCCAACTTGTAGACGCGAATTCCAACAGATAAGAGCCCAGCAATTAAGGCATGCTCTAACATTTCACCAGAAATACGCGTATCACGTCCAACAAATACCAAGGGTGTTTCTTCTTCATGTTGGCTCAACACATAGCCACCGAAACGGCCTAGTTTAAAAGCCAATTCTGGCGTTAATTCTACATTTGCTTCTCCACGGACACCGTCCGTTCCAAAATATTTACCCATTCTTCATTACCTTTTTTACTTTCTAATTACTTGAACTGGAAGAGGTCGACGACGAACTGCTAGAGCTTGACGTAGACGAGCTAGTCTTTGTGGTTACTTTAATCCGTGTTTCACTCGGATTTACCAGACCTGGTAGAACATTTCCTTGGGCATCTACTGCATTTAAGGAAATGGTTCCGCTATAATTTCCACTAATGATTTCACTGGATGGGAAGACAGCTTCGACATGATCAATGCGACTCAAGGTTTCTTGATCGCTGGTCACTTCTACCTTGGTGGTTTCAAGAGTAATATCCGATACCGTTATTCCATCTACAATTTGATTGTCCGGGATCGTGGCCCTGACCGCAAACGATTTTTTGGCTTTCTTCCCGATTTTTACAGAAACTTTTTGAGGCTCTACGGTTGCGGTCAAACCAGCCGGAAGATCTTCCACAATCAACGGCACTTCAACGGTACCTTCCTTGGCCTTACGAAGATCTGCTACCACACGAAACTTCCGAGTGCCCGGTTGCATCTCACTAGCAAGAGCAACCCGGTTTGAACCTTTCAGAAAGACCGTTAGCTCTGATGTCAACCCACTGACAAAGTATGTCTTGTCATTATACTTGGCATCAATTGGAATATTGGTCAAGGTATTGGTGTAGGTCTCTGAGCTGACTTGTCTAGCGCTACTATTATTTTGAAAATTAAAGGAAGACGCATTGATAAACAAGATAAAGGACAATAAGACGGAGGCGAAAACATAAAGAAATTCTTTTTTCGATCTCATTTTGTCACCCTCCCAAATAGACGCTCTTTCCAACTAATCGTTTTATTCTCTTCAGGAACCAAGAAGGCTCTCAATTCTGATTCGAACTCTTCTAAAGTTAAATCGTGTCGGAAGGTTCCATTGTAGGTCACAGAGACCCCACCCGTTTCTTCTGATACCACAAAGGTAAAGGCATCCGAAACTTCAGATAAACCAATGGCTGCGCGGTGACGCGTTCCGAACTCTTTTGAAATTCCAGTATTTTCGGTCAAGGGCAGGTAGGCACAAGAAACAGCGATTTTATCATTGCGGACAATGACGGCTCCATCATGCAAGGGAGTATTAGGAATGAAGATATTAATCAGCAATTCTCCTGAAATTTCTGCATCTAGAGGAATCCCTGTGGAAATATATTCCTGAAGGGTTCTGGCTCCTTGAATGGCTACCAAGGCACCAATCTTACGTGGGCTCATATAAGCTACTGCCTTGACATAGGCCTGCACCATCTTCTCTTCCTGACTGACTTCACTCGTCGTAAAGAATTCTGTCGCTCGACCCAGACGTTCTAAACCAATCCGAATCTCAGGGGAGAAAATCACAACCAGGGCAATAACCCCATAGGTAATGACTTGATTGATCAGCCATGAAATAGTCGTGAGACCTAAGAAATTGGCTAAAAACTGCATCAAGAAAAAGATAATAACTCCACGAACCAAAATCATGATCTTGGTCCCAACGATGGCCTTGATCAAAAAATACAACAACCAAGCCACCAGGGCAATATCGATGATATTGATAATAATACTCCACCAATTCGGGAACAAACTGGTCCAAAATTGTGGATTTGTAAACTGTTGAATATTCATATTCTCATACCTACCACTTCTCTAAAAGACATCATCCTATTATAACACGTTTCAACAGATTTTTCTGTAACCTTCTGACGCTTTTTATGATAAAATATGATTTATGAAGATAAATACAACCTTGGGCCTTCTGGCAGGAAAGCTTTCCGGCTCTATTCTAGAAAAAATGGGGCGGGGATCAACCCTACCAGGTAAAGTAGCCCTCAAATTTGATAAAGATATTCTCAGTCAACTGGCAAAAAACTATGAGATTGTTGTGATTACAGGGACAAATGGGAAAACCCTGACCACTGCGCTGACCGTAGGTATTCTCCAAGAAGCTTTCGGACCGATTTTAACCAATCCAAGCGGGGCCAATATGATCTCTGGGATTACAACGACCTTCTTACGGGCTAAGCGTTCGAAATCAAATCGACCGATCGCGGTACTTGAAATTGACGAGGCCAGCCTCTCTCGGATTTGTGATTATATCCAGCCCAGCCTTTTTGTGGTCACCAATATTTTCCGGGATCAGATGGACCGCTATGGAGAGATCTATACGACCTACCAAATGATTTTGGATGCCATTCACAAGGTCCCAACTGCGACGGTTCTGTTAAATGGAGATAGTCCGCTATTTAATAGTCAGACCTTATCCAATCCGATCCAATATTATGGATTTGATACAGAAAAATCAGAGCCACAACTAGCCCATTACAATACGGAAGGAATCCTGTGCCCGCATTGCCACAACATCCTCAAGTACAAGCTCAATACCTATGCTAACCTGGGAGATTATATCTGTGAACACTGTGGTTTCCACCGGCCACCACTGACCTATGCCGTATCGGATCTCCTCTCTTTAACCCATCGATCTTCCAACTTCCGGATCCAAGGGCAAGACTACCACATCAATATCGGTGGTCTCTACAACATCTACAATGCCTTAGCAGCTGTCTCTGTTGCCGGATTCTTTGGAGTGCAACCTGAAGTCATTAAGCAAGGATTTGATCGCAGTCGCGCTGTCTTTGGTCGTCAGGAAACCTTTAAGATTGGGGATAAGGAATGTACCTTGGTCCTGATCAAAAATCCGGTTGGTGCGACCCAAGCCATTGAAATGATCAAACTAGCCCCTTATTCCTTTAGCTTGTCGGTCCTCCTCAATGCCAATTATGCAGACGGAATCGATACGAGCTGGATTTGGGATGCAGATTTCGAGCAAATCACCCAAATGGACATTCCAGAGATCAACGCTGGCGGAGTGCGCCACTCTGAGATTGCTCGACGACTTCGGGTCACTGGCTATCCTGCAGAAAAGATCACAGAAATGGCTGATTTAAAAGAGGTCTTCCAACGCATCAAGCAACAGGAAACCCCTCACGCTTACATTTTAGCTACCTATACAGCCATGCTTGAATTCCGTGAACTCTTGGCCCAAGAACACCTGATTGAAAAGGAGATGCACTAATGACTTATACTTCTCTAGAATCTTCTGATCAGGCACAGTATCCATACAGCCTGCGCATTGCCCATCTCTACGGCAACTTAATGAATACCTACGGAGACAATGGAAATATCCTCATGCTCAAGTACGTTGCTGAAAAACTTGGAGCCCATGTCACAGTGGATATCGTCTCTCTCAAAGACCGGTTCGACCCTGATGCCTATGATATCGCCTTTTTCGGTGGCGGCCAAGACTACGAACAGACCATTGTATCAGAAGATCTACCAGATAAAAAAGAAGATCTTGAACGCTTCATTCATGACGATGGTGTGGTCCTTGCTATCTGTGGTGGCTTTCAGCTTCTGGGTCAGTACTACATTGAAGCTTCTGGCAAACGCATTGAAGGGCTCGGTATTATGGGCCACTATACGCTCAACCAAGTCAACAACCGCTATATCGGTGATATCAAGATCCATAACGAAGAATTTAACGAAACCTATTATGGTTTTGAAAACCACCAAGGTCGGACCTTCTTGGCAGAGGATGAAAAACCGCTGGGCAAGGTTGTCTATGGAAATGGGAACAACAAAGAAGATGGGTGCGAAGGGGTTCATTACAAGAACGTCTTTGGAAGCTACTTCCACGGTCCTATCTTGTCCCGAAATGCCAATTTGGCCTATCGTCTAGTGAGCACTGCTTTAAAAAATAAATATGGCAAGGACCTTTCCCTACCGGCTTATGAGGATATTCTAAGCCTAGAGCAACCGGAAGAGTACGCTGATGTGAAAAGCAAGGCCCCTGCTGAACAATAAGGAGATAATGATGAACAAAAATAATCTACACTACATTGCTTTATTACTTTTAATTTTATTGATTGCTGGTATTTCCCTTGCAAACATGCAATCAGTCACTGTGAATTTCCTCTTGGTCCAATTTAAATTGCCCTTGATCATTCTGATCTTGCTCTGTGTCCTCTTGGGTGCATTTGTCATGACCTTGGTTAATTTTTCAAAGGGCTTCTCCCTAAAAAAAGAACTCAAGAGCACTCAAAAGCAACTGGAGGAAGAAAAGAAAGAAGTTAAAATAGAAGAAAAAAATAACAACTAAAAAAGCACCATTCGGTGCTTTTTTCATGTTGTTCTAATGATTTTTTGCTTGTAGGTGCTTGGCGACTACTTGAGCTATGAGTGAAAAGAGAATGACACCAGCTCCGATCAGGAGAAAGGATTCTACTCGGACGCTTGGTAACCAGGTCATCAAGCCTTTAGCCACAGGCATAAAGAGAATGGCCAAGGTAAAAATGGTGCTTAAGACCCTGCCCAGGTAGTCTCCTTCTACCTTGGTTTGCACTTGGGTAAAAAAGTGAATATTAAAAATCGTCATAAAGAGTTCACAGACTAAATTTCCAGAAAAGGAAAGAAGGTGAGGAAGAGGCAAGCCCATCATGAAGACTCCTACTCCTGTTAAAATCAATAAGAAGAGAAGCATCTCCATGCTTGATTTAAATTTATTAGCAATCAAGGCTCCGATGATGGAGCCAATAGCCCCCAAGGTTAAGATGGTTGCATAAGCGCCCTTGACCCCGTAAAGGCGATTGGAAAAGGGAAGTAAAAACTCAAAAGCTGCAAAAAAGAAATTGACGCTGGAAGCCACCAATAGAAGGAAGAAAATCTCTTTCTGATGCCAGATATAGTGCAGTCCATCCTTGATATCCGAAAAAATATCTTTTCCCGTAAACCGTTTCTTTTCTTGAACTTTGGCTTCTTCTTTGGGAAGGAATGCCACTAGGACAAAGGCGATGAAAAAGGTCAGTGCATCCAGTAAGAGGGTCGCATGGAGACTGGCAAATTGTAAAACAAGGAAAGAGAACACAGGTGAGCTAACACCAACAACCTGTAAGACCAGCTCCAAGCTGGCATTATAGGTCACAATCTCGTCCTTCTCTACGACCTCAGTGATAATGGCTTTGTTGGCCGTACGAGAAAATGCAAAGGCAATGGCCTGAACAATATTGGCAACAATCAGGGCTGCAATCATCCAACGATCGTTCCTGATAAAAGAAATGCCCAAACAAAGGAGACCACAAACCAAGTCGGTTGTCATCAAAATCTTGCGTCGGGAAAAACGGTCTGAGATCACGCCACCAAATGGATTGACTAGAATGGAGGTGACAAGTTCAGAAATCTGATAAATCCCTAATACCGTCTTTCCCACCGTCCCCATCGAGGCCAGCCAAACACTATTCCCATAATCATAGAGCATATTTCCCATTCGATTGATTGCCCCACGAGCAATCAGCTGGATAGCATGTCGATTCATAAAAAACCTCCTTCATTTTCTGAAACTATTGTATCAGTTCATGAAAGAGGTTTTCATTTTGTCCCCTATTTGGGAAAATTAATGCTTTACAAATTTATCGAAGGATGCCTACTGTTCTTTTGATTGAAGCTGCTTAGCTACTAGCTGAGCCAAGAGTGAAAAGAGAATAACCCCAGCTCCAATCAAGAGAAATGATTCCATACGGACGCTTGGCAACCAAGTCATCAACCCTTTGGCGATGGGCATAAAGAGAACAGCCAAGGTATAAATTGTGCTCAATACTCTCCCTAGATAATCATCTTCCACCTTGGTTTGTACTTGGGAAAAAACGTGGATGTCGAAAATGGTCACAAAAAATTCACAGACCAGATTTCCTGAAAAGGAAAGATAAGGTGGAAGGGGCAAGCCCATTATGAACACTCCTATCCCTGCCAAAAGCAGTAAAAACAGGAGAATTCTCATACTTGATTTCATTTTATTGGCAACAAGTGCTCCTAGAATAGATCCAATAGCTCCCAGCGTTAAAATGGTCGCATAAGCTCCTTTAACCCCGTATAGACGATTCGAGAAGGGAAGTAAAAACTCAAAAGCCGCAAAAAAGAAATTGACGCTAGAAGCCACTAATAAGAGAAAGAAAATCTCTTTCTGATGCCAGATATAGTCTAACCCATCCTTGATATCAGAAAAAATATCTTTCCCGGTAAACTGTTTCCTCTCTTGCACCTTAGCTTCTTCTTTCGGAAGGAAAGCCACTAGAACAAAGGCAATGAAAAAGGTCAGCGCATCCAGTAAGAGGGTCGCATGAAGACTGGCAAATTGTAGAACTAGGAAAGAAAAAACAGGTGAACTGACACTAACAACCTGTAAGACCAACTCCAAGTGAGCATTATAGGTCACAATCTCATCTTTCTCAACAACCTCTGTGATAATAGCTTTATTGGCAGGTCGAGAAAAACCAAAGGCAATGGCCTGAACAATATTGGCAAAAATAAGAGCCGCAATCATCAAGCTATCATTTGTGATAAAAGAAATCGCCAAACAAAGGAGTCCACAAACCAGGTCGGTCGTCATCAAAATCTTGCGACGAGAAAAACGGTCTGAAATCACTCCTCCAAAAGGATTCACGAGAATCCCTGTCACTAACTCAGAAATTTGATAGATCCCTAATACCGTCTTTCCTATAGTCCCCATCGAGGCTAGCCAGACACTATTTCCATAGTCATAGAGCATATTTCCAATTTTGTTAATAGCTCCACGACTAATTAATTAGACCGCATGTCGGTTCATAAAATCTCCTTTATCACTGTCCTATTTAGAACATTCATTTTTTACAAATTTATCAAAGTGTTCTTGATAATAGGCCACCTGCTCTGGCAGTCCCAGCACATCAAAAATGTGCATGGCTTCCTGCATTTGCTGCCGGCCTTCTTCTGTTTGCCCCTTTTGGTACCGAGCAAATCCCTTAAGATAATGAAAAACATTGCGTTCGTAGAGTTTGATGCTCTTCCCGATAATCTTTTCTACATAGGCTTCAAAATAGCTGGCATTTTCAAAAGAATAGTGTTCTAAACAATGCTGGTAGCAATTCAGGGCCAGAATTAAGACCAGTTTTCGATGGCGACCAATTTCTTTGTAGAAATCTTCACGCTCCATCACTTCTCTCCCAAGCCGTGTGACATAGTCCACATCATAAAAGCTGTAGAGATTGCCAAAGAGGATCAATTCATACATGGTCCACTCTTCCGTTTGAAAGAGGTAATCCGCCACCTTGTTTAGATCACGCTGCTTCATGGTATAACTAGCATCTCTCTGGCAAATCAGGCCTTGTAGCAGGATCCAGTTCAGCTCAAAATAGAGAGGATTGGTGGAATGTTTGGCTTTTTCAAGTTCCTCTTCTTGAAGCTTTTGAAAACCTGCAATATCATTTGAGTAGTAAAGCGGAATAATCTGAGCCATCAAAGCGACATGCTCATGGTGTTGAAAATTTCTGGCCTTATCCATAAAATTCTCAATCGTCACATGGATATTGTCCAAAATGTCAAAGAAGCGCGAAGCAGCCAAATCCGACTCCCCCAATTCAAAACGGGATAATTGGGAGGTCGAGCAAGCTTCTCCTGCAGCTTCTTTCAATGAATAATTTTTACTGATTCGAAATTCACGAAAAACTTTTCCAAGATCTTCCATCTATTCCACCTGCTCTGACAGTTCTGCCCATTCTTCCATAACCGCTTCCTGCTGGACAGTTAGTTGGTCCAGCTCGCTCTGGAGTTGTACCAAGTCAGCTGCATCGTTGGTGCTATGCATGGTTTCGGTGATGGCTTGGATTTTTTGATCCAGCTCTTCCATCTCTGCTTCCAATTGCTCAATGCGACGGGTGATTTTACGGAGTTCCTTCTGGTTTTGTTTCTGCAAGTGATAATCATTGCTGGTGACTTCTTCGGTCGAAGAAACAGGCATAGCTTCTGCTTGCGCTGCAGCAAGGGCTTCTAACTCAGCTTTTTTCTCCAGATAATAGTCATAGTCGCCTAGGTAAAGAGTTGAGCCCTCTTCTGACAGTTCCAAAACTTGTGTGGCCACCCGATTGATAAAGTAACGGTCGTGGCTGACAAAGAGCAGGGTGCCGTCAAAATCAATCAAGGCATTTTCTAGCACTTCCTTGCTATCGATGTCCAAGTGGTTGGTCGGCTCGTCGAGAATCAAAAAATTGTTATTTTCCATGGACAGCTTAGCTAGAAGCAAGCGGGCCCGCTCTCCACCCGACAGCATGCCGACGGTTTTCTTGACATCATCCCCAGAGAAAAGAAAGGCTCCCAGGCGATTGCGAATTTCCACTTCTGGCGTCAGTTTAAAATCATTCCAGAGCTCATCCAAGACACTGTTGTGAGGCGTTAGTTTACTTTGGGTCTGGTCATAGTAGCCCACCTCGACATTGGCTCCAAAACGAGCTTCACCCTTGATAAAAGGAATCTGCCCGACGATGGACTTGATAAGAGTAGATTTCCCGATCCCATTTGGTCCCACAATGGCGACTGCATTCATCTTGCGGATATCCAAATTAATAGGCTCTGAGAGGATTTGATCGTCATAGCCGACGGCTGCCTCTTCTACTGTCAGGACGACATTCCCAGATGTCTTATCGGAATGGAAGGTCATATGGGCAGACTTGGTCCCAGCTTCCGGCTTGTCTAGACGCTCCATTTTTTCCAACTGCTTACGCCGAGACTGAGCCCGCTTGGTAGTCGAAGCCCGCACCAAATTGCGATTAACAAAGTCTTCCAGAGCTGCTATTTCTTTTTGTTGCTTCTCGTAGTTTTTGGCTTCGGTCAGCAATTTTTGTTCTTTTTGCTCGACAAAGCTGGAGTAATTGCCGACATAGCGATCCAAGGAATGCTTGGTCAAGTCCAGTGTAATGGTGGCGACCTTGTCTAGGAAATACCGGTCGTGGCTGACAATGAGAAGAGCTCCGCTATAATTAACCAAGTAATTTTCCAACCAGGCGATGGTCTCAATATCCAAGTGGTTGGTTGGCTCGTCCAGTACCAAGAGATTTGGTTTTTCTAAGAGCATCTTGGCCAGAGCTAGACGGGTATTTTGCCCACCAGACAGCTCTTCAATCTTCATCTGCCACATGGACTCATCGAACTTGAAGCCGTTTAAAATCGCGCGGATATCTGCTTCATAGGTGAAGCCACCTGCCTGACGGAATTCTTCCGATAGACGGTCATAGTCCTGCATGAGTTTTTCTAGGTCAGCCCCAGTTTTTTCCCCCATCTCAAGCTCCATCTGCCGCAAAGTTTTCTCCGTTTTACGGAGGTCTTCAAAGACATGGAGCATCTCATCGTAGATGGTATTGGACGACTCAAATCGACTATCCTGGGCCAGATAGGAGAGAGAAAGATCCCGCTTTTTATTGATTTCACCTGAAGTTGGTTCTTCTTCCCCCACCAAGATTTTTAAGAGTGTTGACTTGCCGGCTCCGTTCTTTCCAACCAGGGCAATCCGGTCCCGTTCATCCACTTGCAGGCTGATATTATCAAAAAGAACCTCCCCTGCAAAAGAGCGTTCAATTTTGTTGGCTTGTAAAATAATCATGTCCCTATTTTACTATCTTTTTCCAGATTAAACAAGGAAAGACGAGCCATCAAAAAAATCCTGAGCCCCTTGAGGCTCAGAACTTTTGAAAGTATTTTAAAACTTATTCTTCTTTGTACAATTGCCGGACTGCTTCCACATCTGTATCCTGAATACTGTAAAAGGAACCAGCCGGTTGCATGACCGATTCTCCATCAGTGTGGTCCAGCCCTATCGCATGGCCTAGCTCATGCTCAGCTGTATTGACAATCCGATCATAACTATAGTTATAGACATAGTTTAAAAGATAATGGCGATTGAGACGAACTGTGATGTGGGTGAAGCGGTTGGTTAAGAGGTTGGTCTGAGAGGCAGTCTCTCCTGCAGCAGAAACCGATGCGTTATCCATTTCCGTCAAGACCACATTAGCCTCTTTTTCATTTGTAACCAGCTTGAAGGTAAAGGCGCCTGTTTGGTTCCAAGCCTCAATAGCATCCCGATAAGCTTTTATAAAGGTTTGATTGATATTGGGATCCAAATAGACCGTAGCTTCCGCTTTTTCCCAGCGAGCGCCACTATGCTCATGATTGTCCGTCTGCGTGGTCTGTGAGCTAGGTGTCATCCCGAAGCGCGATGCAAAACCCTGATCACCAAATAAATTGCCGACTTGATAGACAACCTTTTGGGCAGCTCGTCCAAACCCATCCATACCAGAACTAGGAGAATCTGTAAAATAGATGATCCCCACTAGGATGAGAAAACTGATGGCAATGGTCCAGAAAAATCCCCAAAAAAGACTCCAAGCCATACGAAGGATTCCTCTGAAAAATCGAAAAATGGTTCTCATACATTCTCCTTTCGCTTAAAGAAGGTATGCAATTGTAACACCCTATTCTTAAAAATAACTTAAATAACTACGCTTTCCAGCTTATTGATGAACGGTTACTTTTCCTGTCTGGTAATCCAGGCTAATCCCACTTTGAACATTGGGAACAAAGACATTGAACTCAAGGCTCCCATCACTCGATTTGGCTTCGATCTGTGATCCTAATGGAATCAGATCTTCTGGATGGTTGTAGATCAAGGTCACCCGATAGCGGATCCGCTTGTTCTTATCCAGTGCTTTTCGAACCAGGGTCTCATAGTAGTTTTGACCGGTGGAATGAGGATCATTGGCTTGATTGGACCAAGCCGTTTGCACAGCGATATTTTTGGGATTGCTAGTCGAGGCATCAAAACCTTTGAGATTGCCGATCAAGGCGTAGCCCAATAGGTGGCCCCGATCCACAGCATGGTCATACTCGCCTGACAGATTATGGACCTGATGCCAACCTGCTGGTTTCCAATCGGTTAGGCCACTACCTGTTGCATCCCGATCTCTGTACTGGCGAGTCGCCTTGGTCATAATAGCGTTCGCAACCGTCGGTACGGTCTTTCCATTCACTTCTTTTGTCTTGTTATCCGCATAGGGTTGACTAGCCACGCTGGCATCCAGATCTGTGCGATTTCCCTTAACTACAAAGGCTCCAGCACCGTTCCATTCCAAGTCATTCCCTAATTGTGAACGGGCAGATTTCGTTAGTACAGAGCTAGCTAACTCTTTACTAGGTGTTTCTTGTTGGCTACTAGTCACCACCGAAACAACCTGATCCGTCGCTTCTTTCACCGTCGGTTGATTAAAATAATAGCCCCCGATAGCTAGGGCCGTTGCGACCACAAAGCCCGCTAGGGTTTGTTTGGTTCGTTTGCTTACTGTTTGTTTTGCCATATCTCTCTCCAAAAAAGAGCAGCGCTAGATGGGTCATTGACTCGATTCGCTGCTCTCCTTTTTACTCAATTTTAGTTAAAAGCTTATTTGCCTGTTAGCTTTCCAATGATCTCTGACCAAGTGTCCGGAGAGAGAATGGACCATGGATTTTTCCCATCGCCAATCACTCCATAGCCAATGACCAAACCAACTGCAAAAATGATGATTCCAATCACAGCCAACAGGAGGACAATTCCTAGCTGTTTTCCAACATAGCGAAGATTAGTTTTCATCGTCTTCTTCCTCTACACGTTTCACGTCTGCACCTAGCGCCACCAATTTCTCATGGAATTGATAATAACCACGATCTAAGTGACTTAATTTGCTGACCTTTGTTTCTCCTTCTGCTACCAAGCCCATCAAGACCAAGGTTGCACTTGCTCGTAAATCGGTCGACATAACCTCTGCACCTTGGAAGCTTTCCCCTCCAACGATACGAGCTGTATCCCGCATAATATCCGAGTGAACGCCCATCCGACGCATTTCTTCCAAATGCTGGAAGCGATTCTCAAAGACCGTTTCAATCATGGTAGACTCACCTTTAGCCATGGCCATCAAGGCTGTGAATTGAGCCTGCATATCGGTTGGAAATCCTGGGTAGGGAAGAGTTTTAACGGTCACTGGACGGAGCTTACTGATATCCGATTGAATCCGAATTCCATTTTCTTCTTCGGTTACCGTTACACCCATCTCCTGCATCTTAGATAGAAGCGGACGGTTGTGTTCCCAAATGGCATCTTCGATTAAGACATCTCCACCAGTCATGGCTGCCCCAATCATAAAGGTTCCAGCCTCGATGCGGTCTTGCACAACATTGTGGTTTGCACCGTGCAAGCTCTCCACACCAACGATGGTCAAGGTCTCAGTTCCTGCTCCCTTAACATTAGCCCCCATTTTATTCAGCAAGAGAGCTAGGTCAACAATTTCAGGTTCCCGAGCTGCATTTTCAATCACAGTGACTCCATCTGCCAAGGTTGCGGCCATCATAATATTTTGTGTCGCACCTACTGATGGGAAGTCCATATAGACGTGTGCACCTTTGAGACGATCTGCTTTTGCTTCAATATAGCCGGCTGTTTGGGTAATTTCAGCTCCCATGGCTTCCAGACCTTTCAAGTGGAGGTCAATCGGACGACTACCGATCGTACATCCTCCAGGCATGGAAACTTTGGCATGGCCATTGCGTGCCAAGACAGGACCTAAGACAACGATAGAAGCCCGCATCTTACTCACATATTTATAAGGCGCTTCCTCTGATAATTTTGCTTGCGCATCTACGACAACTGTATTGTCTTCTTCATTGAAGGTTACTTGTGCATTCAACCCACGAACAACATTGTTCATTGTAAAGACATCTGATAAAACAGGTACATTTTTCAAGGTTGTCACGCCCTCGCTTGCTAGAACTGTTGCAGCAAGAAGAGGAAGGACAGCATTTTTTGCTCCTTCGATTTTGACGGTTCCAACCAGTCGATTATGACCACCATTAACGATTATTTTTTCCATACGGGATTGTTCTCCAATTTCTTAAAGTCACGCTTTCTATCATACCATATTTTTTATAAAATGTGGCTAGAATTGGCCAATAAAAATCTGCCGACTCATCTCATAGACACTAATAAAAAATGAGCTGGCTAGATAGCCGATTCCAACGCTGATCATCAAGATCAAAAAACGGATTTTAACCGCATTTTCAGCACTTACTTTTAAAAACTTTTCCCATTGAACCAGGTTTATCAATAGGTAATAGGCAAAAAAGATAAACAATAGATGGCTTGAAAGATTAAAAATCATTTGAATCATACAGCTATTATACCATATTTGGTCCGTACTTTCTTCTTTTGATTCTCTCCCAACAAAAATAAGGTGAGGACAAAACCTCCACCTTATTTGAATATCTTATAAACGATTTCCGACATTAATCCGGTTAATGGCGCGTTGAAGAGCAATTTTAGCACGACGTTCCATATCAACCGAATGCTGATCTTTGGCTTCTTCAATCGCTTTTTCAGCTCGCAGTTTGGCACGTTCTGCACGACTAATGTCGATATCTCGAGCACGTTCGGCAGAATCGGCAACAATGGTAATGACATTATCAGCTACTTCGATAATCCCCCCATTGACTGCAATCCAATCAATATGTTTGTCATCGTCGACACGACGAACCTTTACTTGGTCTACAGCCAAAACCGCAATGGTATTGATATGATGAGGTAAAATCCCTAATTCACCATCAATTGTCTTGACAGATACAAATGCGGCATGATGATCATAAACCAGTCCATCCGGTGTAACGATTTGGACGTTCATTTGACTCATCTTTCACCTCTTCTTAGAATCCCATTTTTTCAGCTTTGGCGATCACATCTTCGATCGATCCAACACCACGGAAGGCATCTTCAGGAAGATGGTCATATTTCCCATCCAAAATTTCTTTAAAGCCACGAACAGTTTCTCCAACTGGTACATAAGAACCAGGTTGACCTGTAAATTGTTCTGCAACGTTGAAGTTTTGTGACAAGAAGAATTGGATCCGGCGAGCACGAGCAACCAAGGTCTTTTCTTCGTCAGACAATTCATCCATCCCCAAGATAGCAATGATATCTTGCAATTCATGGTAACGTTGAAGGACGCGTTTGACCTCAGAAGCGACTGCATAGTGTTCTTCTCCTACGATTTCTGGAGAAAGGGCACGTGAGCTAGATGCCAATGGGTCCACCGCAGGGTAGATCCCCAATTGTACCAATTTACGTTCCAAGTTGGTGGTTGAATCCAAGTGGGCAAAAGCGGTTGCTGGCGCTGGGTCTGTGTAGTCATCGGCTGGCACATAGATGGCTTGGATGGATGTAACAGAACCTTTCTTCGTTGACGTAATCCGTTCTTGCAATTGCCCCATTTCTGTTGCCAAAGTAGGTTGGTAACCAACGGCTGATGGCATCCGTCCCAAAAGGGCTGATACTTCAGATCCGGCTTGGGTGAAACGGAAGATATTGTCGATAAACAAGAGAACGTCCTGACCTTCGACATCACGGAAGTATTCCGCAATGGTCAAACCAGTCAAAGCAACACGCATCCGTGCTCCAGGTGGCTCATTCATTTGTCCAAAGACCATGGCTGTTTTTTCAATAACGCCAGATTCTTTCATTTCCCAGTAAAGGTCATTCCCTTCACGTGTCCGTTCCCCAACACCGGTAAATACAGAAATCCCACCGTGTTCTTGGGCAATATTATGGATTAATTCTTGAATCAAGACGGTCTTCCCAACTCCGGCACCACCGAAGAGTCCGACCTTCCCACCTTTCAAATAAGGGGCTAAGAGGTCAATAACCTTGATCCCTGTTTCAAGAATTTCTTCTGAAGTAGAGAGCTCGTCAAAGGATGGAGCTTTTTTGTGGATGGAGTCACGAGGAGCATCCTCAGGAAAAGGTTGATCCAAGTCAATGGTATCTCCAAGAACATTGAAGACACGTCCCAAGGTTTCTTTTCCGACTGGAACAGAGATTGGACGACCTGTGTCCAAGACTTCCATTCCACGTGTTAAACCATCAGTTGATTCCATGGCGATGGTCCGTACGACCCCATCACCAAGTTCCAAAGCTACTTCAAGAACGACTTTCGATTTTTGTTGGTCATTTTTATAGACTACAAGCGCATTATTGATCTCAGGAAGTTTATCTCCAACGGAAAAGGCAACGTCTACGACGGGACCTACGACCTGAGAAATTTTGCCTAAACTCATGTCATTCTCCTATTCTAAGTAATTTCTACTGCTCAAAAGTTCTCTTTCAAGCATCTGTTTTTGTATTTAAAATTGTATCCGACAACTATTCAAGGGCGCTAGCACCCGCAACGATTTCGGTAATTTCTTGTGTAATCGCTGCTTGACGAGCACGGTTGTATTGAATCGTTAATTCATCAATTACTTTCTTGGCATTGTCTGTAGCAGTTTGCATGGCCATCATCCCAGCAGCATTTTCAGCTGTTTTAGCATCAATAATGGCACCATAGATCATGCTTTCAGCAAATTGAGGAAGCAATTGATCCAAAATGGCATCTCGACTAGATTCCAATTCTAGATTCAATACATAGTCCTCATCCGCTTCATTGGGGTCCAAATCAATAATTGGAAGCATTTGTTCCACCCGCATTTGACTCGTCAAACTGTTGACGTGGTGGTTGTAACAGACGTACAACTCATCAAACAAGCCTTCCTGATACATTTGGACTGTTTTCGAAATGATCTTGCGAACTTCCTTAAAGCTAGGCTGATCAGGCAAACCACGCAATTCATAAACCGGCTGAATCCCACGGGCACGGAAGAAATCCGCCCCGACACTTCCAATACAGATCACTTCAAAGTCATCTCCACTTGGATGGTATTCTGCCTTCATTTCCATCATGGTTTTAAGGATGGAGGCATTGTAGCCTCCGACCAAACCACGATCGGATGTAATGACGATATAAGCTGTCTTTTTCACCGGCCGACTCACCAACATAGGATGGGACTTGGCATTTTCTGTTTCATGTCCATGGAGCAAGTCTGTTAGTAACTTACGTACCTTAGCGGCATAAACCTGAAAATCCTTGGCTGCTTGCTCCGATTTTCCGAGTTTAGCAGCAGACACCATCTGCATGGCATTGGTAATTTGACTGGTATTTTTAGTGGATGCAATTTTATTTTTTATATCATTTAATGAAACTGCCATCTTCCACTCCTATTTCTATTTGAAATTTGACTGGTTGACAAATTCTGTAAGGGCTGCATCCAGTTCTTCTTCTGCTGGAAGATCATGTGTTGAACGAATCGTCTCAAAGATTTGATGATAATGTGCTTCAAAATAATCAAACAACTCTTCTTGGAAACGAAGAATGTCGTCTACTGGAACACTATCTAAGAAACCATGAGTCAAGGCGTACAAGATCACGACTTGTTTTTCAACTGTCAATGGTTCATGAACGGGTTGTTTCAAGACTTCAACTGTTCGGCGACCACGGTTCAATTTCGCTTGAGTCGCAGCATCCAAGTCACTACCAAATTTCGTGAAGGCTTCCAATTCACGATATGAAGCAAGGTCGATACGAAGGGTACCCGCAACTTTCTTCATAGCCTTGATTTGGGCAGCTCCCCCTACACGGGATACAGAAGAACCTGCATCAATGGCTGGACGAATACCAGCATTGAACAAACTATCTTGCAAGAAGATTTGTCCGTCTGTGATCGAAATCACGTTGGTTGCGATATAAGCAGAAATATCTCCTGCTTGGGTTTCAATAATTGGAAGGGCTGTAATAGAGCCACCACCCAATTCATCTGAAACTTTAGCTGAACGTTCCAACAAACGGCTGTGGAGATAGAAGACATCCCCTGGGAAGGCTTCACGTCCTGGTGGACGACGAAGAAGAAGGGACAATTCACGGTAAGCTACGGCTTGTTTTGACAAATCATCATAGACGATCAAAACGTGTTTACCGTTATACATGAACTCTTCAGCCATGGCAACCCCGGCATAAGGTGCCAAGTAGAGCAATGGAGACGGTTGGGAAGCCGAAGCGGTTACCACAATCGTATAATCCATGGCTCCGTATTTACGAAGAGTTTCTACCTGCGTACGAACTGTTGATTCTTTTTGACCAATCGCCACATAGATACAGATCATGTCTTGACCCTTTTGGTTCAAGATGGTATCAATGGCAATCGAAGTTTTCCCTGTTTGACGGTCCCCGATAATCAATTCCCGTTGGCCACGTCCGATTGGAACGAGGGCATCAATGGCTTTCAAACCAGTTTGTAGGGGTTCTGAGACAGATTTCCGTTGCATAACACCAGGAGCTGGTGTTTCGACTGGACGGAATTTATCTGTCACAATCTCACCCAAACCATCTACTGGTTGGCCAAGTGGGTTGACAACCCGACCAATCAAGGCATCCCCTGCAGGGACTTCCATGATTTTACCTGTACGACGGACAGAGTCTCCTTCACGAATATCCGTGAAATCACCCAAGATGATGATACCGACATCCGTTGTCTCTAAGTTTTGGGCCATCCCGTATGAGCCATTTTCAAAAATCAACAACTCACCACTCATGGCATTTTCAAGACCATGAGCACGGGCAATCCCGTCACCAATGTAGGTTACAACACCTGTCTCAGTGACGTCAAAGTTTGGCTTGAAATTTTCAATTTGTTGCTTAATTAAAGCGCTGATTTCTTGTGCGTTAATCGCCAAAATTCACACCACTTTCTATTTCAATTTAGATTTTATAACTTGCAATTGGTGTTTGAGACTGGTATCCAACGTTTTATGATTGGCTGTCACGACAAAGCCACCAATTAAATCTGGATCGATCTTTTGTTGGATCGAGCGAACTTGAATCCCAAATTTTCTTTCGATAATGGGGATTAGCTTTTGCTCTTGAACAGGATCCAAACCAGCAACCGTCGTAACAGTGACGACAAAAGCGTTGCTCAACAGTTGAATCTGATCCAAACAAATCGTTACAATGTCATAAAATAAGGCTTCACGATGATTGAGAATAACCACTTCAATCAAATGGTCGAGTAATTGTGAATCCGAGGGTTGAAAAAGTCTGAGACTTTTTGCTTTCTCTTCATCCTCTACACCGATATGAGCTAAGAAGTTAGCAAGTCCAGTCTCTTCAAAAATACCCTTGATTTGAGTCAATTTTTCAAAGACTAGGTCTTGTTCTCCTTTTTCAAAGACCAATTGAACAAAAGGCTGGGTATATTTCTCAATCACCATCAGTTGCTTTTTGTCCATTAGGCTTCTCCTAATTCATCAAGATAGCGATCGATCAGTTGGCGTTGACCTTCAGCATCCAGCTGTTGGCTCAACAATTTGCTGGCAAGATTGACAGTGAGATCTGCCACATCACCTTTGATACTGTTCAATGCTTCTTCTTTGTTATGCGCAATTTCTTGTTGCGCTTTTTCTTTCAAACGTACTGCTTCTTGAGTGGCTTCTGAAAGGATCTGAGATTTATTCTTTTCTGCAGTTTCCTTTGCATTTTCGACGATAGACGCAGCTTCTTTGCGGCTACCTGCCAACTCTTCTTCACGTTTACTTGCTAGTTCCTCAGCTTTTTGACGAGCTGATTCTGCTCCATCAATATCATCTGTAATCTTTTTGGCACGCGCTTCTAAAATTCCATTGATATTGTTCCATGCAAATTTCTTTATTAAAAAGATTAATAATAGGAAGGAACCAGCAATGAGAATAAAGTTACCAATAATTTCACTCATTGATACATGCATTCTTCTACTCCTCCTCTACTTACTCTTCGCCATTAATTTTCTTACCAATATAAATTGATGACAACATGGTAAACACATAGGCTTGGATACATGAAATGAAAATCGAAAACGCTGTCCACGCCATGCTTCCAATAAAGGCAAATGGATACCAATAAACAGCTTGATGCGACAAAGTCACAAGCAAGCTTGCTAGTACCTCACCCGCAAAGATATTTCCGAAGATCCGAAGTGCCAAGGAGGCAAAGTTCGTTAATTCTTCCAAAATATTCATGGGGGTCATAAATCCGGGTGTCACAAAAGCCTTTAAATATTCCTTCACACCACGTCTGCGAATTCCTTCTACATGGGCGATTAAGGTGATCAAAAATGAAAAGGCAAAGTCATAACCCAGGTTAGCGGTTGGTGATGTCCACAAATTGTAACCATTGGTCGTTTCGATTTTAGCCATCAATCCAATGTTATTGGCTACTAAAAGAAAGAGGAAAAGAACAAACAAGAACAAGGAATAGTCCTTTATGTAATGTTCCCCAATATTTCCTTTTGTAAAGCCTACGACAAAGTCATATGCGTATTCCAGCACATTTTGTTTGCCTTTTGGTCGGATCGACATTTTTCGACTGGCCCAATAAATGAAGCCAAAAACGGCGAAAACAGAAATCAGGGTCATAGCAAGTAGGGTCAAATTAAAAGATACAGGTCCAAGAGTAATCGTTGGATTGATACTTTCTTCCAAGGTTTGACACCTCCTTTTCTAAAATAGAAGCGTCTATTTGATAATAAAGGCCATAACCAAGGTTACGAAGAAAGTACCTTCGACAAAGGCAACACCAAGAATCAAGAGGCTACGCAATTGACCAATAATTTCTGGTTGACGAGACGCAGATTTCAATAGGCTGCTCATCATCAAACCTTCTGCCAGTGATACACCAAAGCAGGCTAAACAAAGACCTAAAAATGTTAAATTCATGATGAATTCTCCTTTTATAAATTTTACCTCCTTAGTTTACTCCTAAAAGATATAATAGTCAAATATTTCCTAGAAAAGAAAGCGTTTTTGTTAAATTACGTTATTTTTTTAATATGATAATTTTACCGATCTACGATTGATTACTTTTAATTTTTAGACACTTTGTCCACCTCTATTCATTTTTTCTTCTAAAAAACTCTCACCTGCTCAGCAGATGAGAGAATTCGATTATTTAAAGATAGACGTTTTGAAACTGTCTGTTTGTTGCAGCAATTTCTTAAAGACTTTTTCTTTCAGTGCAACCGTATTGTCAAATTTGACAGAACCGTTACTTAGAGTAGCCTTATCTTTATCCACTGCTTCAGCAAATGCACGTTTCAAGTCTTCATAGCTATTGTAGGTCTTCCCATCGATGTCAATAGCCTGCATTCCATTTTTGGCACTGGTTACCACTTCATTGAAGTAAGCTTTCTTCCAATCTTCAAGGGTACTGAATCTTCCATCAGAAATCTTCTGAATGACGAAGTCATCTCCTAGAGTGGCAAGTCCAGCTTGTTTAGACTCTTGTTTATACTTGTTTGAAGCATAACCCAGGAATCCTTTTTCATAGCCATAATAGCCCCAAATTCTGAAGGTATTGTGTTTGAAGGACATGGCTCCAGGAGCCCCTTCACTAGTGTTCCCACCATAGATACCTGTCATCATCGGCACAGTCACATAGGCTGAACCAAAGTCAGACGGATTATAGACGCCATTTCCAGGACCACGATTGGTCATGAAGTTGTTGGTGATGAGGTCATCTACTGTGTTTAAAGCAATCGCTTTTTCCTCATCACTCAAAGCTCGAACCTTATCGAATTGATTCTTGGTGTTAGCTCCTCGGTATTGTTTATCAACCTTCTTGAACCAAGCATTGTTTAAGTCCTTACTATGTTTGTCCAATACAGCTTCTCCTTCAAGATAATCCAGAAGCATGAGCGTATCGTTATAACCTTTCATGTAGCGATCAATCTCATCACGTGATCGAAGATCGTTTGGATTGGTATTGTACCATTGGTTGCCATCGTTAGGACGTTCATAGGCCATGTTGAGACCTAAGGCCTTGTATTCCCCATTTGGATTAGATACAGATGGTGTTTGGAGCATTCCTTGGGCAAAGGCTTCAATATCTGTTCCTTCGCGGTGTCTCCACCCACCTAAGTAAACCATACGGTCATTGACGTGCGTTGTTTCGTGGGTAAAGGCAGACACCCCAAAGTCACTGATCATATCCGTCACCATGAAGAAGACAGAATCGTCTTTATATGGATTTCCGTAAATTCGAGCTACAGCCCCCATGCGCCAATCTGTCGCATGGTAACGATCGGTAGGCCCGTATAATTCACGGATTGGAGCGACATCTTTGCCACTGTTGGTATGGCCATAGCGATCTGTACTAATACCCTTGTAGTTTTGATTATCAAGGACAGGGGTCGGCACCATATTATTGCTCTTCAAGAGTCGATTGCGAACCTTATCCGTTGCGAGACGTGACCAGAAATCTAGGTAATTCTGTTGCCCTTTAGCCACCTTGTCAATTTCCGCTTTAAAAGCAGTTCGTTCCGCTTCCGTGTTCTTACCATATTTCTCAAAGGAACTATAAGCCATGGTGTTGTAGGTTGAAATCAAGAACATATGGGCATCTTTTAAGTTCAAGAGTGGCAAGATCATTTTACCATGCACATCGTTATTTAAGCCTTCGTATGCTCGATGTTTCTTATCGGCAAACTCAGGAGTTGTTGTTTTTGGCTCCACAATATAGACATTGTCCTTGGTTGCTTTGATAAACCAATCATTCAAGTCTGTATCGCTTGTAAAGAGTTCCATATTGTACTTCAGGAAGTCATTTAGGTTGCCAGAAAGAGTCGATTTAGCCACGACTTCACGGAAGGCATCGTGGGTACGTGTTCCTTTGATGTAGTCTTCTTTTGAGCCAATTTCAATCAAGCGGTCTAAAACATCGACATTCTTCCCATAGAAGTCTGGCTTGAACAACATGAGCTGTTTGAGATGGACATCATCAAATTTCACTCCGTAATAGCGGTTGAGGTAAGAGAGCCCCAAAAGAACTGCCGCCTTGTTATCTTCAATTTTCTTGATGAGTGCCCGTTTGGCAGCCTCATCTATATTTAATTGATGGTCTTGGTTTTCAACCAGTTGTTTCACAAAGTGAGTCAGATTGTCCTTGACTGCTTGGAAACTTTCTTCAAGGTAAAGGTTCTTAATGGCATTGACTTTGTTAGGTCCTGTTCGACCTAAGTGAGTGTAGATTGGATCTGATTGTAATTCGACAGGGCTTAATTTTTCAACGATCGCACCAATGAGATCGCTCCGGTCTTTGTCCACCATATTTGGCGTATAGACCACTTCACCGAGCTCCGATACACTGTACTCTTTGATTTGTTTAACTTTAGAGTCTTTCGGCGTCATGCTAAAGATATCTTTTGTCTTATCGGCATAATGGATCAGGATGTGATCCGCATCCGCTAGTTCCGTGACAAAATCATTGCCCTTCATAGCGGTCACAGACAAGACTTCCTTGGTCAAGAGAGGACTCGTTGCAGCCAATTTATTCCCTTGGTCGACAATCCATTCTTTGTTGTAGAATGGTTGCAATTTAGCAATATTGCGGTAAGCTAACTCACGAGTCGCATCGTAAGCAGTGATGGCCTTGTATTGATCGTCTTTGCTAACAAGGTGATTGAGCGTATCTTCAATCGGTTTCGTGCTTTCAAATTTATCAGCAGTGATTCCCATTGCTTCGATCTTCTGTTCAGCTTCTGCCAGCGAGATGCTAGGGATTTTACGGGAGTTGTTAAAGGTTTTCTTCCCTTCACTCACGCCTTCCACACTGTAATTGCGCTTGGTTCTTGAATAGGTGAAATAATCATCTGCGTCAATATCTGAGTGACCAAAGACCATCTCACCAGTTTTGACTTTCATCATGGTGATGTTGTCTTCAATAGTCCCCAAGGCCCAGTTGGTCCCGAGTAATCCACCAGACTGAACAGCTTCTTTGAGTTCAATCGAACCTTTAGCAACTGAATTTCTGAGAACCCCTTCTTTACCTACTGTGTGGTTATTTCCACCATTTTGAGAGGAATAAACGAGACCTGCAGCTTTGGCTTTGTTCCCAGTGATTTCAGCATCAACGTAAGCTTTTTCAACGACACCTTTCCAGTTCTCACCAACAACACCCGCTAGATAGCCACCTTTGTTGCCCGCAGCATGCAGTTTACCGATAAAGGCAACATTGCTGACCTTCCCGCTACCATCAATTTTATTGACAATTCCTGCTACGTCATTGTTCCCGACAACACTTCCTGTTACTTTAACGTTCTCAACAGTTGCATTGTTTTTGATGACACCTGCGATTGGTGCTACTCGATCTGTCCCAGGTAGGTCAATATTGACATTTTCAAGCAAGAGATTCTTAATCGAGCCACCTTCGATGTTCCCAAACAGTGGTCGCGTGATATTATGGATGGCAAATGTATTTCCATCCGTACTTTCCAAAATTCCCTTGAAGGCATTGGTTACATAAGATTTTCCTGCTGGTTGGACATTGGCCGCATTCATATTGCTACCCAGTTTAAAGGTACCATTCGGATTGGCTTGCATGGCTTTTATAAGTTCGTTGAAATTGTAGTAGACATCACCTTCATGTGCTTTGGGTTTCGCAATATAGTGGACATAGTCCTCACTGAACTGGTTGTCCGCAGTCCGTTGAATGAGATCAGGAGCTTTGGCTGTTACTTTGTATAGGGTCACGCCATCTACCGTTACTTCTTCAATTTTATCAACGGCTAGTTTTGTAACCTTATTATCATGGGTGGTGACCTTTAAGTAGTAAGGCTTAACATTCGATGGTTTTTCAGACAAGAGACTACTATCGGTCTCATTTCCTTGGTCATCCACACTGATTAAGCTTGTTTCCTTAATATTTTTGACTTCGACTTTTTTAAGGTCGATTCTCAGTGGTTCTTCGTTAAGAACTTCTTCTTCGTCCCCATTTCCACGGTCATACACCATGGTCGTTGCGAGCGTATAATCCTTGTAGTAGTCCAAGTCCGCTAAAGCAGCTGCCAAGTCCGTCTCTGAAAGGGTCAGGGTTTTCACCACTTGATCACCCTTCTTCAATACAGCCTGGATGGACTTGATGGTCACACCGTCTGGTTTGTCCAAACGATAAGTAGCTTTAGCACTGCGCTTCAATTCTTCCTTATCGACCTGGGTCAAGGTCAAGGTTGGCTTGTCAAGTTCTTTGGCCCCTTGTTGAATGATCTGATCTTGCGCCTGTTCAACTACTTCTTCAGAAATCGTAGGAGCATCCGCCGTTTTACCCCCCTTGATGGTCTTGTAAACCTTGGTGATTTTCTTCTTCCCATTTTTACCGGCTTGAGAAACCCTTTCTGATCCTTTTAGCAAGGTGGCATCTTGTTCGGTTACCGTCTTAAATGGAATTTCCTCATACGAAACATCCTCTGTTTGGCCTTCAATCGCCTTAGTCCCACGACTAATTTTTTCTGTCACAGGAGCTTTTACCGTTTCAGTTGTCGTGCTCACGGGCTCGCCAATCTTCTCACCATTGACCGTCTTATAAACACGACGAATCTCCTGACTACCAGCCTCGCCTTTCTGAAGAAGGCTTTCTTCATCGGTGTAACGATTGGCATCCGTTACATACTCTGTTTCATATGGAAGGATTACCGTTTCTGTCTCTGTTACCGTCCCTTCCGTAACTTGATAGGTTGGATTATCCGGTTGAACGGGAGCTTCTCCCACATGGCCTTCTTCTTGTGTCCCTTTTGCTTCCACCACACCTGTATAGGCTGGAGTCTCCGGTTGAATAGGAGCTTCTCCGACATGGCCTTCTTCCTGCGTTCCCTTAGCTTCCACCACACCTGTATAGGCTGGAGTCTCTGGTTGAACAGGAGCTTCACCGACATGGCCTTCTTCCTGTGTTCCCTTGGCTTCTACCACGCCTGTATAGAATGGGTTCTCCGGTTGAACTGGGGCTTCGCCGACATGGCCTTCTTCTTGTGTCCCCTTAGCCGTTACAACTGGAGAAGGGCTGGGTTGAGGGGTTGGTTGGGCATCTTCTTTTGTCCCAACAGCAAGAATTTGTGAAACTGGTTCTTTAGTGACCTTGCTTTCAACTACTCTGCGAACTTCTTGTCCATCTACCACACTCACTTCCGTCAATAGGGTCCGCTCCCCATTTTGACCAGCAGTCAGCACCTTGGTTTGCCCTTTAGGTAATGTAGGATCAACTTGGTTGACAGTTTCAAATGGCACAGGCTCAGTATAGACTTCCAGGCTTGGTTTTTCAACTTGAGGAAAGGCTGGAGCGACTTCTGGGGTCACACGCGCTTGTGGTTCCACTTGTGGAATCCCTGTACTTGTTTTGATCGTTCCTTCTACAGAAGGTTTCGTTTCCTGCATAGCCTTTGGCTCTCGTAAGCTCGTCTTTTGGACTGACGGGTAGCGCAGATAACCAATATAGTCATAGCCGTCAATTTGAATCACGCCATTTGCAAGATCTTTGCTCGATGCGATCGCAAGATCCTGATTATAGGCGCGCAAGACTTGATTTTGTAGGGCTGCGACTTCAACTGGAAGTAGAAGACTTTGTCCCATGGCTCCAATCAAAAGGACGCCCATGATCTTCTTCCGGTGCTTTTTAGAGAGTAAGAGGACCGCAAAGGAAGCAGTGGCTAGACTTAGCCCAAAAAGGGCGATTTCCTGACTTCCTGTTTGAGGAAGAACCGACTGAGTTGCTTCCTTCTTCTTATAGACGAGATAGAAAGTATCTTCATTTTGATATGCTTCAGGGATTGCATGAATCACCTGTACTTTTTCTTCAGCAGTCAGCTCTTCTTCTGTCACATATCCTAAGTGCACATGAGCAGGTAGGGTCACCTGATCTGCTTGGACAGGACGAGCCCCTAACAGGCTTCCTCCTAATAAAAAGGCTCCAATGGCCACCGGACCAACACCGACAGATAATTTCCGAATCGAATATTTGGTCATTTTTTCAAACGTTTGTTTCGCTTTTTTCATCCTAAAATTCCTATATAGTAATATTTAACCCTCGAGCAGGGACCTGATTATTTTTAGAGAGGATGGGATCCTTTCCAGAAATAAGAACCTTCCCGGGATTTTTTACCTTTACCTATCTTATCTTTTTTCTTCTATTTTAGCAAGCTCTAAAACTCAAAAATATAAACCGTTTTCTTTATAGGAAGAAAGCAACACAAAAAAACGCCTCGAAAGGCGTTTGTATCATAGATCTATTTATAAGGATTGGTACAAATCATTGTATCGTTGACTAGCCGTATCCCATGAGAAGTCACGCGTCATAGCTTGCTCTTGGAGACCATACCAAGCCTGTTTGTCATTGTAGTAGACAGCCAAGGCTTCATCAACTGCCCAGTTAAACCAATAGCCAGACAAATTATTGAAACTAAAGCCTGTTCCACTTCCATCAACAGCATTATACGGTTGGACCGTATCTCGAAGTCCGCCGACTTCATGCACCAGAGGAAGGGTTCCATAACGCATGGCCATCATTTGAGAAAGGCCACATGGTTCAAAGCGGCTTGGCATCAAGAAGACATCCGACGCTGCATAGATTTCTTGGGCCAATTGGACATCAAATGTGATATTCGCTGAAAGTTTATCTGGGTAGGCTTGACCAAACCAAGCAAAGGCATTTTCAAATCCAGGGTCTCCTGTCCCCAGCAAAACAATCTGAATATCCTTTTGCAAGAGTTGATGCAACTCTTCTACCACCACATCAAAACCTTTTTGACGTGTCAAACGAGAGACGATCCCAAACAAAGGAACATCATCGCGAACAGGTAGACCAACACGTTCTTGAAGAGCTCGTTTGCTAGCTGCTTTACCTGAAAGATCTGAGAGACTGAAGTGATACGTCAAGAGTGGATCCGTTTCAGGATTATACAGATCTGCATCAATCCCGTTAACAATTCCGGTCACCTTGCCAGACTCCATCCGAAGGATCTGATCCAAGCCACAACCATATTCAGCAGTCATAATCTCATGCGCATAGCTAGGAGAAACCGTTGTTACACGGTCAGCATATAGAATGCCGGCTTTCATCCAGTTCAGGCAATCATTCCACCGAAGCGTTCCATCTGCATAGCGTTCAAATCCAACTCCGAATAGGTCCCACAACATTCCTGGGTCGAACTGACCTTGGAATTCCAAATTATGGATAGTCAATACTGTTTTAATTTCATGATAAGCTTGAATCCAACGGTATTTTTCCTTCAGCAAGAAAGGAATCATCGCCGTATGGTAATCATGGGCATGAAGAACATCTGGAATGAAGTCAACCCGTTCCATCGTTTCTAAAGCCGCGAGCTGGAAGAAGGCGAAGCGTTCTCCATCATCAAAGTCACCATAGACATGACCTCTAAAGAAATAATGTTGGTTATCAATAAAGTAAAAGGTGACTCCATCACGCACAATACGTTTCACACCAACATATTGACTTCTCCAGCCAACCTTGGTCTCAAAATGCAAAACATCTTCGATTTGATCTCCAAACTTAGTCTCTACCATATCATAGTAAGGGAGGATCACGCGCACATCATGACCACTTTTCGCTAAGGATTTAGGAAGAGCGCCAATAACGTCTCCCAATCCGCCTGTTTTAGAAAATGGTGCACCTTCAGCTGCAACAAATAATAGTTTCATTAGACAATATCCTCTGTAACAATCGTTCCTTTTTTAACCACGACAGGTGCTTCTTCTGTCCCACGAATCGTCACACCAGCAGCCACTTCGACACCCTTATCCAGGATGGCATATTCGACGATTGCATTTTCATGAATCACAACACCAGGGAAGAGAAGACTACTGCGGACTTCTGAACCTTCATGAAGGTGTACCCGCCGTGAAACAACGGAGCGTTCAACGGTTCCTTCTACAATACTACCCGAAGCAAATTGAGACGTTTTAATATGTGAAGTCTTGGAATAATACGTTGGTTCTTCATTCTTCACTTTCGTATACACCTTTTGGTTTGGTGAAAAGAGCTTCATGAATTTTTGGTTTTCCAACATATCCAAGTTTGCATGGTAGTAGGATTCAACTGAATGAATATTGGCTAGGTAACCTGTATATTCAAAAGCAAAAGCATTGTATTCCACCGCCAAATCACGCAAGATATAGCGCAATTTTTGTGGGTATTCTTTCTTGGCTTCTTCTTCAATTTTTTCAATCAACCAAGGAGTATCCACAATAAAGACATCTGTCGACATGTTGTAGACTTCGTCAGGATCCTTGCCATCGAAAAGTCTTTGCTCTGTAACATGGTCTGTTTCATCAATTTCCAAGATAGCATTGACTTCAGAGATATTTTGAAGATGCAACTTCTTATAAACCACTGTAATCGGACGGTCAACGCTATTATGCAAGTGGAAAACTTGATTGAGGTCAATATTCATCAAGACATCACAGTTCAAAGCAACTGTTTGGTTGGAACCAGACCGTTTCAAATAGGTCAATAATTGTTGGTAGTATTCTGGCCCTACATTTGTATTTTCAACAGGAGTGTTATAGATTCCGAGGTAATAGTGGCTCAATAAAGTAGACAAGCCCCACTCACGACCTGAACGAATATGGTCAAAGACCGAACTAATATTTTCTTGTTGGAAAATCCCAAAAACACTACGAATACCAGCATTCGCAAGACTAGACAATGGGAAGTCGATTAAGCGGTATTTCCCATCAAACGGTAGGGAGGCTACCGGACGATGGCTGGTCAAAGTGGACATATCATGATACCCAACTGTATTTCCTAAAATGGCTGAATATTTATCAATCTTCATCTGTTGCTACCCCCACTTTTTCATTGTAACCGACAACTTGTACTTCCTCTGTTCCATCAATCACGACACCTTCTGCAATGATTGCACCTTCTCCGATAATCGCGCGTTTCACGACAGCTCCTTTACCGATAATGGCATTGCTCATCACGACAGCATCTTCAACAACTGCTCCTTCACGAACTTGAGCTTCTGTTGATAAGATGGAGTGTTTGACTGTACCGTCTACCGAACAACCGTCGACGACAAGAGAATCTTCGATGTGACCATGTTCTCCAAAGAAGTTTGGTGGTGAAATAAGGTTGCGTGAATAGATTTTCCAGTGACGATCGCGACTATCCAAGGCATTATTTGGATCGATATATTCCATATTGGCTTCCCAAAGAGACTCAATCGTACCAACGTCTTTCCAATAACCATTGAATTCATAAGCATAAACACTTTCGCCTGATTCTAGATACGTTGGAATGACATTTTTACCGAAGTCTGACATATCGATATCACTCTTTTCAGCAGCAACCAACATATTGCGCAGACGAGCCCAGTCAAAGATGTAAATCCCCATGGAAGCCTTAGTTGATTTTGGTTCAGCTGGTTTTTCTTCAAATTCGACAATCCGATTATTGGCATCTGTATTCATGATTCCAAAACGGCTTGCTTCCTTCAAAGGTACATCTAGGACTGCAACGGTCAAACTTGCGTTATTATCCTTGTGCGCTTGAAGCATGTCATCGTAATCCATCTTGTAAATGTGGTCCCCAGATAGAATCAAGACATATTCCGGATTGATGCTATCGATATAGTCGATGTTTTGAAGAATAGCATGGCTAGTTCCTTCAAACCAACGATTTCCTTCACTAGCTGAATAAGGTTGGAGAATAGACACACCCGTATTGATTCCATCTAAACCCCAGCTGGAACCATTCCCAATATGGCTGTTAAGGGCAAGTGGTTGATACTGTGTAATCACACCAACATTGTGAATTCCTGAGTTGGCACAGTTTGAGAGAGCAAAATCGATAATCCGATAGCGCCCACCAAATTGAACCGCAGGTTTCGCGATGTTTTTGGTTAATTTTCCAAGACGTGTTCCTTGCCCACCGGCAAGAATTAAAGCGAGCATTTCATTCTTCATTGACTACTTCCTCTTTTTAAAGCTTGGACTCCCTTAGAGTCAACCGATCATCATTTTTTATCTGATGTTTTAGATTTCGTTTTGCGAACCTTCCGTTTCACCTTCCAAATGCTAGCCCCTAAAGCCGGCAAAGTAAAGGTCAAAGTTTGTTCATAATCCTTCCACAGTCCATCTTGAGACTGAACTGTCGGATTGTGCTCTTTCCAGACACCTCCCCATTCTTCTAATTCTGTATTCCAAATTTCTTCATAGATCGCTGATACAGGAACACCGATCGTAAAGTCCTTGCGTTCCACTGGCGCCATATTGAAGACACACACCAGAAGATCGCCTTTTCGATTTTTCCGGATCATGGACAAGACGCTCTGATCACGGTTATCCGCATCAATAATCTCTAAGCCATCAAAGCTATCATCAATCTCCCACAATTCTTTATGTTCTTTGTAGAAATGATTAAGCTGAGCTGTGAAACGACGCATCTTAGCATTCATTTCATCCTCTAGATTGCCCCATTCCAGTTGCTCTTCTGACTTCCATTCCAAAAATTGACCAAATTCTGAACCCATAAAGAGCAATTTCTTTCCTGGATGGCAGATCTGATAGGTTAAGAGATTGCGAAGACCAGCAAATTGATTGTAGCGATCTCCCCACATCTTGTGCATCAAACTCTTCTTACCGTGCACCACTTCATCGTGTGAAAATGGTAGTAAGAAATTTTCGGAAAATGCATACATGAAACTAAAGGTTACCAGATTGAAATCATATTTCCGATAGACGGGATCTTCCTCATAAAAGCGTAGAATATCATTCATCCAACCCATATTCCATTTATAGTCAAAGCCTAGGCCGCCTTCTTCTTCAGGACCTGTGATCTTTTGACCAGCAGAACTTTCTTCAGCAATCATCATGACATCTGGATGATCGTTTTTTATAATAGCATTCAAACGTCTAAGGAAATGAACGCCCTCATAATTGAGGTTTCCTCCATCAATATTCGGAGTCCATGGACCACTATCGTAATCAAGATAGAGCATATTGCTCACAGCATCGACCCGAATTCCATCTAAATGATAGGTTTCAATCCAAAACTTCAAACTAGAAATCAAGAATGACTGTACTTGATTCTTTCCTAAATCGAAGTTCAAGGCTCCCCATCCGTAGTTATGGGCCCGATGTTCATCCTGGTATTCAAAGGTTGGTGTTCCATCATAATACGCCAAGGCATCATCATTGATAATGAAATGTCCTGGTACCCAATCCACGATCACTCCGATATTGTTGAGGTGGCATTCTTCCACGAAGTCTTGAAACTCTTCTGGGCTACCATAAGTCTGCTCGAGTGCAAAATATCCCATAAGCTGATAGCCCCAACTCAAGCCCAATGGATGGGCCATCACCGGCATAAATTCCACGTGGGTGTAGTTCATCTCTACCAGATACGGAATGAGTTCATCTTTTAGTTGTTTGAAGGTGTAGGAACTGTGATCCTCATTTCGTTTCCAAGATCCTGCATGAACCTCGTAAATATTAACAGGTCGTTCCTTAAAACCAAGTTTTTTACGGCGTGCTCTCCAGAGACCATCTTTCCAGTTTTTCTCTGGAATGGTCTTAATAATAGATCCTGTATTGGGTCTCTTTTCCATCCATAACGCTAGAGGATCGATTTTTTGCACCTGATGACCATTTTGTCGAGTCACCAAATACTTGTATATATCTCCCTCTTTTGCATCGGAACAGAAGACTTCCCAGACGCCTCCTTCATTACGAACCATTGGAATCTTACGAGCTTCCCAATCAGTGAAATCACCAATCAGATCCACCGCCTGAGCATTGGGAGCCCAAACACGGAAGGTAAAGCCTTCTTGTTCTCCCCTTGTTTCCTTGTGAGCTCCTAAGTACTCTTGAAGATGGAAATTATCCCCTCTTCCAAATGTCCATAAGTCTGTGCTTCTATCCATATACTCACCTCTTTGCTTTTGAAAGCGTTTTCTATTTGATATTATTTTACTATAAAATCACTTAATTTTCAAGTTGATTCCTGTAAAATCATGTAAAAATATCAGGAAAAGTTTTTCCATTTTCTTTCCCGAACCTTTTCTATCCTTCCTTGGTCATCCCCCTTTTCTTACTTACGATTATACTATATATACGAGGAAATTTAAACAAAAAACCGAACATTTTAGTCAATGTTTTTATTACTAACTAGTTTATTACGAATGAAATGGACATTTTTATAAAAAAAGTAAAAAAATCAAAAAAAATACTAAGACAGATGTGTCTTAGTATTTGATTCATTCTTAGTCTACGTTCACGTATTCTTTAGAAAGTTCAAGCACTTCTTCCATGGTTGAACATTCAGTCAGAGCACGGTTAGCGTATTCTTGCATTTTAGCTGTGTCGAGTTTCTTCATCAAGCTACGTGTACGAAGGACAGATGTCGCTGACATAGAGAACTCATCCAAGCCCATTCCGACAAGAAGTGGAACAGCAGTTTGGTCACCGGCCATTTCACCACACATACCTGCCCATTTGCCTTCAGCGTGAGCTGCTTTGATCACGTTGTTGATCAAACGAAGGATTGATGGGTTATATGGTTGGTAAAGGTATGAAACTTGTTCGTTCATACGGTCAGCAGCCATTGTGTATTGGATCAAGTCATTTGTACCGATTGAGAAGAAATCAACTTCTTTAGCAAATTGGTCCGCAAGCATTGCAGCAGCTGGGATTTCAATCATGATCCCTACTTGGATATCATCTGCCACAGCAACACCTTCAGCAAGCAATTTAGCTTTTTCTTCTTCAAGAATACCTTTAGCCGTACGGAACTCTGTCAACAAAGCAACCATTGGGAACATGATCCGCAATTTACCGTGAACAGATGCACGAAGCAAGGCACGCAATTGTGTACGGAACATTTGGTTACCTGTCTCAGAGATAGAGATACGCAAAGCACGGAAACCTAAGAATGGGTTCATTTCTTTAGGAAGATCAAAGTAAGGGAGTTCTTTATCCCCACCGATATCCATTGTACGAACAACCACAGGTTTACCATTCATACCTTCAAGAACAGCTTTGTAAGCTTCGTATTGGTCATCTTCCGTTGGGAAGTCTTGAGAATCCATGTACAAGAATTCTGTACGATAGAGACCAACAGCTTCTGCACCGTTATCGTTCACACCTTCAACATCTTTAGGTGTACCGATGTTAGCAGCCAACTCGAAGTGTTTTCCATCAGCAGTCACTGTTTTCGCATCTTTAAGGAGAGCCCATTCAGCTTTTTGTTTAGCATAAGCTTCACCAGCTGCTTTGAACTCTGCGATTTGTTCTTCAGTAGGGTTGATCACCACTTCACCAGTGATCCCTGAAACAGCCAAAACATCGCCATCTTTGACAAGTTCTGTAATGTTATTTGTACCAAGAACAGCTGCGATTTCAAGTGTACGAGCCATGATAGCTGAGTGACTGGTACGTCCACCGATATTCGTGACAAAAGCTTTTACATACTTTTTGTTCAACTGTGCTGTATCAGATGGAGTCAAGTCATGCGCAACCACGATTGCTTCTTCATTGATAGAAGCAGGGTTTGGCAATTTCTTCCCAAGCAAGTTGGCAAGGACACGTTTGGTAACGTCACGAATATCTGCTGCACGTTCTTGCATGTAAGGATTGTCTTCCATTCCTTCAAAGATCGCAATGAACATGTCAGTGACTTCTTTCAAGCCAGCTTCTGCATTGATTTTTTTCGTACGAATCGTTTCTTTGATCTGACCAATCATTTCAGGGTCAGCAAGAACCATCATATGCGCATCAAAAACTTGCGCTGCTTCTTCACCAAGGCTTGCTACTGCATTCTCCCGAATAAGAGAAAGCTCGTTTTGTGAAGCTTCAAGAGCTGCATCCAAACGAGCTTCTTCTGCACTTGTATCTTCGACTGAAACAGTCTCAAATGATAAGTCTGGTTGAATGAGCAAATATGCCTTAGCAACGGCAACACCGTCAGATGCTGCAATTCCTTTTAGCATTTTTGTCATATTTTTAAGCCAATCCTTCTTTAGTCATTGTTTCTGAAATAGCTGCGATCGCATCATCAGCGTCAGCACCTTCTGCAGAGATTACAACGTCTGCTCCTTGACCAACACCAAGGCTCATAACACCCATGATTGATTTCAAGTTAACTGATTTACCTTTGTATTCAAGAGTAATATCTGAAGCAAATTTGCTAGCAGTTTGAACCAACAAAGTTGCTGGACGTGCGTGGATACCTGTTTCTGCCACGATGTGGAAATCTTTAGAAGCCATAGTTTGACTCTCCTTTTTAAAAATAGTTTTTGAGTTACCTTTTGATAACCCTTACAATTTGGTATTATATCATCTTTTGAAATTTTTTTCAAGATTTTTATCACTGACTTACAGAAAAAGACTGCGAAAAATCCCAATTTAGATACATTTTAAGAAGCAACTGAAGAACAGAGAAAATATCTTTTCAATTTTCTACTATATTATAAGTAACATTTTCCTCCGCTTTCAATGAAAAGAAGCTGTTTAACCACAGGATATTGATTCACCAAAAAATTATAACTAATTAAAGATGCTTTAAAGCCTATTCCTATCCCATTTCTTCGATTTTCACACTTTTCACTCACCACAATATATTGTGCTTTGAAAACTCCATTTCATCTCTTTGCACAATATTTAGTTTTATTTTGTTGACAAGTTGCTGGATTTTGTTTATACTGTTTACAGATTTATATTTCGATAGGAGAACGGAAAAGAAATGGTAACCATTTATTCAAAAAATAATTGTGTTCAATGCAAAATGACCAAGCGATTCCTCGATAGCAATCATGTGGAATACCGCGAAATTAACTTAGACGAACAGCCAGAATTTGTAGAGCATGTTAAGAACCTTGGCTTCAATGCTGCTCCAGTTATTCAAACACCGGATGAAGTATTTTCTGGTTTTCAACCAGCTAAGTTGAAGAAACTTTCATAATAAACACAGTATTTTGCTTAAATAGGGTCTAGCGTTAGCAACCTAACACTAGACTTTTTACTTGGGAAGAGAGGACTTCTCCTCTTCATTTTTTTGAACTAGAAAAGGATTATTATGGGATTAAAATCTCTTGAAGATGTGACGTATTTTCGTCTTAACAATGAAATCAACCGTCCAGTAAACGGCCAAATCATGCTTCATAAGGATAAAGAAGCTTTGGATGCATTCTTTAAAGAAAATGTTGTACCAAATACTAAAGCCTTTGACTCGATTACAGACAAGATTCAGTACCTTCTCGAGCACAATTACATTGAGAGAGCTTTTATCGAGAAATACCGTCCTGAATTTTTAGAGGAATTGGCCCAATTTATCAAAGACCAAAACTTCCAATTCAAGTCCTTCATGGCGGCCTACAAATTCTATAACCAATACGCTTTGAAAACAAATGATGGAGAATACTATCTTGAAAGCATGGAAGACCGTGTCTTCTTCAATGCTCTCTATTTTGCAGATGGAAATGAAGCTATCGCGCGAGACATCGCAAACGAAATTATCCACCAACGCTACCAACCAGCGACTCCTTCTTTCTTAAACGCTGGACGTGCCCGCCGTGGAGAATTGGTTTCATGTTTCTTGATCCAGGTAACCGATGATATGAACGCGATCGGACGTTCCATCAACTCTGCCCTTCAACTTTCACGTATCGGTGGTGGGGTTGGGATTTCCCTCAGCAACCTTCGTGAAGCTGGAGCACCGATCAAGGGGTATGAAGGAGCCGCTTCTGGGGTCGTACCTGTTATGAAACTCTTTGAAGATAGCTTCTCTTACTCTAACCAATTGGGACAACGCCAAGGGGCTGGGGTGGTTTACCTCAATGTCTTTCACCCAGACATCATCGCCTTCCTTTCTACTAAGAAAGAAAATGCTGATGAAAAAGTTCGGGTTAAGACTCTCTCACTTGGCGTCGTCGTACCAGACAAGTTCTATGAGTTGGCTCGTAAAAATGAAGAAATGTACCTCTTCAGCCCATACTCTGTGGAACGTGAATACGGAGTACCATTCAATTACATCGACATCACTGAAAAATACGATGAGTTGGTTGCTAATCCAAACATCCGCAAGACAAAAATTAAAGCACGTGATTTGGAAACTGAAATTTCTAAATTGCAACAAGAATCTGGCTATCCATATGTAGTCAACATCGATACTGCTAACCGGGCAAACCCTGTTGATGGGAAAATCATCATGAGTAACTTGTGTTCAGAAATCCTCCAGGTTCAAGAACCAAGCTTGATCAACGATGCCCAAGAATTTGTCCAAATGGGAACTGACGTCTCATGTAACCTTGGTTCAACCAACGTGGTTAACATGATGACTTCACCTGATTTTGGACGTTCGATTCGTGCCATGGTCCGTGCTTTGACCTTCGTTACCGATAGTTCTCATATCGTGGCCGTTCCAACTATCGACCACGGAAATAAACTGGCGCATTCGTTCGGACTTGGAGCTATGGGACTTCACAGCTACCTTGCGCAACAATTGATTGAATACGGATCCCCTGAGTCTGTTGAGTTCACAAGTATCTACTTCATGCTCATGAACTACTGGACTCTCGTAGAATCAAACAACATCGCGCGTGAACGTGGTGTTACATTCCACAACTTCGAAAAATCTGATTATGCCAACGGTAGATACTTTGATAAGTACACGACTGGAGAATTTGTACCAAAATCTGATCGCGTCAAAGAACTCTTTAAAGATATCTTTATCCCAAGTGCTGAGGATTGGGCAGAACTGCGTGCTAAAGTTCAAGCAGATGGTCTTTACCACCAAAACCGCTTGGCTGTCGCACCAAATGGATCTATCAGCTACATCAATGACGTATCTGCTTCTATCCACCCAATTACACAACGGATTGAAGAACGCCAAGAGAAAAAAATCGGTAAGATCTACTACCCTGCAGCAGGATTGTCAACGGAAACGATTCCTTACTACACTTCTGCCTACGACATGGATATGCGAAAAGTCATCGATGTCTATGCTGCCGCAACTGAACACGTAGACCAAGGTCTTTCACTGACTCTCTTTATGCGTAGCGATATTCCAAAGGGTCTTTACGAATGGAAAACTGAAAACAAACAAACCACTCGTGACTTGTCTATCCTTCGGAACTACGCCTTTAACAAGGGTATCAAGTCTATCTACTACGTCCGTACCTTTACAGATGATGGTGGAGAAGTTGGCGCCAACCAATGTGAAAGCTGTGTCATCTAATCCGCTATCCTAGATAGCTATCAAAAGTCGGTTCGCCGACTTTTTGTGCGGTATTCTATCAATTTATGGTAGAATAGTAACGATTGAATGAATAGAAAAAGAAAGTGATGCAAATGGAAACATACTACAAAGCCATTAACTGGAATGCGATCGAAGATGTCATCGATAAATCGACCTGGGAAAAACTGACAGAGCAATTCTGGTTGGATACACGTATCCCTTTGTCAAACGACTTGGATGACTGGAGAAAGTTGTCTAATAAAGAAAAAGACCTAGTTGGTAAAGTCTTTGGGGGATTGACCCTTCTAGATACCATGCAATCTGAAACAGGTGTTCAGGCTCTTCGTGCGGATATTCGTACTCCCCATGAAGAAGCTGTCTTTAACAACATCCAATTTATGGAATCTGTCCATGCTAAGTCTTACTCTTCTATCTTTTCTACTTTGAATACCAAGTCAGAAATCGAAGAGATTTTCGAATGGACCAACACCAATCCTTTCCTTCAAAGGAAGGCAGAAATCATCAACGAAATCTATCTCAATGGGACCCCTCTTGAAAAGAAAGTCGCCAGCGTTTTCCTTGAAACCTTCCTCTTCTACTCTGGTTTCTTCACACCTCTCTACTATCTTGGAAACAACAAATTGGCCAACGTAGCTGAGATCATCAAGTTGATCATTCGGGACGAATCTGTTCACGGAACCTATATCGGCTACAAGTTCCAACTTGGATTTAACGAATTACCAGAAGAAGACCAAGAAAAACTCAAAGAGTGGATGTATGATCTTCTCTACACCCTCTATGAGAATGAAGAAGGCTACACAGAGAGCCTCTATGACGGTGTGGGCTGGACAGAGGAAGTCAAGACCTTCCTTCGCTACAACGCCAATAAAGCCCTCATGAACTTGGGACAAGATCCGCTTTTCCCAGACTCAGCAGATGACGTTAACCCAATCGTCATGAACGGAATCTCAACCGGTACTTCTAACCACGACTTCTTCTCTCAAGTCGGAAATGGTTACCTTCTCGGTGAAGTAGAAGCCATGCAGGATGACGATTATAACTACGGACTATAAGACAAAAACCTTTCCAGACGGAAAGGTTTTTTTGTTGCAATCTTTTTCTAATTGGATCTGCTTTTTTTTGAAAAAAGAGGTTGGACAAACATCCAACCTCTCCGATTATTACAATTTACCTGCTACGGCATCCAACAATTCTTGGATTTTCGCTTGGTTGCTTCCTCCTGCCATGGCCATGTCTGGTTTACCACCACCACGTCCATCGACGATTGGAGCCAATTCTTTGATCACATTACCTGCATGCACATCTTTTGTCTTGCTAGCAACAAGGACGTTGACCTTGTCACCAATGGCTGCGACAAGAACAAGCACATCAGAGTAGTCTTTTTGTTTCCAGTTATCTGCAAAGGTACGAAGGGCACCTGCATCTGATACAGAAACTTGGCTGGCAATGTAACGGTGACCGTTTGCTTCTTGAACATTCTTGAAGACATCCCCTGCTGCCGCTGCTGCCGCTTTTTCCTTCAATTCTGCATTTTCTTTTTGCAATTGACGGAGTTGTTCTTGAAGACCTTCCACCTTGTGAGGAACTTCTTTGAGTTGAGGTGCTTTCAAGGTTGCTGCGACTGCTTTCAGAGCATCTTCTTGTTCACGATAAGCTTCAAAGGCTTCCTTACCAGTTACTGCCAAGATACGACGAGTTCCTGATCCGATCCCTTCTTCTTTGACAATCTTGAAGAGACCAATTTCAGAAGTATTGCCTACGTGGGTACCACCACAGAGCTCAACAGAGTAATCCCCGATAGTGACAACACGAACTTCTTTACCGTATTTTTCACCAAAGAGGGCCATAGCTCCCATTTCTTTAGCAGTATCAATATCTGTTTCAATCGTTTCGACTGCGATTGCTTCCCAGATCTTTTCATTGACTTGTTGTTCAATAGCACGCAATTCTTCTGGAGTCACAGCTTGGAAGTGAGTGAAGTCAAAGCGAAGGAATTCTACTTCATTGAGAGATCCCGCTTGGGTTGCGTGGTTACCAAGGATATTGTGAAGAGCCGCATGGAGCAAGTGAGTGGCTGTGTGGTTCTTCATAACACGATGACGACGATTGGTATCAATAGCCAAAGTGTATTCTTGGTTCAAGGCAAGTGGAGCAAGAACTTCAACCGTATGAAGCGGTTGTCCATTTGGTGCTTTTTGAACGTCTGTCACTGTCGCTACGACGTTTCCTGCAGCATCCAAGATTTGACCATGGTCCGCAACTTGTCCACCCATTTCAGCGTAGAATGGAGTTTCTGCAAAGATCAGTGATGCAGTCCCTTCAGATACAGCTTCTACTTCTGCATTATCCGCTACGATTGCTACCAACTTAGAAGGCAATTGGCTAGCATTGTAGTTGAAGCTACTTTCAACTGTGATGTTTTGAAGGGTTTCATTTTGCATCCCCATAGATCCACCTTTGACAGCAGATGCACGCGCACGTTCTTGTTGTTCCTTCATAGCTGCTTCAAAACCTTCACGATCGACTGTCATTCCAGCTTCTTCAGCGATTTCTTCTGTCAATTCTACTGGGAATCCGTAGGTATCATAAAGTTTAAAGACATCTTGACCGGCAATCACTGTTTGACCTTTGGCTTTCAAATCTTCAACGATGGTTTGGGCAAAGTGTTGACCAGAGTTTAAGGTACGAGCAAATGATTCTTCTTCACTCTTGATAATTTTTTCGATAAAGTCTTGTTTTTCAAGTACTTCTGGGTAGTAACTTTCCATGATCTTCCCAACGGTTGGAACCAATTTATACAAGAAGGTTCCTTCAATCCCCAATTTTTGACCATGCATGGAAGCACGACGGAGGAGACGACGAAGAACGTAACCGCGTCCTTCATTACCTGGAAGAGCCCCATCTCCAATCGCAAATGAAATCGAACGGATGTGGTCAGCAATCACCTTGAAGCTCATATTGTCTCCATCTGGATCATAGGTTTTACCAGACATCTTTTCCACTTCACGAATGATTGGCATGAAGAGGTCTGTTTCAAAGTTAGTCTTCGCCCCTTGAATAACGGCTACCAAACGTTCCAAACCTGCGCCCGTATCAATGTTCTTGTGTGGCAATTCCTTGTATTCGCTACGAGGAACAGCAGGGTCAGCGTTAAATTGTGACAAGACAATGTTCCAAATTTCGATGTAACGGTCGTTTTCGATATCTTCTGCAAGCAGACGAAGACCGATATTTTCAGGGTCAAAGGCTTCTCCACGGTCAAAGAAGATTTCTGTATCTGGTCCAGAAGGTCCCGCACCGATTTCCCAGAAGTTGTCTTCGATTGGGATCAAGTGAGTTGGATCTACCCCAACAGCGATCCAACGGTTGTATGAATCCTTGTCATCAGGGTAATAGGTCATGTAAAGTTTGTCTTTAGGGAAATCAAACCATTCCGGACTTGTCAAAAGTTCATAAGCCCACGTAATGGCTTCATCACGGAAGTAATCTCCGATAGAGAAGTTCCCCAACATTTCAAACATGGTATGGTGACGAGCAGTCTTCCCTACGTTTTCGATATCATTGGTACGGATGGCTTTTTGAGCATTTGTAATCCGTGGATTTTCAGGTTTGATGGTTCCATCGAAGTATTTCTTAAGAGTGGCAACCCCTGAGTTAATCCACAAAAGTGTAGGGTCGTTTACAGGAACCAAGCTAACAGATGGTTCTACAGAGTGGCCTTTGCTTGCCCAGAAATCAAGCCACATTTGACGAACTTGTGCACTAGATAATTGTTTCATATTTGTCTCCTAATTTTTTTAAGATTAATTTGCGCCAGCTTCTAACATTTCGACATAATCGATGGCGACACAAAGTGAGATGACTAAATCAGCGTATTCATCCTCATACACCGATACTTGGTAGGTAGAGGTTAGATGAAAGAGTTCCTTGCTAATCTCAGCGACGATTTGATCCCGATCATCAAACAATTTGAATTCTAGGTCCCAGATATTTCCCTGTACCCGCAGTCCCAAATCTTCGATATCGTATTTATCCCTGAAGAGCGTCAGCTTTTTATGGATAAAAAAGCGATCCCCATCCTTCAACTCAACCACAAACTTGGGAAGAAAGCTGATTGTTTTTTTGGTGATATGGCTCACTTCTTGTCCATTCTTATCGTAGATGGTAAAAGTCTTGGGAATCTTAAGAAAAGATCCCTCAACCTGGTACTCAACATTTCCCAACTCATCTTTGATATCGAACCGCTCGCCACCCAATCGAAATTTTTGTTTCACTTGATAGGTTCGCATCTTTTGATCTCCTTTAAAAAGCTCCAGACAACTGCCCATAAACAAAAGACAAGCCACTAAACGAAGGGCGAAAAACCGCGGTACCACCTTCATTCAATGAACTTGTCATTCTTCATTTTATATGCAATTGTCTCAGCCGAGTAGCAAAATCATTTCTCTTCCATGGCTCACACCCCCGCCACTTCTCTGATTCCGAGTAACAATGATTTATTCTCAACTATTTCATTATACAAGTTCCAAAAGGAACCGTCAACTATTTTTTAGATGATGATTTGCTATCGCTCGTTTGAACACCGATATTTTGCAAATATTGGTTAAATGTTGATTTGAAGGCATCATCTTTGACCTTGATATTGGCATTGGTCATCGCTTTTGCAATAATGCTACGGATGTAGTTGGTATCTTGCTTACGACCATCAACAATGATCTCTTTCAAACGTTTTTCGTATTTCTTCCAGTCAGAGCCTTTTTCTGTCTTCTTATTCAATTTGACAATATAGTAGCTAGCAGAATAGTTTTGACCTGCTGAAACTGTGATCACATCTGAAATGCCGTTCTCATCCAACTTAAAGGCAGCTTCTTTGACTTGAGATGGAATATCTGCTGTTCCTGAATCAAACTTGACTTCGCCACCTTTGTCTTTTGTAGCAGTATCTGTTGAATTGTCTTTGGCGATTTGGGCAAAGTCTGCACCTTCCGCTTTAGCTGCTTCCAACACTTCTTTTGCTTTATCTTCTGAATCTAACTTGATAATTTGTGCTGTTACTTCTGGTGTGTAAGATTCAAAAGCCGCCTTGTAGTCAGACTCTTTGATATCTTTCTTAGCAGCTTGGTTGACTGCATATTCCAACAACATATTGCTACGGATTTGTTTCTTTGCTGTTTCTTCCGTCAAGCCTTGTTGCGCCAAGTAAGCATCGAATTGCTTGCCTAATTGTTTCTTTTGTTTAGCCAATTCTTTATCGACTTCTTTATCAGAAACTTTTGATCCATATTCTTTTTCAAAGACTTTATTGATGGTCATTTGGAAAAGAACTTGTTGAGCACCTTGGTTGTTTTTGATTTCATTATAGAAATCAGAAACTGTAATCGTGTCCCCTTTCATGGTCACGATATCTTTGTTTGTGCCATTGGCACACGCTGCTAGTGTTACGACTGATAGCAAGGTCACAGCACCTGCTACAAGTTTTTTCTTCATGAAAATTATTCTCCGTTCCTTTTTAAACTTCTTCTATTTTACCACAAATTAGAGAGAATACCTTAAATTTACCTAAAAAGAGCTAGGATCTGGCAAGGTTACCGTCTCTGTATTTTTCCGAATCATCAAAATACCATCTCCAAGTGGCACCAAACTAGCGGTCAAATCTGGATGATTGAGAGTCGCATGAAAGAGGTTCTGAAGCCCCCGGTAAATGGTTCGTTGCCCACGACGCACTTCCATGATGTCCTTGGCAACATCTCCTCCTTGGAAAATATCATCCAATACCACGACTCCCCCAACCTCTAAGAGTTCGAGAATTCGTGGCAAAAAGACGATGTACTTAGACTTAGCAGAGTCCATAAAGACAAAGTCATAGGTCTCTGTTAAATCCTGCAAGACATCTACTGCATCTCCTTCAAGCAAGGTGATTTGTTTTCTCTGATCGTATTTAGCCAGATTTTCCTTGGCAAAGCCAATCATCTCTTCATTCCGATCAATAGTGGTAATTTGTGCATCGGGAGCATTTTCAGCCATTAAGAGCGCTGAAAATCCAATTGCTGTCCCAATTTCCAGGATTTTCTTTGGTTGTAGGGCTTGCAGGAGTAGTCTAAAGTAAGCTACCGTTTCATGCGGAATAATCGGAATATTTTCCTTGCGGGCGAATGCTTCTAACTCCTCCAAGGCACCTGCTACCGGTTTTTGACGCGTGCGCATAAAGTCAACGATCTCGTCTTTAACCACTGGCCGGCGCATATTGTGGTTGGCATTTTTACTATAAGACTCTACCATCTTATGCGAGTCCTAATTTTTCTACTAGGGCTTCAAATTCATTCAACCGACGTTCAAAGACCGCAAAGGCTGCGTCCAAGTAGTCTTCTTTTTCCATATCCACACCTGCTTTGCGGATGACATTGAGTGGATAATCAGAATTTCCAGCTTTCAAGTAGTCGATATATTTATCACGATCTTCTTGTGTTCCATGAACAATCTTTTCAGCTAAGGCTGAAGCTGCTGCAAAACCTGTTGAATATTGGAAGACATAGTAGTTATAGTAGAAGTGAGGAATCCGAGCCCATTCATATTGGATCTCAGGGTTGTCTTCTTTTGAAAGACCATAGTATTTTTCATTGAGCTCTGCATAAAGGTTGTTCAAGAACTCACTAGTCAAAACGGTACCTTCTTGGTCTGCTTTATGGATGGCATGCTCAAATTCAGCAAACTGCGTTTGACGGAAGACGGTTCCACGGAAGCCATCCAAGAAGTGATTCAAAATAGCAAAACGAGTTGCATCGTCTTCTACTTCTTCTAACAGACGTTCGGTCAGGATATTTTCATTGGTTGTAGAGGCGATTTCGGCAAGGAAGATGGAATAGTCCCCATAGACATAAGGCTGGGTTTCACGGGTATAGCTAGAATGCATACTGTGACCAGTTTCATGCACCAAGGTGAAGAGATTATCCAATGTATCTTGCCAGTTCAACAACATGAAGGCATTGGTATCATAAGAACCACCTGAATAGGCACCTGAGCGTTTTCCTTGGTTGACATGCACATCAATCCACCGTTCGCTAAAGGCACGTTTCACACGAGAAAGGTAGTCCTCACCCAAAACAGCCAAGACTTCTTCTGCTTTGGCCAACGATTCTTCATAGGTAAACTTGTAGTCTGTATCGGATAATGGCGTATACATATCGTACATCTTCAAGTCTGAGATTCCTAGAATTTTTGAACGCAATTGCACATAGCGTTGCAAGAGTGGCAAGTGTTTGTTGACCGCTGCCACCAAGCTATCATAAACACTTTCTGGTACAAAGTTTTCAGAAAGGGCCGCTTCACGGGCAGATGAGAATTTGCGAACTTTGGCATTAAAGTTGTGAACTTTCACATTGGTTTGCAAGGTTTTAGCATAGGTATGTTGGTACTGTTCATAAACCTTGTAGAGGCCTTCGTAAGCTTCTTTACGAACGGCACGATCTTTTGATTCTACCAAAGAAATATAGTTTCCATGGGTTAATTGAACCTCTTCGCCCTTGTCATCATGCACAGTTGGGAAAACAATATCTGCATTGTCCAAGATTTCAAAGGTTTCACCCCCAGCCGCAAAGATCTCACCAGCTCCTGCAAGTAATTCCTCTTCTTTTTGAGACAAGACATGTTCTTTTTTCTCTAGCAAACGATCAAAATAATGACCATATTGTTCCAAGGCTGGAACTTCACTCACAAAGGTCTTGTATTGCTCATCCGTAATGGCCATGAATTCAGGCTCATAGAAGGCAAAGGTTTCACCTAACAAGCTATAAAGAGACATCCCTTTTGATTGGTACTCTTGGTATTTAGCCACTCGTGTGTCTTGGTCATTTTTCATATGGGCATAGACGTAGACCTTTTCTAAACGACGACTCAATTCCAAATATGCATTGGTTGTATCCAACAGTGTTTGCGCTGAATCCAACAAATGGCCAGCATAGTGGCTTGCTGCTTTAATATCTGTAGCTAAGCTTGCTGCTTCTTCTTCCCAAGCTTGATCTGTCGCAAAAATTGTCGACAAATCCCATTGGTATTTTTCATCAATTTCATTACGTTGTTTTACCATTTCGATTAATCCTCCAATGGTACTATTTTAGCATAAAAATGAACATTTCGGGAGGTTTTCTATCTTAGAAAGTTAGCTTTTCTGTTGAGCATAAAAACGTGGGGGATAAAGGATCTGAACGGGTTGGATCCCTTGCGACTGATAATAGGTCATAAATTGCTGGTAGTAACCTTCTACATCCTCTTTAATTTGGAGCAAGTTCTGTGAAAGGATCGGACGACAAAGAGGATAAAAGAAATCCAGCCCCAGTTCCATCAGATGGTGTCCCTGCATATAGAGTTCTTCCTGAAGCTTCAGCCACTTTGGATGACGATAAAAGAGTTGCTGCTGTATATACGTTAAAAATGTACGATCGAGCTCGACTGCCATTTGCTGCATGGGTTGCGAAAGATAAGGGGTCCGTAAGACTTCCAGTAAAGACCTTTGGCCAAAAGGGAAAATTTCTGTTTGATAATGCAATCGCCCTCGTAAATCCTCATGGATGAGGTATTGCAGACGTAGCTCTTTCTTTGTCAGATCCAATTCCCAAAGATGGAACCCTCGATTCTGACTAAAATAAAGAAAGCCAGCCTGCAGCTTTGTTAGTCTTTCCTTGAGCCACAACTTTTTACCAAGTAACCAATAGACCTGGTAACCGTTGGATCGATAAGCATCGCTCCTCTCCTTCAAGCGTTCTAAAGATAAGGAGCTGCACTGCACTTCCAAAGCTAAGTTCTTGTCTACTACCAAAAGATCGGCAATTTGTTGAAAGTCTGCTAAATAACTTTCTACCTCTGTATTAGATTCCTTAGAGGCCCAATCATAAAGACAAGCTTTTAATTCCAGATGTTCAAAACTCTCAGCTTCGTGATGGTAGGGACAATGCTGTAATTTTATATGAGCAAAATGAGCCCGTAGAACCGAGCCATTTTTTAGACGCACTGGACTATGACAAGCCAAGCAATAGAAGGGACCTTCTGTCACAGCTGGGATCTCTTCCATACAGTTCCACCGCTTTTGATTGTTATCCATGGCAATAAACATAGGCCCACCTCCTCATCTATATCATTCGAAAAAAAAATAGGAAAAAGGCTGGAAATTCCAACCTTTTCTTCTTTTTATTCTTCAGAATCTGAATCTGAATCATCACTAGAATCATCAGCAACAGGAGATTTACTCAATTCTTTCTGCATATCTTTCATTTCTTTACGAGTACTTTCCAACTCTTCACGAGCATCTTTCAAGATTTCGATCAAAGCTTCACGGTCTTCTTTAGGAACGACTGTACTATCTGAACCGATGCTTTCCAAGCCTTCATTAAAGATATCTTTTTGGTTTTCTAATCCTTGCTTTAAGGTACTAATCATTGCATCGTATTGTTCTTTTGCAGAACCTGTCACAGAAGTGCCTGCTTCTTCAGTAATAGAAACAGATTGATCCATTAATTTTGCAAACAACTTTTTGAAGTCTCCAACTGTCTTAGCCTTGTTGATTTCAGCATCTGTTAAGAGGCTAGAAGATGACGTATCTTCTGAATCTGTTGAATTATCCTTACTTTTTGAAGTGTTGGCAGATTTGCTCGTCACTTTAGTCGTTGATTGACTGTTTGAAGTTTCCTTCTTTGTGTCTTGTTTGTTTGAACAAGCAGCTAGGGAAAAGATCGTCAAAAGAGCAGCTGTCGATAAGATCATTTTTTTCATAAAATGGTCTCCTTTATATTTATTTTACCTCATTCTACCATCGAATACTTTGACTGTCAAATTAATCACTAGTTCTTAATATTAGCAAAAAAGTTGGACAAAACACTGTGAAATCAGTGTTTCTGTCCAACTCCTCGATGATTAGTCATACAATTGTAACAATTTCATTAGTCTACTTTGCCACCAAAAAGGCCGTGAGCCTTCCCTTGGGGCATTTTTAAGGCAAAGCTCAGCAAAAAGACGATCCCTACAACCCCTGCTAAAAAGAAACTCATGACTTGGTAACCACCTCTTTCAATACAGAGGGCTGCGAGAGGTTGTAAAAGAATGGTTCCTAAATAACGAGCTCCTTGGACAATAGCCATGGCAAGAACCAAGTCTTTGCCATTCACCTGTTGGGCAATAAACCGTAAGGAGACCATAATCAAAACCATCCCTGTTGTATGCTTGGCTAAAAGAGTCAAAAGCACTTTTAAGAAGACAGGACTTGGAAGAGCGTAGACAGCATATTGAGCAAAAATAATCCCGATTGGAAGAGCGATCAAAACCCGTAAAGGCCAGTGGTCCATGAATCGATCAGAGAAAAAGATCAAGGGGGCTTCCACTACGACGGAGATAGCTACAACCGTAGAGGCAATATGGACTGGTAGACCACTATCCATGAGCAACTCAGGAATATAGGTATGACCAATATTTCCAACCCCTGAAGCCAAGCCAATCAAAATGATAAAGAAGAGATAAGGTCCATTATGAAGAAGAGGACGAATAGAGACAGGATGTTTTTCCTTTTCTACGACTGTCTCTTTTTTCTTCATTCGAACCGCACTTAGGCAGAAGAGACTCAATACAATGGTGATCAAAACCGTATAATAGATAGCTTGGGGGCTAAACTGATGATAGACCCAGCCGGCTATTTGAACACCGACCGAGTAGCCAATGGTTCCCCAAACGCGAATCTTCCCAAAAGCGTATGGACTTTGCGTTGCAAATACTTCCATCATGGGAGCTGTCCCATTCAAACAGACTAGAACAATCCCGTAAAAAACAGTCAGCCAAAAGAGATTGGGGGCCCAAAGAAAACCGAAGACACCACCAATGATCACACTTAGACTGAGGGTCGTCATTTTTACGATTCCAAATCGCTCATTGATATAACCAAAGAAGGGTTGGGCTACCATGGATAAGAAAAAGGCAATCGATACCAAGGTCGACACTTGAGTTGCACTATAGTGCTTTCCCATCAAATAGACGGAAATGAGGGTCGTAAAGAGAGAGGTGGACATAAAATAAAAACTATAGAGCAGCATATAAGCCGCATAAGAATTTCGGAATTTTTTCATATGAATCCTTTCTAAAAATATCGGAATGGGACAATGACAAAACCCAACTGACAATCAGTTAGGTTTTATTTTATTCTTTATTATAGCGCTTTTGAGCCTCTTTTTTGCGTCTCTCACGACTTTGTTTTTCAATCGAGAGAATGATGACAATAATGAGAATCGGAATCAAAATCAGGAAGTGATCCAGCGAAAGCCATTTACTGTGCTTAGCCGTTGTCTTTTTCCCACTTGCTGTTTCTTTGACAAGCTCTGGCTTGGCTCCTTCTTCCACCTTCATATCATCTCGGATACCTTCAGACAAGGTGTAGAGATCATTATCTACTGTCAGATAGCCATCTTTTACCGCAAGGGTCGGTTCTTTAGCACCTTTTTTAACCGTTGCATAGAAGGGTTTTTCGAGTGTATAGGTCTTGCCGTCAATCTTCTGGACACCCGCATCTAACAATTTTTTATAGCCAAAATCTTTATAAGCTTTTTCGATCAAAGCATTGCCAAACGGATGGCGGTAATATTCCCCATCTTGGTCTGCCCAATCTCCTACGCCCATAATGACAGCAATTAAGCGCTGATTGCCCCGTTTGATGGTCGCGATATAGTTGAAAGCTCCACGAGGACTTGAACCAGTTTTTAAACCATCCACACCTTTCAAGGCATACTTGGCTCCTGGCAATGAATAATTGTAGGTATCAAAGGTTTCCTCATACGGAGTTCCTTTTTTGACCGTGACTTGGGCTTGATTGGTATAGTTTAAAATATCTGGGTATTGATTGATAAAATGATAGACCAAAATCCCTAAATCACGCGCAGTTGTCTGGTTAGCCGCATCATTTGGATAATTGTTTACCTGATAGTAGCCTTGCAAGGTGGAGATGGCCGCCCCACTCGGGTTATTCCAGACCGTGTTGGTCATCCCTAATTCCTTAGCTTTGGCATTCATGCGCTCGATAAAGGCATCTGGATCATTGTTGGACATAAGATTGGCCAACATGAGGGTCGATACATTTGAGGATGGAACCACTGTCATGGTAATCAACTCAGGAATTGTGTAGTCTACCCCAGCAACAATATTATTGTTGGAGATCTCATAGATCTTTCCGATCGCTTGGTCTGAAGCGGTCGCCTTGATCACTGTATCCTTACTGATCTTGCCATTTGCCATATCTTCAAACAAGAGATAGAGCGTCATGAGCTTACTCATGCTGGCAGGATCTCTGACTTCATCGATATTGTCTTTCCAAAGAACATTTCCCGTATTGCCGTCAATAATAAGCGAAGAATGCGGACGGTTAATGGCTTGGACATTGTCATTTGGATACATCTTTTGCGCCATATCCACCAATTCATCCGCACTCGCTAGAATTGGCTGGCATAAGAGACTCAGAAGGAGGCAAATATGGATCAAATATTTTTTTATCATAAACTTTTCCTTTATAACAGACTAATCAGCTGGAGGCTAAAATAAGCTTCTAGCCCTCATGCCCTTTCCTCTTGTCTCCCAGTAGATGAAAAGAGCTAATCCCAGCAGATAATTACTTGTATTGTACCATATTTTGAAGCAGAAAAAAACCTATCTGGCCCGAATAAATCGGCGATAGGTCCTGTTTTTTATCGACTTAACAAGCTCAAAGCTTCCTTATCCGCAATAATGGTCACATTTGGATGTCCTTGAAGGGCACTAGCTGGCACTTTTTCTGTCCTTTCCCCCTCTACCGTACCTTTGATCGCTTGGGCTTTTGATTCCCCATAAGCAAATAAGACAATTGATTTCGCAGCTAAGATATTGGCAATCCCCATCGAAATGGCTTGGGTTGGTACATCTTCGATCTTATCAAAGAAACGAGAATTAGCTTCAATGGTAGAGGCATCCAACTGAACTAAGTGGGTCTGACTATCAAAGGATGTTCCAGGCTCATTAAAACCGATATGTCCATTGCGTCCGATTCCCAAGATCTGAAGGTCCACTGGATGCTCTTCGAGTATTTTGTTATAACGGATCACTTCTTGATCGGCAGATTCTTCTACACCAGATGGGAGATAGCTTTCTTTGAATGGTTTGGCATCAAAGAGATTTTTTTCCATGAAATACCGATAAGATTGAGGATCATCTCCCGTCAACCCTACGTATTCATCTAAGTTAACACTGATTAGATTAGAAAGATCCAAATCACTTTCACGAATTTGTTTATAAAACTCAAGGGGACTGCTTCCAGTCGCAAGACCTAAGGTTTGAGCACCTTCCTTTAATGTTTCTTTCAATATATCAAAGGCAACTTTTCCACCCTCAATTTGGTCCTTTACTTCAATAATTTTCATTCGATAGACCTCCTATTTCTCTATGCTTTTATTATATGGTATAGACCAATTTTTGTCAAGTGAAACCGCTATCTTTTTCTGGCATTTTTTTCATTTTCAAGTCGATTCGTGATATAATGAAAGGTATGATTGTATCACTATTATTCATCATTTTTTTGATCGGACTCCTTGTCTTTCTCTCATCTTTCTTGATTCATCAAAGAAAGATTCTCAAGGTCCTGATCTTTTTGATGGGAACTGTCCTGATGCTTTTAGCTATCGGTACAACCATCTATCTACTCACAAATTTATTATAAAAGGAGCGCAAATGAATACCAACGACTTTGACTTTGATTTGCCTGAAGAACTGATTGCCCAAACCCCTCTTGAAAAACGAGATGCTTCTAAACTCTTGATCCTGGATCGAAAAACAGGGCAATTCCAAGACCGTCACTTTGATGCAATTTTGGATGAATTGGAGCCAGGAGATGCTCTTGTCATGAACAATACGCGCGTTCTACCAGCCCGCCTTCATGGGGTAAAACCAGAAACAGGTGGTCACGTCGAATTCCTTCTCCTTAAAAATACCCAAGACGACTGTTGGGAAGTCTTGGCAAAACCTGCAAAACGATTAAAGGTAGGGGCCACAGTCAGCTTTGGAGATGGTCGCTTGACCGCAACCGTCGAAGAAGAATTGGAACACGGAGGCCGTATCGTTCGCTTCCACTATCAAGGCATCTTTTTAGAAGTCTTGGAAAGTCTTGGCGAAATGCCACTCCCTCCCTATATTCACGAAAAGCTTGCTGACCGCGAACGCTACCAAACCGTTTATGCTAAAGAAAACGGTTCTGCTGCAGCCCCAACAGCAGGTCTACATTTTACCCAAGAATTGCTCCAAAAGATTGAAGCAAAAGGTGTTCACCTGGTCTATTTGACCCTTCATGTGGGCCTAGGAACCTTCCGTCCAGTATCAGTAGACAATCTTGAAGACCATGAGATGCACTCTGAATTTTACCAACTTTCTGAAGAGGCGGCTGCGACCCTTCGTCAGGTAAAAGCTGCAAAGAAACGCATTGTAGCTGTTGGAACAACTTCTATCCGGACGCTTGAAACGATCGGAAATAAATTTGCAGGTGATATCAAAGCCGATTCAGGCTGGACCAATATTTTTATCAAACCAGGTTATGAATGGAAAGTCGTCGATGCCTTTTCTACCAACTTCCACCTTCCAAAATCAACTCTGGTCATGTTGGTTTCTGCCTTTGCTGGCCGTGAATTAACCCTCGAAGCATACCACCATGCTATTCAAGAACGCTACCGCTTCTTCAGTTTTGGGGATGCTATGTTCATCAAGTAAAGGAGTCTCTCATGAATAAAATTGAAAGCCGCCACCGCTTGATCCGCTCGATTATTTCTGAGCGTAGGATTCATACCCAACAAGAACTTCAAGAAGCCTTAGAAGCCAATGGCGTTCTCGTTACCCAGTCCACCCTTTCACGAGATGTCAAATCCTTGAATCTGGTGAAAATTAACGAGGGGGATAGTTCCTACTATGCCATGAACACCATCGCTCCTTCCCGTTGGGAAAAGCGCCTGCGGATGTATATGGAAGATGCCTTAGTCATGTTACGGCCGGTTCAAAACCAAGTCGTTGTAAAAACTCTTCCAGGTCTTGCCCAATCCTTTGGAGCTATCTTAGATGCATTGGAACTTCAAGAAATTGTAGCTACCATCTGTGGAGACGATGTCTGTTTGGTCATCTGCGAAGACAATCAAGGAGCTTTGGATTGTTTTGAAAAATTAAAAGAATTCACACCACCTTTCTTCTTTAGTAAATAAAAAGTTTGGAAACCAAGTTTCCAAACTTTTTTATATGGTGGCTAAGCGTTGAATGGCTTCTCGATAGATTTCCATCGCAGAATAGAGATCGTCAATTTTTGCACGTTCATTGGCTTGGTGCTCGGTCTGTTCTGCACCTGGGAAAAGAGCCCCAAAAGCGACACAATTTTCCATGGTCCGCGCAAATGTCGCACCACCAGAAGACATAGCTGGCGTCTTATCACCAGTTTCTTCCTGGTAGACGGCCATCAAAGAGCTGACTAAAGGACTATCCAAAGGAACATATAAAGGAGCCAGATAATCAAACTCTTCATATTCCAACTGATAACTAGCTGCAATTTCTCGCAAACGAGCTACTAAGGCCTCCTTATCTGCTAAGACGGGGATCCGGATATCAATCCCGATTTCCGATTGTTCTTGATCGATCACAAGGGTCGCAAGATTGAAGGAAAGATCGCCACTTGGTTCATCTGTAATTTTGCCAAATAAAGCTTCTCCCGTTGCATCCTCACCAACAGCATCTGCAATAAAGAGCAAGGCTGGATGGGGTTGGATGAGGGATAAACTTTCCGCTAAACCGACAATAGCATTCACTCCTTCAGCTGCATCTTTAGAATGCTTGGAAACACCCAAGACCGTTACAGAATCTTCTGTTTGGCTATACTGAACCCCACTTTGATCCAAAACAGGAAGCAACTCTTCCAAACGATGACCCGCATAGGTCGCCTTGTCTGGAACAACATTGAGGGCCTGACCAGCCTGTAAGGGAAGATCATCCCAACCTGGACCATGCAATTTCACTTGTAATAAGCCTTTTTCAGCATAGGTTAATGGGAAAGAAGAATCCGGTGCAAATCCAAGATCTGCTTGCTCTTCGATTTGGTTGTAGCGGTTCATACAGCGCCACAAGGTTTCTTCATCCGTCCCAAAAATAAAGCGGATTCGTTTGGTAAACTGGATGCCATCATCCAGTAAACTCTTAACTGCATAGAGGGCAGCGAGTGACGGCCCCTTATCATCCTGCACACCACGACCTACTAGATAGTCACCGACAATGGTCGCTTCAAAAGGTGGCGTTTGCCAATCTTTTAGATCACCGGCTGGAACAACATCCAAGTGACAAAGAACGGCCAGGAGTTCTTCCCCCTGACCGATCTCTGCATATCCATAGTATCCTTCAGGATCTATATATGTTTGAAAACCTAATTCTCGAGCAAGCTCTAAGGTTTTTTCTAGGACATCTTGGATAGCTTGTCCAAACGGTGTTCCATTTTCCCCTTCGTTTAATACTGAGGGGTAAGAAATGATGGTTTGAAGCGAGTTTAAAAACTGCTCTTTTACATCGTTCTTTATTCTATTTTTCATGAAACACCTACTTTATTCTATTGCAAGAATGGAACCACAGTTCCTAGTAGAAGAAGGGCAATGGTGATCACAACAATCGCTACGACCAATTTACCCATGAATTTCCACCATGCACTCAAGTCAACACGTCCAAGAGCAAGAGCTCCCATTACGATACCTGAAGTTGGTGCGATCAAGTTCAAGACACCAGATGCAGATTGGTAAGCTGTGACAATCAAGCTACCTGGTACATTGACGAATTTACCAAGAGGTGCCATGATACCCATTGTTGCGCTGGCAAGACCAGATGATGATGGGATCAAGAATGACATTGGCAAGTAGAAAATGTAAGTCAAGACAATGAACAATTGAGATGAAAGACCTTTCAGTCCTTCTTCACCCCAGTGAAGAATTGTTGCAGTGATCATACCATCATTCATGATGACTTGGATACCACGTGCTACCGCTACGATAAGAGCAACACTCAAGAGGTCAGCTGCACCATTCATGAAAGATGAAATGATTTTATCTTCTTTCAAGCCATAAATGATACCAACGAGGATTCCCATGAAGGCAAAGAGCATAGCTGTTTGTGGGAAGTACCATGTACCAAGAGCATCTGTGTTACCGATCAATTGACCAAGTACTGGAATTTTATGGAGAGATTCGTTGAAGGTTTCAAAGAATTTAATACCCAAATCTTTGAATGGGATAAATCCAGCAACCATGATCACGAATGTTGAGATGAAGACGACCAAGACACGTTTTTGTTTCTTGTTCATTTGTGAAGGAATTTCTTCGCCACTATCAACGTTGAAGTGTTTCAAATCTTCTTCACGAGTTGCATAGGTGAGAGATTTGGTTGGGTCTTTTTGAACCTTATCTGCATAACGGTATACATAGTATGTGCTAAGTCCTGTCAATACGATCCAGAAGATCACACGAAGTAAGAGACCTGAAGCACTTGAGATACCTGCAGTATCAGATGCGATAACTGTCGCAAATGGGTTCAATGTTGACGCCAAACATCCGATTTGTGATCCTAAGAGGATAATGGCTACCCCTGTCAAGCTGTCAAAACCAACGGACATCATAACAGGTACAAGAAGTGGATAGAAGGCCATGGTTTCTTCACCCATACCATAAGTTGTACCACCAAGGGCAAACAATGGCATCAAGATCAAAATCAACATTTTTTCGCGGCCTTTGTATTTACGAACGATAGAAGCAATCCCTACATCAAGGGTACCTGTTTCGTTCACAACTCCAAGGAAACCACCGACCATCAAGATGAAGAAGGCTACGTCAATCGCTGCACTGGTTGGTGCTTTACCAAGCATGGCATTGATTGGGGCCATCAAGACATCCCAAATTCCTTGAGGATGTGCTTTTACAGATTCATAACTACCTGCAATGATAGCACCTGCATCGTCAACTTTGTATTGACCAGCTGGAATGATCCAAGTTAACACTGCCATAATGGCAATGATGATCAACAATACGGAAAAAGATGAAGGCATCTTAAATCCTTTTTTCGTTTTTTCACTCATTTGTCTTCCTCCTAACGCAACAAAGTGTGAGTGATGTTTTACAAGAGTCTCTTGTAAAACGCTTACCTATAGACTTATTCTATCACAATAAGCTTTAAAATACTAGTTTTTTCCTAATTTTTCATTAGTCTTTTTGGATGATTGTTCCACTTTCAGACTCAATCAAAGCTCCAAGGTTTTCAAGTGATGTAATAACTGCTTTTCCTTCTGGGCGACCGTTTACAAAGGCAATGGCAGCTTCTACTTTAGGAAGCATACTTCCTGGTGCAAATTGGTCTTGTTTGATATATTCTTCCAATTGAGCCACATTCACATGTTCCAATTTCGCTTGGTCTGGTTTGTTGTAGTTCACAAAGACATAATCGACACCAGTCAAGACGATGAAGAGGTCTGCTTCTACCAATTCAGCCAAACGTTGAGATGCAAAGTCTTTATCGATTACCGCTTCAACACCAGATAGGCTACCATCTGCTTCTTTCACAACCGGGATACCGCCACCACCGGCAGCTACAACGACTTGACCGTCGTTCAACAAAGTACGAATGGTATTGATTTCTTTGATATCCACTGGTTTTGGTGAAGCCACAACTTTACGCCAGCCACGACCAGCATCTTCTTTAAAGGTTGCACCTGATTTTTCAGCTTCTGCTTTTGCTTCTTCTTCTGAATAGAATGGACCAATTGGTTTGCTGAGGTTAACAAAAGCGGGGTCGTTCTTATCAACAACGACTTGTGTTACAACAGAAGCCACATCTTTTTCAATTCCTTCTTCAAGAAGAGCATTTTGAAGAGCATTTTGAAGCCAGTAGCCAATGCTTCCTTCGGTCATAGCAACCAATGAATCAAGTGGGAACGCTGGGTTCTTTTCAGAATTTGCAGCCAAGTGTTGGAGCAAGAGGTTCCCTACTTGAGGACCATTTCCGTGAGTGATGATCAACTCATCCCCATTTTTGATTAATTTAACTAAGTGTTTAGCTGTTTCTACCAGCGCTTCTTGTTGAGCTTGCGCAGAAGGATCAGATGAGAGAATAGCATTTCCTCCCAAAGCAACGACGATTTTTCTTGACATGAATTTTCCTTTCTATAAAAAATAGGGGCAGGACTAAAGCTAGCAGTCCAGCCCCTATAGCTGTTGGTATACGGTTAAGTCTTAAACTTTTGGAATGTACAAGTTACCAAGAGTAGCTGCCATAACCGCTTTGATAGTGTGCATACGGTTTTCAGCTTGGTCAAAGTGACGAGCATATTTGCTGCGGAACACTTCGTCAGTAACTTCCATTTCTTCTACGCCGAATTTTTCAGCAACATCTTTACCGTAAACAGTGTTTGTATCGTGGAAGGCTGGCAAGCAGTGCAAGAAGATCAAGTCTTCGTTATCAGCTTTCTTAATCAAATCCATGTTTACTTGGTAAGGTTTCAAAAGGGCAACACGTTCTGCAAATTTGTCTTCTTCACCCATAGATACCCAAACGTCAGTGTAAAGTACGTCTGCACCTTTCACTGCTTCGTCAGCATCTTCAGTGATCAAGATATGAGCGCCACTTTCTTTTGCAAATCCTTCTGCCAATTCAACGATTTCTTTTTCTGGGAAGAGTTCTTTTGGTGAGAAGATGTGTACGTTCACACCAAGGATAGCACCTGTTACAAGAAGGCTGTTTGCAACGTTGTTACGTCCATCACCACAGTATACAAGTGTCAAACCTTCCAAACGTCCAAAGTTTTCTTGAACTGTCAAGTAGTCTGCAAGCATTTGAGTTGGGTGCCATTCGTCAGTCAAACCATTCCATACTGGAACACCTGAGAATTCAGCCAATTCTTCAACCATACGTTGGCTGAAACCACGGAATTCAATACCGTCAAACATACGTCCAAGAACTTTAGCAGTATCTTCTGTAGATTCTTTTTTACCAAGTTGGATGTCGTTTGCACCTAGGTATTCTGGATGAGCACCAAGGTCGATAGCTGCTGTTGTGAAGGCAGCACGAGTACGAGTTGAAGTTTTTTCAAACAAAAGCGCAATGTTTTTACCAGCAAGATAGTGGTGTTCAATGTTGCGTTTTTTAAGGTCTTTCAAGTGAGCTGAAAGTCCGATAAGGTATTCTAACTCTGCACGTGTAAAGTCTTTTTCTGCCAAGAAGCTACGTCCTTGGAACACTGAATTTGTCATTCTAATTGTCTCCTATTTTCTTTCTAGTATTGATCAGTAAGAAGAAAGAGCTGATCTCCAAAGACCAGCTCTCGGTCTTCTCTATTAGATTTCTTCACGTTCAAATGGCATTGACATACAACGAGGTCCACCACGACCGCGAACCAATTCACTTCCGCGGATCTTAATCAAACGAAGTCCGTATTCTTCTAATTTCTTGTTTGTGACTGTGTTACGATCGTATACGACTACCACACCAGGTGCGATTGTAAGAGTATTTGAACCGTCGTTCCATTGTTCACGAGCAGCAGCAACCACATTGCCATCGCCACAAGGGATCAATGTAACTTTTTCAACACCAAGGTTTTCAGCAAGCAATTCAGCCAAATCACCTTTTTCTTCAACGATCTTCAATTGTTCGTTTTCATAAGTTACAGAGAAGACGCGAAGGTTACCTTGGATTTCTGGGTGGATTGTGAATTTATCGTAGTCCACCATTGTGAATACTGTATCCAAGTGCATGAATTTACGGTTGTTAGCAAATTCGAAGGCCAATACTTTTTTGAAGCCAACGTTCTTCTTAAAGATGTTTACCAACAATTTTTCGATTGATGCAGCATCTGTACGTTGTGAGATACCAACTGCCAATACATCTTTAGAAAGTACTAACTCATCTCCACCTTCGATACGAGTATCTTCTTCACGGTTGTAGACAAGTTCAACTTTTCCACCGTAAACTGGGTGGTATTTGAAGATGTATTTACCATACAAAGTTTCACGGTTACGTGTATCTGCGTACATGTGGTTCAATGATACTGCATTACCAATTGTCGCAAATGGGTCACGTGTGAAGTACAAGTTTGGCATTGGGTCGATAGCAAATGGATAGTCAGATTCAACAAGGTCTGTCAATCCTTTTGCTTCTTCAGGAATTTCTGGAAGTTCAGCTTTTTGAACCCCTGCCATTGTTTTTTCAACCAATTCTTGGTTGTCTTCAATGCTGTGAAGCAATTCACGGATCGCAATTTTTGTTTGGCGTCCACGAATGTTCGCTTCTTCAAGGTATTCTTCGATGAACTGATCGCGAATTTCTGGAGAAGTCAATGACTCAGCAGCTAACTGTTCAAGATAAAGTACTTCGATACCTTCGTTACGAAGTGCTTCAGCAAATGCGTCGTGTTCTTTTTGAGCATCTTCCAAGAAAGGAATATCATCAAAAAGAAGACGTTCAAGATAGTCAGGCATCAAGTTTTCCAACTCTTTACCTGGACGGTGCAAACAAACTTTTTTCAGTTTTCCAATTTCTGAGAAAACATGAATTGGGTGTGTAGACATCTATAGTCCTCCTTTTTCTTGCGGTTTAGCTTACCTAATCCCGTTTACAGGTTTTATTTTATCACCAATTGGTACCGCTTTCATGAAGGATTCTACTTTTTTAATGCAAAGAATTTGGCATTATTTTGAATTATTCCTATTTTTTAGTTAATATGAAGCGTTTTCTTTGCATATTTTGTTTTTTATATTGTTTTTATGAATATATATTTTTTTACAAAAATAAAAAAGATCAACAAATTAATTGATCTCTTTAAAACTCTTTAAAAAGTAGGCTGTATCTAGAAAGGTTAATTGTTTTCTCTCATACTGTATCTTATGAGAATCGATGAGTTTCTTTAAAACTTGATTGACGGTTTCTCGGGTTGTGGCCGCTAATTTGGCCATTTCCTTCATACTGATTGGAAATGGAAGTTGATTTCCTAAACTTTCATAGTCCTTACACAAGATAGCTAAAGATTGAACCACACGCTCACTGGCACTAGCTGTCACGACATTACGTAGACGCAACTCTTGAAATTCTAAAATTGACGAGAGCTTTCTCGTAATGAAGAGCAACTGCTCCTTACTCTCTTGAGCATATAATTCATAGAGGTTGACGGGGATAACGAAACAGCGCAAATCTGTCACCGCACTAGCTGTATAGTGGTAACGCTCATCCTGAAACATCCCACCATAAGGGAACAGGGCCCCTTTCTTGATATAATCCATATAGGAAAATTGATCAGACGAATCGAATTGCTCAATGCGAGCAAAGCCTTTTGAAAGAAGAAAAATGCGATCCCGCTTATCTCCTGCATAAAATAAAATTTGTCCTTTTTGGATATCCCTAGCATGAATTTCAACAGCTAATTTATCAAATAGCTCCACTGGCAACGCAGAGAAGGCTGGATGCGAGCGGACCAACTGGTAATCTTCCTTTGTAATCATGTTTATACTTCCTCTTATTACTATTAATTAGTATAACATATTTTTTTGATAGAAGAGGGAAAGAAGCCTCTTTAAAACAGAAAAGTATTTCGAAACACCAAGTGAATTTTATGCTACTGTGATAGAAGAAAAGGTCTGAGCAACCCTCAGACCTTCCGTCAATTATTCATTCATATTCACACGATGCCATTCATTGATGACATAAGCTAGTTCTCCCAACTGATAAAGACCAACACCACTGATTTCAGAACTTTCTGGGGTCGTTCCACCCAGTCCTGCAGTATAGATGGCAACCAAATAAGGGGTCGATTCATGGACAATGGCATCCACATTGAGCGCTTCCGCAACATAGCCCGGTTTTTGTTGAATGACCAAATCTGGCAAGAATTTCTTATAGTACTCACCTGGGAAAGACTCCCCGATCAGTTCTAGTAAATCTGCATATTTTTCTTGATGATTCCAAAGATATTCCAAGACATGGATGTAATAATCCGTTGTCGTTTTATTATCTTCGCTAAAGGTTTTGACTTCTGGTGAACGGGATTGACCATAACGACTGAATAACTTGCGCGCTTGCTCCATCCCCCCTAAACGATCTGCCAAAGCATAGGCTGGGGTATTTTCAGAGTAAACCAATGAATAGCGCTGCATATCAGGGATAGACATGGCTCCATCAAAGGCAGCAACGTAATTGTCATGCTCCCCTACATATTCATAGTAGGTGTTGGTAATGTCAAACCTATCTGTTAAATTCAGTTTGCCCTTTGCGACTTCATCCACCACCAACATGTTCAAGGGTAGCTTATAGGTACTACCTGCCGTCATTGGTTGAAGATCATTCATAGCAAATTGCTCTCCAGTAATGGCATTGCGATACGTGAAAGCAACTTGTGACGGATCAATTCCACTTTCCGCTAGGAAATCCTGAACAACCTCTACCAAGCCTTTATTAGCATAATCATAGACAAGGCCATAAGCACTCATCGTTTCCATGTCTGCATCTACTACTGCTTGCTTAGCTTCAGGAGATTTGACACGCGGTTTTTTCGTCTCAGGGGTAGACTTTTCGATATCTTGTTCTTTTGCTTCTTTTGTTTTCTTTGCTTTTTTTTCAATTGCTGATGCTGTTGGTTGCGTAAGATGCAAGTAGCCCAGTGCGCTTGTTCCCACTAAGCACAATAAAATACTGACCGCAATCATGATCGAGCGTAGATTAAAATATTTTTTCATACGAGATTAATTATAAAAGATTCTACTGAAAATAACAAGAATTATCAGAAAGATAAAACGGTTTCTTTTTAAAAAGGTTTTTTCTTTTCATAAAAGGCTTATTTCCGTTTAAAGGAGCCCATAATCAGCTTAGCGATCTCACGCGCAATCGTCCTGAATAAGGAACTCAAGAAGGAATCTTTTGCCTTTTCAAGACTAGATTTTCTTGGACGACCTGGACTACGTTTTTGAGACGCTTTATCTGCTGCAGCCTCTTCCTTTTCTGCTTCTTTTTGCTCTTTTTCTTGTGCTTCCTTGCTTGCTTTAGCTGCTAATTTTTCATAGGCAGATTCTCGATCAATCGTCGTCGCATACTTTTGATGGAAAGGCGATGTTGTGATCAAGGCCAATTGTTCACTCTCATTTAAGAGGTCAAAACTCGATTGAGGAGAGAGAATGTAAGCACGCTCAACCACACCAGGCTGTCCCTTTTCATTCAGGAAAGAAACCAAGGCTTCCCCTGTCCCTAACTCTGTGATCACTGTTTCTGTATCAAAATCTGGATTTGGACGAAAACTTTGGGCAGCAACCTTAATTGCCTTCATTTCTTTGGGTGTATAAGCTCGAAGCGCATGCTGAACACGATTTCCAAGCTGTGCCAAAACAGATTCTGGAAGGTCTTGAGGATTTTGGGTAATAAAGTAAATCCCCACACCCTTAGAACGAATTAGGCGTACCACTTGCTCGACCTTCTCAAGAAAGAGCTTGCTTGCATCCTTAAAGAGGAGATGTGCTTCATCAAAGAAGAAGACCAATTTTGGCTTTTCAGGATCCCCAACCTCTGGAAGTGTTTCAAAGAGACGAGACAGCATCCAAATCAAAAAGGTTGAGTACAATTTTGGTGAATGAAAGAGCTTTGTAGCCGAAAGAATATTGATATAACCACGACCAGATGCATCGAGTTGCATGAAGTCATTTAAATCAAGTGCGGGCTCTCCGAAAAACTGGTCTGCTCCTTCTTCTTCAAGAACCAAGAGACTTCTTTGGATGGCTCCGACAGATTGTTTGGTGATATTGCCATATTGGGCTGAATAGTCTGAACTGTGTTCATAGACTTCCTTTAAAAGGCTTTGCAGGTCCTTCAAATCAATCAAGGGCCAATCTTTCTCTTGAGCCACTTTAAAGACAATTGCAAGAATTCCTGATTGGGTTTCATTCAAATCAAGCAGACGAGATAGAAGCAATGAGCCCATTCCTTCGACAGTCGCCCGAACAGGATGACCAGCTTGACCAAAGACATCCCACAATCGAACAGGGAAGGCTTGTGGCTCAAACGGATCTGTGATCCCAAGAAGCTTGTAGCGTTCTTCCAGTTTTGGTGTCCATTGCCCTGCTTTGGCTAAGCCAGATAAATCTCCCTTGATATCGGCTAGAAAGACCGGAATGCCTTCTTTGCTTAATTTTTCTGTTAGAACTTTGAGCGTAACCGTTTTTCCTGTTCCTGTTGCACCTGCAATCAAGCCATGACGATTTAACATCCGCAAATAGATAGGCGTCTCAACGGCTCCTTTAGTAATGGTAATACTAGTCATTTCATTTCTCCCTGAATGTTTCAGTTTTCATTTTAAGGTTTATCTTTTCCTTGCCTAGGCCCTTCAAACCAGGCTTCAGACAAGTAAGACACACTCCTATTAGTGTATCATTTTCCTGACCAAACGCAAGAAATTATACTCCAATTTTTCGGATGCACATAAAAAAATCTATAAGAGCCAATACTTGCTCTTATAGATTCCTTCATTTTATTATTTTGCTGCTGCAAACAATTCATTCACTTTATTCCAGTTGATCACTGAGAAGAAAGCTTTGATGTAGTCAGGGCGTACGTTACGGTATTTCACGTAGTAAGCATGTTCCCAAACATCCAAACCAAGGATTGGTGTTTTACCTTCAGAGATTGGTGTATCTTGGTTTGCTGTTGAAGTCACTTCGAGTTTGCCTTCTTTGTTGACAACCAACCATGCCCAGCCAGAACCAAAACGTGTCGTTGCTGCTGCTGTGAAGGCTGCTTTGAAGTCTTCAAATGAACCAAATGTAGCATCAATCGCTGCAGCAAGTTCTGCTGAAGGAGCTGTTTGTTCTGGAGTCATCAATTCCCAGAAAAGAGCGTGGTTCAAATGACCACCACCATTGTTGATCACAGCTTGGCGAATATCAGCTGGAATGGATTCAACATCAGCTAACAAGCTTTCAAGGTCTTCTCCAATTTCAGGATGTTTTTCAAGAGCTGCATTCACATTGTTTACATATGTTTGATGGTGTTTATCATGGTGCAAATGCATGGTTTCTTCATCGATATAAGGTTCCAATGCATCATAAGCATATGGTAATTCTGGTAAAATGATAGCCATTTTATGGTCCTCTTTTCTTTATTACTGACTTGATGATAACGCAAACAGCTAAATTATTCAACTAATCTGCTTGCGATTTCATTCATCGTTAGACGCTATTCGCTACTTTCAACAGGGCCAAATCAAATAAGTAGTCTTTTTCATATGTTCCACTTTTAATCGCATAATCCGTCTCGATGAAGGTCATCATAGCTTGCTTCAAAAAGGACAGAGTAAGCCTGCGGCTATCCCGTAAGGCAAACTTCACCTGATAAGGATTGACCTTGCGTCCTGACAAGTCCGACAAGCTCGCTACAATTTGGCTTTCGGATTGGCCTTCTTCTGAGAAAATTTTAACTTGAGAAAACATTCGGAATTGCCCCAACAAAATAGCGATCAATTTTATTTCATCTTCTCCTTGTAAGCGAAGATCCTTAACCAAATTCCGGGCTTGATCGATTTGGCGTTTGAGAATCATCTGTGTCAGATCAAAAATATTATCTTGCAAGGACTTTGGAACAACCTCCTCGATATCTTGGAGGGTAATCTGACCATCTTCTTTATAAGCCTGCAATAGAGCGAGATTCTTCTGTAACTCTCCAAAATCATAGCCAGATTTTAAGAGCAACTGGTCCAAGGAATCGCCAACAAAGTGTAAGCCCAATTCTTGCGCCTGACCAGAAAAATAACGCTTTAAATCTTGCTCTTTAGGAGTGGTCGCTTCAATGATTTGGGCATCCCGTTTTAGGAGTTTGACCAAGCGACGCTTACTATCTAATTTTCCTTCTGCAAATATCACCAAACGGGTCGATTCAGAAGGGTTTTCCAGATAGTTTTCAAATTGCTTCAGATCTTCATCGGTTAAATTGCGTTTTTTGGCAGTGGTCAGATCCAATAAGTGATCCAAAATCACGATTTTTTCATCTGCAAAAAAGGGAAGACTGACCAAATCCAGCTCGACTTCAGCATAGGAGGCTTCCTTCATATCAAAATAAGAATAATTCAAATCTGAGGGATCATAGCCTATTTTTTTTAAAATGTCTTTTTTTAACCATTCAAATTGACCTATATCCTCACCCGTCAAGACAAGAATAGGAGGCAGAGTTTGAACCGTCAGATGTTTAATGTCGGTAATTGCTTGCATGAAACTCTCTTATCTCTATCAGTCTAGTGTATTTCGTGTTCAGCAGCCATTTTTTGTTCCAATGGTGGTTTTTCGTCGGACAAATCTGGAGCTGCTACAAAATTAGGAATTTGCTCAAACGAGCTGCCTCCAAAGCTTCCTTCTGTCGCTGTGACCTGTGGTTCAGAAGTTACTCCCATAGGAGTTTCTACTGGTTGTGGGAAGGTATTTTTTCCTGGAAGCATCATGAGAATCAAGAGAGAAATAACTGTAATCACCCAAAGAAATAGGAAAATATCTAGCCCTGACAATAAATAGAGTAAAACCGGACCAAGGTTCAAAAAGATCCAAGACCAATGGATCCCAGCATCCCGCAAGCGACGCACACAAATGGCTTGACTGGGTACCAAAATGAGGAAGTAAAAGAATGCTAAGAAAGCGAGTGCCCATAGACCTGTTTTAGAATGAACAGTTGAAAAATTGAGTATTTCTTGAGCATTTTGATGGGATAAAGAAGTCACGATGTAAAAAACCCAAAGAGGCAAAGAAATCAGGAAATTCCAGAAAAAAGCTAGCCAAAAATGAGCTCGACTGGTCTTACTTGAAAAATCTGCATACTGTATCCAAAATTGCTTAAATGCGTTCATACGATTCTACCTTTACATTGATTTCACCTTCTATAATAGCAATTTTCAGCATAGAAAGCAAACCTCTCCTCATCTCTAGCGGACCGTTTCTACCCTCCAATGATCCCACCCAATCAAGCGAATCGCTCCTCTTTCATCGGTACGAAGGTAAGAAATGGATCGTTCCTCTAAACGATCAAGCAATTCTTTATGAGGGTGCTGATAGCGATTTTTCTTTCCAACGGAGATTAAGGCCAATTGGGGATGTAGCTGATCCAAAAATACATCACTAGAGGAACCTTTCGATCCGTGGTGGCCTACTTTCAAGATATCCACTTGTAATTGGGGATAGTTTCCCAATAGTTTTTTCTCCCCAGCTTCTTCCAGATCACCTGTAAACAAAAACCTTTTTTGATAAAACTGCCCATAGAGGACAATCGAATCATTATTTTTGCCATCCCCCACTTCATCAGGAGATAAGACTTCGAGATGATGATCAAAAATAGGAAGTTGATCCCCTCTCTGGACTACTTTAACTGGACTATGAAGCTGTTTCAATTTCTCTTGAAATTTGGAACTGGTTAGACTGCCTGGACTGACATACACTTTTTTAACCGGGATTTGTCTGGCAACCTCGACCATATCGCCCATATGGTCCTGATCTGTATGGGTCAAGACCAGAGCATCGAGTTTTCCAACACCTCGACTCTTGAGATAGGGAATCAAGGTTTGTTCCGCATTGGCAGATTGACTGCGCTCTTGCCACTTGTCTCCACTTTTAAAAGTGACGCGTCCTCCGACATCAATCAAAATGGTTCTTCCTCTCCAATCACGTAAAAAGATACTGTCTCCTTGACCGATATCCACCATGGTAATCTCATTTTCTAAAGGATGCTTGGTCCAACAAAAGATGAGTAGAATCATGCCTATTAACAGGAAACGACGTTTTTTTTGCTTTCGAAGATCATACAAGATCCCTAAAAGAAGGAAGAGAGCGATCAGAGCTGGTCCCGTCGGCTGACCAAATACCAACGGTAGCGACGTGAGCTTTGAAATCCAACGAATACACTCCTCTATGAGAAGAAAGAAACTGTTAAAAATTGTAAGGGGCTTTAGAATCGATAAGATAAATAGCACCGTTAAACCTGGAAGAAGGACAAGGTCAAATAAGAAAGAAAAGAGGAAGGTTAAAGGGAGTGACCAGGGTTGAAAGACACTAAAGTAATAGGTCAAAAGGGGCAAAATCCCCAGGCTAATCCAGAAACTTTCCACTAGTAGCTTTTTCAGTCCTGAATAAGAACTGGTATCTACCAAGGTCAAAATAAAGGCATAGGCACAACTCAAGACCCCTCCAGCGGTCAGGAGAAACTTGGGCACAAGCAGCATTAAGAGCATCAGGGTCATCGCCATATTCTCCATCCCTCGGATCCCCTTTTGAGAGAGGATCTTTTGCAAGAGACTGCGAACCACTGAAACTGAAAAACCTGTCAAGCCAGCATAGACCAAAGAAATTGGAACCATCCAGATATCAACTGTCTCTTGCAAGATTCCTAGACGTAAGAGACCTTTTCGTATCCCATTGATGAAAAAGCCGACCTGCATCCCAGATAAGGCGAATAAATGGATGATTCCTAAACTCGTGTAAAGCTGGTCCATCTCTTCAAAATCCTTATCTAAATAGCCAAAAAGAAGGCCGGTCATATACTGGTTCATTGGCTGCGGAAAGTGCTCTTTACTCCAAACAATGGCTTGTCGCCTCCATTGAGACAGCCAGTCAAAAACATTCCAAGTCTGTATAGGAAGTGCGGATTGGATCGCTTCAATTTTTATTTGATAATGAATCCCCTGTGTTTCCAAATAAGACCGATAGTCAAATCCTCTAAAATTTCGCTGCCCTTCTGGCTCTTCTATAGCACCTTTATACGTCAACTCCAACAAATGAGTTTGACTTTGCCACTGCTGTTTTTCTTTTTCTGATTTTAAAGTGTAGAAGACTTGGTAGGTCCTTCCCTGATTTTTAGCACGAAAAGACAGGGCGTCCCCATTGATCTTGATGGTATCTGGAATCAGACGTAAGTGGGATGGGGGCTGACTTTCTGCTTGTACTGGATGATCCTGTATTCGCTGAAAGACAAAGAAGGCCGCAAAACAAAGGGTTGCTAAAGCAAGCCCTAGCAAACTTGAGCGCTCCCCTTTATAGTGATGAAGCGCTAAAATTCCCACTACTACTAGACCGCTGATCGAAGGCCAAGATGGTTGATAAACACTAAAATACAACCATAGGAGTACAAAGGCGAGATGGATAAGCGAAAAAGGAAGGTCTTTAATCCACCGTGAAAGCATCTCTTAGTTTCTCCAGTGTTTTCTCTCCGATTCCTGAAACATTCTTCAGATCATCCACTGATCGAAAAGGACCATTTGCCTCGCGATAGGCGATAATGTCCTGGGCACGTTTCTGGCCAATGCCTGATACTGTCTGGAGCTCTGTCTCTGTCGCTCGATTTAAATGAACCTTGCCTGTTTTTTCTGCTGGCGCTGACGAAGTTGCAGGACTTTCTGAACTTCCAAGTGCTGGAACATCCTCTCCTTCTTTAGCAACATAGATCACTGCTTCATCGGAGAGTTTTTGCGCCAAGTTGACTGATTGGCTATTGGCATCTGCTGTCATCCCACCCGCCTTATGAATGGCATCGTGGACTCTGCTATTGGAGCGCAACTCATAGACACCTGGTTGTTTGACGGCTCCTTTGACATCGACCGTAATGATCTCGGGTGCATCAGACACAGAAGTAGCCGTCTTTTCTTCTTTGGAACTAGTGGTCTGCACCTTTTCTTTGCTCGAAGTTGAACTAGAAGCCTGATAAAGATCCGGTATAGTGGATGCATTTGACTGAGGTCGATGAAAAAGAAAATACCCTCCAAGTAAGAGTCCGATAGCAGTAAGAGCTAAAAAGAGCTTATATTCTTTGATTTTTTCGATGATATCCTCCATAAGAAACCTCCTCTCACTTTTATTATTCGTAAAAATAAAAAAAACTGAGAAAAACTCTCAGTTTTTTTACTTGTTTTTCCGATGTTTGTCTGGATCCCATACAAAGCTTGCTAAGTAACTAAAGAGCAAGGTCAAGATGCCCACGACTAAGACAAGGGGAATCAAAAGGATTTTTAACAAGCGAATCAAGATAAAAGGTTTTGTTGGGGTGTTGATTGCTTGTGCTTCCGCATCCAAGCGATCAAACTCCTCTTGGATACGGCGAGCAACCTCTGCCACTCCTTCGTCATTCATCTTTTTAATATCCGAAATATCAATGGGATGTCCAAAGTTCATATCAATGCGTTCACCTGTTGCCAACCCTTTCAAGTCTCTTGGACCAGTATAAGTCACTGGCATGATACGGACCTTCGCCATTTTGGCAATGATGGCAACACCGCCTTTGACGTCTTGAGAATGACGGCTTCCACTTGGGAACATAATCAAAGAACGGTTGCTCTTTTTCAGCATATTGACAGGATACTTAATGGCTTCTGCTCCTGGATTTTCACGGTCGATCGGAAAAGCCCCACACATGCGAATCCACCAGCCAAAAATACGATTGGTGAAGAGCTCTTTTTTCGCCATAAAGATAAACTGCTTTGGCTTGGTCGCAAAGGCCATATAGACCGGATCCCACCAAGTCCGGTGAGGCGATACCAAGATGTAGTTCTCTTTTCGATCTGGAATATTGTCCTTATGATGGTAATGGGCATTCCCATTTAAAACCCAAAGAATAAAGGCAACAAGGCCACGTAAATAGGTATAAAACATAGTTGTTCCTCAAATCCATTTCATTCGTCTCTCTACAAGATATTCCATCCTGTAAAAGGTTCTTTCTTATTATACCGTATCCTGATTTTGACCGCAAACCTTTTTTAGATAAAAATTGTCTCAGCGGACCGATTCTAGATAGTCTTTTTCTCAAAAAAATGATATCATATTGTCTATGGAAACTATTGATTTAAAGGGCTTGTCCCTCAGTGAAGTCCGCAAGAAAATGGATCGCGGACAAACCAATGATTTTACAACGAATACAAGTACCAGTACCTGGCAAATTATCAAGCGCAACGTCTTCACCTTGTTTAATACCTTAAACTTTGTGATTGCTGTGGCCTTGGCTGCTGTACAGGCCTGGAGCAATATGATCTTTTTCGCAGTCATTTGCTTCAATGCCATTACAGGGATCATGACCGAGATGCGCGCCAAGCGGATGATTGATAAGCTCAACCTCATGAGTCGTGAGCTAGTGACTGTCATTCGTGACGGGGAAAAAGATGCGATTCCACCAGAAAAGCTTGTTCTAGGTGATTTAATGCTCTTGTCTTCGGGTGAGCAGATCCCTAGTGATGCCGAAGTCATGTCTGGTATCGCTGAAGCCAATGAAGCTATGCTGACTGGTGAGAGTGATCTGGTCTTAAAAGAAGTTGGTGATGAACTGCTTTCTGGTAGTTATATTGCCAGTGGTCAAGTCTATGCCCGTGTCAAGCGAGTTGGAGCAAACAACTATGCCAACAAACTGATGATGGAAGCCAAGACCTTGAAACCTATCAATTCGCGTATTCTTTATAACTTAGCGAAAATTTCAAGCTTCACTGGTAAAATTATCATTCCATTTGGCCTTGCCCTCTTCTTTGAAGCATTGTTGATCAAGATGCTGCCAATCAAAGATTCTGTCGTGAATTCTTCCACAGCTCTCCTGGGAATGTTGCCAAAAGGAATTGCCTTACTGACAGTTACGTCTCTTTTGACAGCGGTTATTAAGCTCGGCATGCGCAAGGTTCTTGTCCAAGAAATGTACTCAGTAGAAACCCTGGCGCGTGTGGATACCTTGTGCCTTGATAAGACCGGTACCATCACCCAAGGGAAGATGACAGTTGAAGCTCTCCATAGCTTATCTGATCATTTTTCTGAGGAAACCATCAAAGTTATCCTTTCAGCTTACATGCAAAATAGCGAGGACACCAATCCTACTGCTCAAGCTATTCGCAAGGCTTATGGGGAGTTGGAGCATGCCTATACTGCGGAAAATATTATTCCTTTCTCAAGTGATCGGAAATGGGGAGCCATGCACCTATCCAACCTTGGAACCGTCTTTCTCGGTGCTCCTGAAATGCTCCTGAAAGAAAATCCAGCTGCTGTCGTCGAAGCACAAGCTCGTGGATCGCGCGTGCTCGTCTTGGCTCACAGTTCAGAACTGATCAGCATGCAGGAATTGAAACTGCCTGAAAATCTTGAAGGGATTGCAGTTATTGAGATTACAGACCCCATTCGTGAAGGGGCTTCAGATACTCTTGAGTATTTGCGCTCTCAAGGAGTGGATCTCAAAATCATCTCCGGTGACAACCCTGTGACGGTCTCTTATATCGCTCAACAAGCTGGCTTCAAAAATTATGAGAACTACATTGATTGTTCAAAAATTTCTGATGATCAATTAGTGGATCAAGCAGAAGAAACAGCTATCTTTGGGCGCGTGTCCCCTCACCAGAAAAAACTGCTTATCCAAACCTTGAAAGCAGCTGGTCGGACAACTGCTATGACAGGAGATGGGGTCAATGATATCCTTGCTCTTCGCGAAGCAGACTGCTCCATCGTAATGGCTGAGGGAGATCCTGCAACCCGTCAAATTGCCAATATTGTTCTTTTGAACTCTGACTTTAATGACGTTCCAGAAATTCTTTTTGAAGGCCGTCGTGTGGTGAATAACATTGGACGAATCGCTCCAATCTTCTTTATCAAAACGATCTATTCCTTCCTCTTGGCTATCATCTGTATTGCCAGTGCTCTCTTCTTTAACGTCAACTATTTGCTGATTTTCCCTTTCATCCCTATTCAAATCACCCTGATTGACCAATTCGTCGAAGGATTCCCACCATTTGTGTTGACCTTTGAACGCAATATCAAACCGGTTGAAAAACACTTCTTGAGACGTTCCCTTCTGTTAGCCTTACCAAGCGCCTTGATGGTCGTCTTTAGTGTTTTGTTCATTCGCCTTTGGGGAGCAAGCCATGGTTGGTCTGCAGCCGATATGTCTACTGTATCCTACTACTTACTTGGATCCATCGGTTTCCTATCCGTTATCCGTGCTTGCCTGCCACTAAATATCTGGCGGGCCCTCCTCATCCTCTTCTCTGTAGTAGGATTCTACGCATCTGCGATCGTGTTGAAAAACTTGATCGAGATTTCCCTCCTTACAGCCACTACTTTCCCAGTTTATCTGGCATTGATGGCCATCTTTACAGGAGTCTTTATCCTCACTACAATTCTCCAAAAATATGAATTTGATTAAAAAAGTTGAGAGTAAAAACTCTCAACTTTTTATGTTTTATCGATCTTTCCCCAGGCCTCTTTTCATGCTATAATAGAGCCATGACAGATATCGAATTAAAAGACGGCGAGCGCGTCAATCAACTTTTTTCAAGTGATGTGAAAATTATACAAAATCGGGAAGTCTTTAGTTATTCCGTGGATAGCGTCCTGCTCTCGCGCTTTCCAAAATTGCCCAAGCGGGGCTTGATCGTAGATCTCTGCGCTGGAAATGGGGCCGTGGGACTTTTTGCGAGTACTCGGACAGAAGCCCAGATCATTGGTGTCGAAATACAGGAACGTCTGGCGGATATGGCAACCCGCTCCATTGCTCTCAATGGCTTGAACCAGCAAATGTCCATGATCACCGATGATCTCAAGCATTTACCCCAACATATCAAGGGCAGTAAGGTGGATATTATCCTCTGCAATCCCCCTTATTTCAAGGTGGATGAGCATTCCAATCTCAATGAGAGTGAACACTACCTCTTAGCTCGACATGAAATTACGACCAATTTAGATGAGATTTGCCATGTGGCTCAGCGAGTTCTTAAATCAAATGGCCGCTTAGCGATGGTCCATCGTCCAGATCGCTTCTTGGATATCATCGAAACCATGAAACGTTACAATCTTGCACCTAAGCGGATCCAGTTTGTCTATCCCAAAGTGACCAAAGAGGCGAATATGTTGTTGATTGAGGCGATCAAGGATGGCTCACTGGATGGTTTAAAAATTCTGCCTCCCCTCTTTATTCACAATGAAGACGGCAGCTATACAGACGAGATTCATGAGATCTACTATGGAAACTAAGGCTTACATGTATGTCCTAGAGTGTGCGGATGGCTCCCTCTACACTGGCTACACCACGGATGTTGAAAAACGCCTAAAGACTCACAATGCTGGAAAAGGCGCCAAATATACACGGGCTCGCCTCCCCGTTAAACTTCTTTACCAAGAATCCTATCCAGATAAACCCTCTGCTATGTCTGCCGAGGCTCTCTTTAAAAAGAAATCACGCCAAGCAAAGCTAAACTATATCAAAAAGAACCGTCGGACTCCTTAGTCCAACGGTTTTTCATTTACAAAATGGTGATACGGTACTGGTGACTCCGTGTTTCTTGAGGAGCCAACTGGATCACACCTTTTTTATCTTCGAAGAAATCGCCCTCTTCTGCAGATGTGGAAATACCCGTCCAAGGCTCCAAGGCAATGAAAGGCCCCTTGTTATTGGTAGACCAAAGGACGAGATTCTCAAAATCTGCAAAGGCAAATTCCAAACCTTTACCAGATTTTTTCGAGAGGAGCTGCACAGATTTAGAAGCTAATTGATCTAAAATAATGGCGTCTTTTTCAAATAGTTCATGGCGCAAAGGTAGGCTACGACTATGGTCTAAAAATGGCGTCCGCTGCAGGCGATCAACCAACCCGGTTTCTGTGAACAAGAGAGGAACGCTACAGCTTTCTTCTTTTTCAAAAATCAACTCGTAGTCTTCATAGTCTTCATCTGCTAAAAGGGGACAACGAAAGGCTGGATGCCCTCCAATGAAATAAGGCATGACTTGATCTGACTCTAAATTTTGCACGCGATAGGTGATGGTGATCTCTTTCCCCTGCAATTCATAGATAATTTCCACTCGAAAATGGTAGGGATAATTTTGTAAGCTTTCGTCGTTATAGGTAATTTCAAAGACAAGACGATGGTCTGTTTGTTCTTTGAGTTCAAACTCTCTCTTCCGAATAAGGCCGTGTCTTGGAAGCTGGCCTGTCTTCACTCCATCTTTTAGATGATACTGCACTTGACCATTACGAACACTCCCGCAAATCGGAAACAGAACCGGCGCTTGTCCTGACCAATACTCTGGATCCCCTTTCCAAAGATATTCTATGCCTTCCTTACTTCGAATGGAGCTCAATTCCCCACCAAATGTCTTAAATTGTAATTCTAGATCACCATTTTTTAATGCAATCACCATGGGCGACACCTCTTTTTAATTAGTATAGTTATTATATTCATTATAACCTTTTAGAAGAGATTGTCAATTTTTATTTTTCTAGTCAAAAATTTTAAAAAAATAAGAAAAAATCCTTGACAAGGCTTGGAAATAATTGTAGACTTAATATGTTAACAGAAATATTCCATTTTAGGAATTCATTCTTTCTGTTTTCTGACTTTTTTAGGATGCTCCTTATCATGATACATTTTTTCTAAAAGAGTCAGTTATCATTTAGGTCTCCTTATAAATATACAAGGGTTAACAGCTAGTTAACCCTTGTATTTTTGATTTTCATTAAAAAGACGGCCTATTGCTAGACCGTCTTTAGGACTTATTTATCCCCTTTGTTGCGGATGACAAAGCCATTTTTCTTTTCATTAGAAGTACGATGAGGACGTTTGTTGCCTTTACCTTCAAAGTCTCGGCTATTTTTATTCGACTTGCGTTTGAAATCACGGCGTCCACCTTCACGGTCATCTCTGCGATTTCGGTCACGGCGTTGGTCTCCACGACGGCCATTTCCACGGCCCCCTTTGCCTTTCCCACCAAAGCCACCACCAGATGGTTTAAATGGCAATGGTTTTTCACGCGCAATTTCAACTTCTGGAAGACTATCTGGATCTTGAACGGTCAAGCTTAAGATATACATAGCCAATTCTTCAGGAGTGAATTCTGCAGCCAATTTGCGAGCATCCTTACCAAACTTCTCAAAGTTCGTTCGGATTTTTTCATCCTCAAAGTCTCGCTCAATTTTCTTCAGCGCTACTTGTTTTTTCGCTTGGAAGGCTTCTGCTGCTGTTGCAGGTTTCATTCCCTTCATCCGCTTTTTAGTCAAGTTCTCAATGATTTGCAAATAGCCCATTTCATTTGGCGATACAAAGGTAATGGATTGCCCTGTTTTCCCAGCACGACCTGTCCGTCCGATCCGGTGAACATAGCTTTCTGGATCTTGTGGAATATCGTAGTTGTAGACATGGGTCACACCTGAAATATCCAAGCCACGTGCCGCAACGTCTGTTGCTACCAAGACGTCCAAGTTCCCATTTTTAAAGTCACGAAGGACTCGGAGACGTTTGTTTTGATCCAAATCACCGTGAATTCCTTCTGCTCGGAAGCCACGAATCTTCAAGCCACGAGTCAATTCATCGACCCGGCGTTTTGTCCGACCAAAGACGATAGCAAGCTCTGGTTGCCACACGTCCATGAGACGAGTCATGGTATCAAATTTTTCGCCTTCTTTGACACGAATATAGTATTGATCGACCAAATCGGTTGTCAATTCTTTGGCCGCAATCTTAACGTGTTCTGGCTCTTTCATAAACTGAACACCGATTCGTTTGATGGCTTCTGGCATCGTTGCTGAAAAGAGCAAGGTTTGGCGTGTTTCTGGGACACGGCTAATGATGGCTTCGATATCTTCCAAAAAGCCCATGTTGAGCATTTCATCTGCTTCGTCCAAGATCAAGGTTTCAATATGATTAAGTTTCAAGGCCTTGCGCTTGATCAAATCTAGCAAACGGCCAGGTGTTCCCACAACGATATGAGCACCTGACTTCAAGGCTTTGATTTGCTTTTCAATGCTTGATCCACCATAGACAGAGCGGACTTTAACACCCTTGCTGCGTCCAAAACGGAAGAGTTCTTCCTGACTTTGAACCGCCAACTCACGCGTCGGGGCAATAACAAGGGCTTGGATTACTGTGTTATCGACATCAATCTTCTCCAAAGTTGGAAGACCGAAAGCAGCTGTTTTACCGGTCCCTGTTTGCGCTTGACCAATGACATCTTTTCCTTCAAGGGCCAAAGGAATGGTTTGTTCTTGGATAGGGCTTGCTTCTACAAAGCCAGCTTTTTCGATTTCTGCTAATAATTCAGCAGATAAGTTAAATTCATTGAATTTCAATTCTTTCTTCTTTCTAAAAAGTGGTGCGAAGCCACTTTATCACACTTCTTTCAATGCGAAAACGCACTGATTGCATAGGAAGTCACCTTCCCGGTCACCTGTCGCAAGACTCATCTAAAGAAAAACTAGTCCGTCTGTTTAAGACTACAATTTCTTTAGAGAAAAATGTTTTGCGTCCTAACGGATGTTGTTGGCTAGTATCGTTTTTCAAACAAATAGGCCACAAGATCCTACTTGCGGGAGTCTTCTTTCGAACAGAATCCTTCCATCTGTTCTGCCTCCCTAGCATTTCTCTCATACAAGTTTGCAACTTATCTAGTATAACACAATGAAGAGGTAAATGATAGTCACAGGAGACTAATTTTATTTTTTAGGAAAAAATCTTAGATAGCTTTAAATCATAAAAGTGACACAAAACCTAGCCGGGATAGGTTTTCTTCATGCAATCATCTAATATACTTCATCATTGGAGTATAAAAAAATCGGAAAACTTTTATTTTTTGGTAACTCTTATCTTGCGTTTTTACAAATAAATATGTATAATACAGTTAGTATCTAAAATATTTCTGTATAAAGAAATAGGATCATTTTATCTGATTCAACGATTTATTCTAAGTTCTGATTTATTTAGAACCACTCAGTACTATTAAATCTACTCCTACTATTTCCAAGAAGATTTTGTACAGTCGATGAACTATTCACACTGCCCCTTCTTTGGAGAGGAGGGCAGGTGTCTAGATGGTTCCTATTTCTCAGATTATTCTAGATACGAAGAGGCTCGGATTTCTCCAAGCCTCTTTTTTTTATCTTTTTTTCACAATCCACCGCATGACCTTTGCCAAAATGAGCCATAATATAAAGCTACATAGGGATACATAGATCCAAGCATTGGGATCCTCTGTCATCGGAAGAGGGATATTCATTCCAAAGAAACCTGTGATAACGGCTAAGACCGCCAACAAGGCTTCAAAGATGGTTAGGGTTGTCAAGTTATCATTCAAGTTGTTGTTTAGGATATTGTTGTATGATCCAGACAACTGCTGTAAGACATTCGAAATCAACTCAGTCATCGAAACCAACTGACGCGCTTCGATCATGGCATCATCAAACTGCTCTTTTTCAACATCATTCATCCTGCGATAAATGGCATGCGCTTTGATATGTTCTAGCAACATCCGATTTTGCTTGGCTGCCGCGACCAGATACACCATACCGGTCTCAAGGTCAGACAGGGCATAAAGATTCTTTGTCGTCGTTGTCTTTCGAAGCAAACGATTGAGTTCATCTTTGTGCTTATCTAAGCGATCAATAATCGGATAATAAGCATTACTGATCATTTCAAGACCTGCAAAAAGCAACTTATAGATCGACAGCTCCCCATGGCTTTCCAAATAGCGAACCATTTGTTCAATGATATAGGCATTGTCCTGATTACTGATGGTCACGAGTCGCGTATCTTGAACGATAAAGGTCATGGGGATGGTTTCGTAGTATTCCTTGTCCTTTTCTAAATCCAATACATTGTAGATAAAGGTGATCGTTCCGTTTTCTCGATTGTAATCCATATGGGCACGTTCGTTCTTATCCATCGCGTACTCAATGGTTTCTTTGTCAATATCGTATTTTTTATAAAGATATGAATTTTCAGCAATCAAATCCGAGTCGATATTGATCCATTTCCGATCTTGACCCAATTGTTTATCGATAAACATTCCGTCTCCTTTCTCAACTGTTCTCTATCAAAATGATTATTTTATTTAAAGACCGCACTGGCTAATGCTTGCTGAATTTCGATGACACTGTTGTCACTCTTGAATTGTAAAACTTCTGAAGGTTCCACTGCTGAAGAAACCCAGATTTTTAATTCGGCATCCAAATCAAAATGACCGGAAGTTTCTACTGAAAATCGAGAGATGGAGCGATAAGGAAGGGATTTGTAGGATGTTTTCTTCCCTGTTACTCCTTGCTTATCCACCAAGATCAAACGAAACTCTGTAAAGACGATTAAATCACGAATCAAGCTAAAAGCAAGTGTGACTTGCTCTCCCGGCACCAAGATATCTTCCAGATCTCTTTCTACTTTATCAACATTCTTTTGAGAGGCATTGCCCATCAAACCACTTAATAATCCCATTATTTCTCCTTTAAAAGCGAAAACGGATCTTATCCGTTTTCTTATTCTATTGTTATGGATCGGTTTTGAATCGTTCCTTATCCCATCTTTTCTTCCAGCTCAACATCTGGATACTTATCCGCAAACCAGCGGAGGGCAAAGTCATTTTCAAAGAGGAAGACTGGTTGGTCAAAGCGGTCCTTCGCCAAGATATTTCGGCTTGAAGACATGCGCTCATCTAAGTCTTCTGGTTTGATCCAGCGAACGGTCTTTTTACCCATTGGGCTCATGACCACTTCGGCATTGTATTCATTTTCCATCCGGTGCTTAAAGACTTCAAACTGAAGTTGACCAACAGCACCAAGCATGTATTCACCTGTTTGGTAATTGGTATAGAGCTGAATAGCTCCTTCTTGCACCAATTGCTCAATCCCTTTGTGGAAGGATTTTTGCTTCATGACGTTCTTAGCTGACACTTTCATGAAGATTTCAGGCGTAAAGGTTGGCAGGGGTTCAAATTCAAACTTGTTTTTGCCTACTGTCAAAGTATCTCCAACCTGATAAGTACCGGTATCGTAAACCCCGATGATGTCTCCTGCTACAGCATTGCTGACATTTTCACGGCTTTCGGCCATAAATTGAGTTACGTTAGATAACTTAGCACCCTTACCAGTACGAGGCAGGTTGACGCTCATCCCACGCTCAAATTCGCCAGATACGATCCGCACAAAGGCGATCCGGTCGCGGTGACGAGGATCCATATTGGCTTGGATTTTAAAGACAAAGCCTGAGAAATCCTTGTCATAAGGATCGACAAGTTCTCCATCTGTCTTCTTGTGGCCGTGTGGCTCCGGGGCAAACTTGAGGAAGGTTTCCAAGAAAGTCTGTACTCCAAAATTGGTTAAGGCTGAGCCGAAGAAGACGGGAGTCAATTCACCCGCAAGGATGGCTTCTTCTGAAAATTCATTTCCAGCTTCTTGCAAGAGTTCGATATCATCTTTTACTTGCTCATAGAAGGGGTTGTTGGCAAAGAGCTTGTCTCCGTCTTCTAGACTCGCAAAACGTTCATCCCCTTTGTAGAGTTCCAAACGTTGGTTATAAAGATCATAGAGTCCCTCAAAGGCTTTCCCCATCCCGATCGGCCAGTTCATTGGGTAACTGGCGATACCTAAGACTTCTTCCAATTCTTGTAAGAGATCCAGTGGCTCACGACCGTCCCGGTCTAGCTTATTCATAAAGGTAAAGACGGGAATGCCACGGTGTTTCACAACCTCAAACAATTTCTTGGTTTGAGCCTCAATCCCTTTGGCAGAGTCTACCACCATGACGGCAGCATCCACCGCCATCAAGGTCCGATAAGTATCTTCTGAGAAGTCCTCGTGCCCTGGCGTATCAAGGATATTGACCCGTTTGCCATCATAGTCGAACTGCATAACAGATGAGGTTACCGAAATCCCACGTTGTTTCTCAATATCCATCCAGTCAGATTTAGCAAAGTTTCCTGTTTTCTTCCCTTTTACGGTACCGGCTTCCCGAATCTCTCCCCCAAAGTAGAGCAACTGCTCTGTAATCGTCGTTTTACCAGCATCCGGGTGGGAGATAATGGCAAAGGTACGGCGTTTTTTAATCTCTTCTTGTACGTTCATATTCCTAATTCTTTCTCTTTTTATTTTCTGATAAATTTACAAATTCATCTTTACATCGGATCTCTCCTCAATTTCTCTATCTCTCCTATTATAGCGAAAATAGGCACTTTTTTCAACGATGATTCTTCTTTGAGAGCAAAAAGAAAGACTAAAATCCGTAGATTCTAGTCCTCTCATCATGACTGTTAGAAGGCTCCAAATCCTCCGCCACCGCCACCATCAGAAAAGCCACCGCCGTCAAAGCCACCACTGCCATCTGAGGAGTTAGTAGAGAAGCTTGAAACGCTATAGGAATCATCAGCATAACTCATCAAGGTAGAGCCGTCTAGGAAGGAATTTGAGGAGGTCGTTAGCCAAACAACAGTGTCCCAGTTTTCATATGGCAAGGAAATCTGATGATTTTTGAGTACCTGACTCACTTTTTTAGCTTGACCATACATAGTTGCATAGACTAGGATACGATTCCATAGAACAACACTCTCCAGTTCTGCTTGATTGAAATTTGGAATACTTTCGATCATATTTCGAAAGGCCATCCATTCAAATTGTTCATCCAAGTTCTCTAAGGATTGGAGATGTTCTTCGCGAATTTTCACAAGAATATAAAATGGAATGAAGAAGACGACCAACAATACAATCATCCAAAAATAGAAGGAAGATAGGTGGGAACCAAATCCAAAAGATAAGAAACACATGCTCACAAATAAGATCAGTAAGAGCCAAAAATGTAAGGCACAGCCTGTTTTTGAAAAAGCTTCTTCTTTTTCAGATAAGTCTCTAAAATAAGAAGGCAATCCTAATTTCGCAATCTCCTTCTCTACCCCTTTTGACAATTGCTGGGCATCTTTTTTTAACAGTGATTGAACGTCATTTCCGACCTTTCGAATACGGTCTCGTTGGGTGTCTGATTTAGCAGCTCGAAAGTCTTTTTTTAGGGCTACTTTGTCGATTTTATACCTTGAAAATACTTCACTGATATTGATTTGAGATTCTTGATCAAAGATCATTTCAATAAACTTCAATTCAAAATCAGCCAAGCCTTCATAATGGAGACAGGTCAAGGTTTCCCCATTTTCATCCCTAGTCAACCGAAGATTTCCTCGATCAATAAGATCTAACATAGTTGCCTGGATGAGATGATTAAATTTTAGTTGCCCCTTCTCTCTAGACATCACCATCCGTTCAAAATCAAGTTGATACAGTGCCTTAGCTAGGACAAGAGGAGGTAAATTCTGTGGTGGTTCGTATAATCGTACTCCTTTTGCAATCCGACGAGTTCTGGTACTGATAAAATACCGGATCCATGGAATGAAAGCTAGGATAAATAAAAGAACCGATACAATTGGAACGACCTTGAGTAGAAGGGTCCGATAGAGGAACGTTTTTTGTTCAATGGATTTCTCTTTTTTGAGAAATTTCTCTTTTCCATTTCCCTTGTTAATCTCATTTGCTTGGTCTCGACGCAGGGCCTCTGTCATTGGCCAATAGGCATGCAGTTCGAGCTTACCATTTTTTGGAAAATCCTTTGTCCAAATATGATAACCAGTTGCAGTCCGTTCGACTTGGGCTGGTGGATTAAAGTAACCAGTATGGGCATACAGTTTTCCCTGCTTGGCATCCAAGCCATCCACATAAAAATCTAATTTCGCGACTTTCTCATCTCCATCTGAAATAGGAAACCAATTCAGTTCTGCAATATCCTTGTAGAAAGTCAAGAGATGATCAATCTTCCATTTTACTTTGATCTTGACCGTTCCTCCGACGATACGGGCATTGTATATTTTTAATTGCCGACCATCTTCCAGGTCTGTCTCCTCTACACGAATCTCACGTTTTTCCCCATCCACATAGGCTTCCACTTCAGGATGACGATGAATCTTAAACCCTTTTGGAAGAGGATCAGCGCTTCCTAAGGTCACATATTGACCATGATAGCCTGTCTGAAACTGATAGGTAATCTCTTGTGTAAATGTTGCTTGGCTATCTTCCTGCAATTGGAGGTGTCCTACATAGGATTCAATCGAATAGCGAACTTCATCATCTGCATGTGCGATCGTGATTGTACAAACCAAACTCCAAATGAGGGAAATCATTAGCAAGAAACGCTTCATATATTCTCCTTTAATATAAAACAGGGTTGAGACCAAGATGTCCCAACCTTCCTACTTGTTATTTTCTCACTTTCACCCGCTCACTTCTGCGACTGAAGAACTGATTAAAGAGTAATAAAGCAAGGGCTAAAATACTGGATACAACCAGATAATTGAGCCATACCTTATCCCCTCTCATAATCGGAGGGCGGGCCATCAAGCCATAATTTCCTCCCGTCAATTGATTGACTCCAACCAGGAATAAATCTAAGGCAAAGGTATAGAGAACAATCTGACTATTTTTTAAGAGGTTTCGATCATACCATCTCAAAAGATAAATCAAGGAATTGATGAGGAGACAGTAATGTCCGAGGAGGAAAGAAAAACTCGTAATATGAGGGAAAGTGTAGGGATCAAAGACTGGATAGCCCAAAGCAAAGATGGCTCCACTCACTCCCATCAAGGCAAAGAACTGTTTACTTTTCCAGCGGTCTGGTAAAAACAAGACCGCAAACATGGCCAAACGACAATGATAAAATGGTAAGCTATTGGACCAAGGAATGTGGTAGGCAAAATACCAAAGATACAAGCAAATTAACTGGAAGCCTTGTAAGTATTGAAAGCATTTGCGAAATTGCTCATTCTGATAATAGCGAAGTGACATCATAATCGCTGTCACAACGAACAAGACCATCACACTATACCAAAGTGCTGAGATTGCTGGTGGTGCTGTTGATTCTGTAGTGAAAAAATGATGCATAAAATCTCCTTATTTAAACAGATTTAGGTATTCTTCTTTTCTTACTGTACTGAACGATCGTATTGATGAAAATCAGTGTCCCCGTCATGAGAACTGTCACGATGAAATAGTTGAGCACAAGGCCATGGTCACCGATCACAGGAGGCCGACGCATAAAGCCGTAGTTTCCACCTGTTGCGAGATTCGCAAGCTGAATAATGGCATTGATCCCAAACGTCATCTGACAGATTTTCCAAACAGCCCCTTCTTCCACCTGGTAGGATTGAACCAGATAGATCAAACAGTTGGCCAAGAGAGCCCAGTGACCAAAGACATTGTTGATCGAGGATACGTGAGGAAAAGGGTAGGGATAAAAGACGGGATGAACCAAGGCCATAATGGAGCCAAAGACTCCCACGAGGGCAAAATATTGCTTGAAGCTGCTCTTAGGAGCTAAGAGAATAATCCACATAGCCATCCGGCTATGATAGAAGGGAAGACTCTCTGAAAGAGGCAAGCGAGCAGCTAGATACCAAGAGTTGATGATGAGCAACTGGATCAACTGCCCCCAATACCAAAAGTTTTGGTAGGCTTTAGAGTGAGCAAATCGAATGGACAGAACTCCCACTACCACCAATGAAGTCGGCAATAAGAAATACCAGACTCCTAATTGAGGAGGGGCCGTTGGTTGACTGGTGAAAAATAAGTCCCAAAGTGTCATGATTTCTTTCCCTTATCTGCTCTTTTTATTCTGAACGCGAAACGATACTCTCTTCGACCATCTTGTATTTGTATTTATAGCGTTGATTGACCAAGCAAATACCAGCTACCATCACGATGCTGACCAAGAGGTAGTTAAAGAGAGCACCGTGGTCTCCAATGATTGGTGGACGTCGTAAGAAGCCGTAATCTCCTCTGGTCAAAAGGTTGACCAAAAAGATGACTGCATTCATGCCAAAGGTGATCTTAACAATTCGTAAGCTATCTTGCTTTTCCGACTGATAAAAATCTTGCAGGTAAATCAAACTATTGGCAAACAAGGCCCAGTGACTAAAAATCAGATTGAGCACAGTAATATGGGGGAAGGGGAAGGGGTCAAAGGCTGGATAAACCAAGGCCGCAATGGATCCTAGAACTCCCAACAAGGCAAAATATTGCTTGATATAGGTCCCTCTCGGTGCAAAGAGGATCGCAAGCATAGCCAAGCGACAATGATAAAAAGGCAAATTATCTGTCAAAGGCATGTGGGCTAGAATATACCAAGCATTGATGGTCAGGACTTGAATCAATTGTGCCCAGTACCAAAAGCGTTGGTAGCTTTTTGACTGCGCATATTTGATAGAAAAGTAGCCAACCACCAACAAGGAAACTGGTAGGAAAAAATACCAGAGTCCAAACTCAGGCGGGGCTGATTTTTGGTTCGTAAACAATAAATCCCAAAGTGTCATTTTTATATCCCTTTAATTTATAGATCGTTTTTAATCACAATACAAATCTCGTTTCCCATCATAAACCTCCCAAAGGAAATTCAATTGTTCTTCTGTATTGCGCTTGGTAGAAAGAGCAGGCATTTTCCCTCTCTCAAAAAATGCAAGATCAGAAATTTCCTGATTCTGTTGAAAACTTCCATCCAGCAATTCACATTCAAATACCAATTTCACATATTGGCGGCTTTGCAATTGGTAGCGATTGGTATCAAATACTGCCAACAAGCGATTGACACGTGCTACATAGCCCGTTTCTTCTTGGATTTCCTTTAAAATATTTTCTTTAGGAGAATAGCCAACCTCACCAAAACCACCCGGCAAAGCCCAGGTCTCTTCTCCCTGACCTTTCACTAAACAAAGTTTGTCATCTTTGACAATCCAGGCCCTTACATCAATCAAGGGAGTGTCGTAATGGTCTGTCGGTCGAAACAAATCCGATAATTCTTGTGAATTCAGATCAGTCGTTTCTCTCACAAGATCCTGTAAAATTTCACGAATATCCTGGTAGCGCTCTTGATCAAATGGATCTTTTGAGAACGCTAAGCCTGTATTGGTGATTGAAATCAAGCGCTGAATGTCCTTCAGTACATTATTACTTACCATTCTCCAATTCCTCTACTAATTTTGCCAAATTCATGGAATTGCTTCCCTTGATAAGGATTTGGTCCTGCTCTTTTAAGCTTTCCTTGACTTGTTTGACCATGTCCTCAAACTGATCTTCCTCAGCTGTTTTCTTGAAATAATAGACATGTCCGAGTGGGAACATCTGACTCGCTAACTGAGCCAATCCCGCAATGTCTTGGCCATAGAAAATAACCGTATCCAAAACATCCGGCGAGAGACTAAGAATCATTTGGTTGTGCAGATCAATAGATTGCTCCCCTAGTTCTTTCATATCTGCCAGGACAGCTAATTTTCGACCATTTGGATTAGCAGGAATAGTCGAGAAAGTTTCTAAGATTAGGCGCATAGCCGTTGGATTGGCATTGTAGACATCGGATAGGATATCCGCTCCGTTACTGGCCTTCTTCCATTCTGTCCGGTTGCGCGTTAATTGCAAGGTTTCAAAACTATCACGAATCGCAGCCTCACTCACTCCTTCTTTCAAAGCAACATAAGCTGCGATCATAGCATTGGTCGCATTGTATTTTCCTGTTACCGGAAGATCAATCGCTTCTTCTAAGAAATTCGCTCGGAAGGTTAGGCTGTCCTTTCGTTCGATTAACTCGGTAATAAAAATCTCCTCATCTGGCCCAAAGCGAACCACTTTTTGTTTTTCAGGGAGGTAGGCATTCACGATCGGATCAGCTGGAACCACCAGAAGGCCACCTTCTGGCATGCCATCCGCAATCTGGAGTTTTCCTTTTGCGATCTCACTTCGATCTTTAAAGAATTCCAAATGGGCTTCTCCAATCAAGGTGACAATAGCAGCTTTTGGATGCGCCAGTTCTGACAAGAGATGGATATCTCCTAGATGGTCTTGCCCCATTTCAAGGACGAGTTTGTCCGTCCCTTCTGGCATATGCAAAACCGTATAAGGAAGACCAATTTCGTTATTATAGTTTCCTTGTGTTTTATAGGTCAGGTAGGTGGTGGACAATAGCTGTGCCAACATATCTTTTGTGGTGGTTTTACCATTTGACCCCGTTACTGCAAAAACATCTACTTTTGTCTTTTGAAGATAGGCTGCAGCTAGTGTTTGAAAAGCGCTCAGCACATCTTCCACCAAAATATAAGGGTGGCCTTCGATCACTTTCTCTGAAAAAGTGGCTACGGCTCCATTTTCAAAAGCAGTCTCAATAAAGTCATGACCATCACGCGCTCCCTTTAAAGGAACAAACAGGTCTCCAGGCCCAATCAAACGACTGTCAAATTCCGGCTTGACGAGGGCCACATCTTCAAATTGGCTGATATCATTTTTTGCACGTACTAGATGAGCAACTTCATGTAATGTGAGATTCATATCCGACTCCTCAGTTCTCCGTAACGTCCTCAAAGATTTGGACGCTCCTATCAAATTCTTCTCATTATACCATATTCTAGACCACAAAAAAAGTGGCTGGGACAGAAGTCCTAGCCTCTTGATTATTTTTAGGTTGTCGAGCAAGACGCAGTGGTTGAGTGGGCTCTACTACGCTGATTTCATCAGCTTTTACAGCCCTACTCAACTGTGCAGAGGTGGGACGACGAAATCGAATTCTAACGAATTACCGATTTCTGTCCCACTCTCTCTTTTCTTACAACAAATGCGCTTCGTGTTTTTGGAAGACTTCTTTTCCAAGCTCTACTAACTTGGTAATCAAATCTGTATAGTTGAGTCCCATATTGTCCCAAAGCAAGGGATACATAGACCATTGAGTAAATCCTGGCATGGTATTGAGTTCGTTTAAGAAGATCTCTCCTTTATCGGTATAGAAGAAATCACAACGCGCTAAACCTAGACCACCGATCGCACGAAAGGCTTTTTCTGCGTTGGTCCGCATGGTTTTCACAACCTCAGGGTCCAATTGAGCCGGAATCGCCATGGTAATTTTGTTGTCGATGTATTTGGCATCATAATCATAGAAGGCCACATCTTTCACAACTTCACCTGGCAAGGTACTCTTCACATCATAGTTTCCAAGCAGTCCAACTTCGATCTCACGCGCATTGACTCCTTGCTCTACCAAGACACGGCTATCGTATTTGAAGGCCAATTCGAGAGCAGTCCGAAGCTCTGTTTGGTTTTCAGATTTTGAAATCCCAACACTAGAGCCCATATTGGATGGTTTGGTAAAGACAGGATAAGAGAGAGTCGCTTCAATTGTAGCAATTTTCTCATCCACGTCATCGCCTTCCACTACAGCTACATAAGGAACTTGAGGAATTCCAGCAGACTCCAAGACCCGTTTGGTCGTGATCTTGTCCATCGCAACACTGGAAGCTAGGATGCCACAGCCGACATAAGGCATCTTCAAGACTTCTAAGAAGCCTTGAATGGAACCATCTTCTCCCATTGGTCCATGAAGAACTGGAAAGGCTACTGCTCCTTCCTTGTAAATCGCAGATGGTGCCACTTTTTTAGACCAGTCCACTGTCTCATTGGTCATCAATTTCTCATCATCCGCTGGTTTCTCTTCAAAAGCTTGCGTCTGGATGAAATCTCCTGACTGCGTAATAAAGTAGGTTTGAACCGAAAATGCTTGGTAATCAATTGCGCGCATCACGCTTTCTGCTGAAAGAACAGAAACTTCACGTTCTGCACTACGTCCGCCATACAACAGGATTAAGTCTTGTTTACTCATAGTTTCTCCCTAATTGTTCCCTTGATTTCTTACTTGATAGTATACCACAATGATAGCCCTTTCGAAAGAACTTCTCTTATAATTCTGTCCGATTTTCAATCGCACGAAGCAAGGTCACTTCGTCCGCATACTCGATATCGGCTCCAACTGCTAGTCCCCGTGCCAAACGTGTCACTTTGATCCCTGCTGGCTTGAGCACACGCGAGATATACATCGATGTCGCTTCCCCGTCTGCCGTCGCATTGGTCGCAACAATGACCTCTGTAACTGTTCCATCCATCAAGCGACTAATCAAACTCTTGAGATTGATATCATCGGGTCCCACGCCATTCATAGGCGAGATCAAGCCATGTAAGACATGATAGCGACCGTGGTATTCCTGGATATTCTCCATAGCAGATACATCCCGGCTATCTTCTACAACAAGAATGAGGGATGGATCCCGCGTTTCATCTCGACAAATCTCGCAGGTTTCTTCATCGGTTAAATTGCCACAAATACTGCAATACCCCAGCTCACGCTTGGCATTGAGTAAGTTTTTGGCAAATTCATTGACATCATCATCTGACATACCAATGGTGTAAAAAGCCAGACGAGTCGCTGTTTTGATCCCAATTCCTGGCAACTTCGAATAGCTGTCAATTAATTTTGCAATAGGTGCTGGATAAAGCATAGTTTCCTCTCTAATTCATGGGGTGTTTCTGATTGTATAAATTAATAATGTCGCGCGTAATGGAATGACTGACCGTCGCTTGTAGATTGGTATTATGTGGAAAAACCACTGCTACTGCAATCTTTGGATTGTTTGACGGTGCATAAGCCACCACATTGGTATTAATGGCTTGTTTGCCTCCATCGACTGTGGTTTCGGCCGTACCTGTCTTGGCACTAATGGAGACACTGGCACCTTGACCAACAGTTTTCCCTGTCGTCAACCCACTCGTACCATTCGCAACCTGATAGAACCCTTGCTTGATCAAGGCCATGTCCTCCGCTGAGATATGGACCTGATTGAGCTCCTTGGTTTCGATCGCTTTTTTCAACTGACCAAGGCCCCCTTGATCATTATTGTCATAGATGCCTTCGACGACATGAGGACTCACCCTCTTCCCATCATTTGCAACGGTTGCCGCATACTGGGCCAATTGCATCGGTGTATAGTTGTCAAACTGGCCAAAGGCATTGGTCAAATAATTGCCGACTGTATACTCTTTCGGAATAAAGCCTGTCGATTCATTGGGAAGGTCAATCCCCGTTGACGTTCCAAGACCGTACTCTGCAAAAGTAGAACGCAATTTTTTCATAGCAGGGTCCACCTGATCCACTTGTAAGGTCATATTGGGAGTGTAGGGTTGCCCCATCATCTTAAGAGCAATCTGGACCATGTAGGTATTAGAAGAATATTCCAAAGCTTCTACTGCATTGATGGAGCGACTGCCGTATTGGGTAAACCAAGAATTGATAGGAGCTGATCCTGCAAAAACAATGGGCTGATCGGTCAGTACCTGATTGCCGGAAATGGCACCATTTTCCCATCCTGAAGTCAAGGTTGCTCCTTTAACGACCGATCCTGGGACGAAAACATTGGTGACTGTTCCCAAAGCATCGGTTGATAAATCTTGACTACCAGCCTGGTGTTTGATCCCTGCCATGGCAAGGACTTTCCCTGTATCAGGCTCAAGGGCTACAGCATAGACACCTTCGGAGTAGGTCGCATTTCCAGCTTGCAACTCTGCGCTAAAGGCAGAGCGGAGAATATCTTCCACCCCTTTTTGGAAATCCAAGTCAATCGAGAGCTTGAGGTTTTCTCCCTTAGCTCCTTTTGAAATGTCTACCACTTTATCCATGTTGCCATTTTTATCCAGGAGAATTTCTTTTTCACTGCGTTTTCCTTGAAGGACGTTTTCGTATTCCTTTTCGAGATAAGATGTTCCAACCCGGTCATTGAGGGCATAACCTTTTTTGACATATTCCTCGACTTCTTCTGCTGGAAGTCCTGCCTGCTCAGTCGAAACCGTTCCGATGATAGAAGCTAAAGGAGTATCCAAAACCTTGCGGTCCCAGCTGGTCGTGATCGCAATTCCAGGAAGGTCCTGACTGTCAGCCGCGATGGTCGCAATCTGCTCAGCTCCTAGTGCTTGCGTCGAAATAATCCCCGTCGCAAAATTCTCCACAGCATTCATTTGGCTATAAAGATAGATAATCTTTTTCTCATCATCTGTGTAACCGAGTTTTGAAGGGTCAATGCTGTCCACTGCCGCTTGATAGATTTTAGCTTCTGGTAGACGATTGCCATCAGTATCAAATTTCTTTTTCTCAGGCAGGTGTTCCACGACCTCTTGGTAGACCTTGGTATTGGCTAGATAGTAATCCACTTCTTGCCGTTCGGTTACTTGAGGATTTTCTACGTCGACATACTGCAGGAGTTTCCCAGCTGTCTCTCGCATTTCTTGGGCCGTCATTTTACGATCGCGCGTAAAAGTCAGGACTTGTTTTCCCACATTTTCCACCAAGGGCTTACCAGAAGCATCATAGATTTGCCCTCGCACACTCCCTTGTTTGACCGTCTTTTTGGTAGCTTTTGCCAATTTATCCGTATAGTAGGCTTGGTGAGAGATCTGCATATAGCCAAGTCGGGCAATCAGAACCAAAAAAAGAAGGCAAATCAAACTAAACAGCAGATAGAGTCTGCGTGTTATCGAATGATTCTCAAACTTCCGTATTTTCTTCTTCATGAAATGTTCTATCCTTCTTTTCTAATCAACACTTACCTTCCATTTTACTATTTTTCCAAGAGTATCTCAAGAAAAGGAAGGGACCTTTCCTGGAATTTTATGAAGAAAAAAGATTGGACCTGCTCGCCCAATCTTGAAATTAACACAAACTTTTTTACATGTACAACCTTATGTGAGGTGGTTGAAAAAATATTGATTTTTAATTTTTAAGCTTATTCAAGCATATGTCGAAACTTTCCGCCGTGAGAAAAGTTCCTGAAACACAATTGTTTCAGGAACTCGGGAGTTTTGAAACTTTAGGTTCAAAACTAAGTCATGGAACTTCGTCGAAGTTCGCTGACGTCCGTACTCACCTAAGGAAAGTTTTTAAGACTATTTTGTCTTCAATTTGAGATTGGACATGCTCGCCCAATCTTTTTTTCTAATAAGTCACAACATTGATTTTTCCTTTGTCATACTCAGCAATGAAAATATCCAAAACGTTGTCATAGCCTTCTTTTTCCAATTCAGCTAGCAACCACTCTTCACTTTTCCCAATTGTTTCCAAAATTTCAAGCTGAACCACACCATCCATAATGATTGGGTATTTAGGATTCTCATCCCCCGCACGGACAACGATCAATTGACCATTTTGTTCAATAACAGCGCGCTTCACATCTTTTAATTGAAAAATCCCTTGTCCACGTAGTTTCAAAGCAACATCTGAAGCAGAAAGTCCTTTGGAACGACACGCTTCCGGATCCAGTTTCCCATTTTTAATGATGACAGTTGGTTTTCCATCAATCAAGTGCTTCATAAAACGAACATTGGTATTGAGCCATTTTAAGAGCAAGATCAAAATAGTCCACATTAAGAGAATCACAATGTATTGAAGAATGGTAATGGAGCTATTGTAGATGACCCCACCAATAATGCCCCCAAGAACAAAGTTCTGTATCTGGTCTACTGCAGAATTTGGTGCTAAGTTTCCTTTCCCGGTCACATTGATGACAAATACCAAGGAAATCAAGCCCAAAGCTAATTTAATCAAGATGTTTAAAAAATTTACTATCATTTGTTCACCTCCACAAGTTCCACGTCTGTTTTATACAGATCCATCTTTTCTAATAGGTAGCTATCTGGGTCAGATCCTGCGATAGCTCGGTAATAAACCTCTCCAACCTTCAGGATCGCCCCATCTGTGGCTGCTGAAGTATTGACATAGACGTCTTCTTTTTTGACATCCAACTCCTTTGAGATGACCTCAATAAAATGCAGAGAACGTTGAAATTGGTCATTATTACTTTGGCTATTTTGGAAACTGCTGATGCCGATCAAGACCACTGCAACCAGAGTCAAAATCGAGATAATGGATAATTCACGGAATTTGCTATCGTGCTTATCCCGATAGGCTTTCACCGCAAAAAAACCAGTCAGTAGAATGAGCAAACCAGAGATCCCAATGGTCACCCAATTTTGCTGACTGATCTGACCCAACACATAGTTATAAGAGTAAAATTTCATAAAGAACTCCCTTTCTCCAAATGAATTCAATCTATTATAATAGATTTCACAAGAGCTTTCAAGGCATTGTGATCAGAAAATTATTAAAATTTTGTTATAATAAAACTATCAATTATGTCAAGAAAAGGAAACACAATGAAACTCATTTCATGGAATATCGACTCGCTTAATGCTGCATTGACCAGCGATTCAGCACGTGCTAAACTCTCTCAAGAAGTCCTTCAAACCTTGGTCGCTGAGGATGCAGATATCATTGCCATTCAAGAAACCAAGTTATCCGCCAAAGGACCTACTAAAAAACACCTCGAAATTCTTGAGGAACTCTTTCCGCAATATGAAAACACCTGGCGTTCTTCTCAAGAGCCGGCTCGTAAAGGCTACGCTGGGACTATGTTCCTCTACAAAAAAGAGCTCTCCCCTATTGTGACTTTCCCAGAGATCGGTGCTCCTTCGACCATGGACTTGGAAGGCCGGATCATTACTCTGGAATTTGATGGCTTCTTTGTAACACAAGTCTATACTCCTAATGCCGGTGATGGCCTCAAACGCCTAGCAGAACGCCAAGTATGGGATGTCAAATATGCTGAATATTTGGCTGACTTAGACAAAGAAAAACCTGTCCTTGCTACTGGAGACTACAACGTGGCCCACAAGGAAATCGACCTTGCCAACCCTGCCAGCAACCGTCGTTCACCAGGTTTCACAGACGAAGAACGTGCAGGCTTTACCAACCTTTTAGCAGCAGGCTTTACAGATACCTTCCGCCACCTCCACGGAGATGTACCGGAGCGTTACACTTGGTGGGCACAACGCAGCAAGACTTCAAAAATCAACAATACAGGCTGGAGAATCGACTATTGGTTAACCTCAAACCGCATTGCAGATAAGGTTACTAAATCAGACATGATTGACTCAGGCGCACGCCAAGACCACACACCGATTGTCTTGGAAATTGAATTATAAGGATTTTCTTTATGAACTACAATTCAGTAATTCCCGAGTTTATGGTTTCGAATATAGAACAGTCCCGTTCCTTCTACTGTGATTTGCTCGGTTTCACCATCGAATACGAGCGCCCAGAAGAAAAATTTCTCTTCCTGTCTCTTGAAGATTGCCAGCTCATGCTAGAGGAGGGGACAGTTGAAGAATTAGCTGAACTAACCTACCCATTTGGCCAAGGAATTAACATCTCCTTTGGTATAGAGGATGTCCCTAGACTCTATCAGAAATTGTTAGAAGCCAACTATCCTATTCATCGCCCATTAATTAAAAGAAAATTTCGTGTTGACGACCATTATATCTATCCTCATGAATTTGCAATTCTGGATCCAGATGGCTATTTTTTAAGATTTAGTGAATAAGAAAATAGATCACTAGAGTAGAAAAAGAAACAAAAAAAGAAAGAGACTAATCACATTGATTAGTCTCTTTTAGTTTTTTAAGGATTATTTCCCCGGAGTATTCGGATCTAGGCCCCAAGATTGCTCGAGAACAGGTCTTAAGGATTTAATCATATCTTCTGAACCTTGGATTATGATTGTGTATACTTTATCTCCTTTTTGGAATACCCATACGTATAAAGTACTCCCATCTTTAACTGTTACTTTTATTAAGAAAGCGTCCCCACCGGCAAATATAGCTTTTACACCTTCTATACTAGTTCGATTTTTGTGTTTTCCGAATGAGCTATATAAACGGTTCGCAAGTAACTCTGCGTCAAAGGTTTCGTTGGGGCCAAGTTTAACAGTATCTTTAGTGTTTGAATCCATTATTAACGCATTGTTTTTGTCTGGTGATAAATATTCGAGCGCTTTGCTACTTCGAGTAGTGCGTACGACCCAATCTTTAGGGATATTGATATAACCAAATTTTTCATTTCCGATACGTTGAGTATCTGCAAGGGATATTTCTTTTGCCCCAGAAGAAGACCCAGGAGTTGTTGTTTGAGTTGTTGTCGTTGGTGCATCCGTAGTTTCTTTAGTGACTTCAGTTGTTGGTGCTGCTGTAGTTTCGTTTGTTTTCTTTTCTCTATTTCCGCATGCTGCTAGTATAAATGCAGATAGGAGCGTCATAGAACCTAATAAGATTTTGTTTTTCACAATGCTTAACCTCCTTAAGTGGTTGACTTACAAATATTTTATCATTTTTTAGAGTTTATTTAAATAGGAAACGTTTTCGCTAAAAAGCATAGGGTACAACAAAAGAGAATTTCTTGTTGGCGACCATTATATCTATCCTCATGAATTTGCAGTTTTAGATCCAGATGGCTATTTTTTAAGATTTAGTGAATAGAATGATGATCACCCGTCTATAGTTAAGAGGCTGGGCCAAAAGTCCTAGCCTCTTAACTGTTTTTGGATTGCCGAGCAAGATGCAGTGGTTGATCTATCTTTCATCTAAAAGAACGAGATGGACTAACATTCGATACCTAAAAAACCGGAACCCTCACATGAAGGTTCCGACTTTTTTTATCCTCATTGATGGAACAATGATTGATTTATTTTTTCTTTTCGATGTGATCTTTGAGATCTTCTTGAGCTTTTTTATTGGATTCTGCTTTTTTCTTCAACCATTCTTCTTTGGCCTTGTTAAAGTCTTTTGTGGTGACAACATCTTTCGACATTTCAAGGTATTTGTAGAAGGTTCCTGTTCCTTTAGTACCTACCCATGAAGCAGCACGGCTGTATGGCACGGTCCGTTGAAGCATTGGAGCACCACCATTTGAGACAGTTGGAAGCGTAATCGAGCTATCTGTCAACCAAGCTTGCGCTGCTGCATATTTTTCATAGCGTTTTCCTTGATCCAACAATTCAGCATCGGCGTCTTTCAACATGTTAGCGTATTGATCCAAACCAACTGTTGCAATGGCTGGATTGTTTGAACCTGCATCAATACCAAGATAGTAGAAGACAGAACCATTTACTGGGCTGATACTTTCAAGATAAGTCGATGGGTCTTGGTAGTCAGGAGCCCAACCACCGCCTGAGATATCGTAATCTCTCGCAGCCGCTGTATCGCTGAAGTAGGTGATATTTTGGAAATCATCATCCGATACCTTTTGAAGGTCCACAACGACATTGTCTGCACCAAGCGCTGACTCTACAGATTGTTTGAAGGAGCTAGCTTGTTGGACCATGCTGTTGTCCACTTGGCTAACAATGTAGTCCAAATGAATTGGGAATTGAACGCCTTGTTTTTGCAATTCAGCTTTGGCTTTCGCAAAGGAAGCTTTGGCTTTTTCTGGGCTGTAAAGGCTCGTTTGACCATCGTCCAGGCTCACACCCTTCCATTGGTCTCCGTAGGTAACCAATTGTTTTTCAACGACTTTACCAAAGTCTTCTCCATTGACTTGGACATAAGTTGGTGGCACCAAGGTACTACGAAGGGTATTTTCAGCCGCATCAGCCCCTGAAACTTGTGCCGCATAAGATTTGCGGTCAAAACCAAAGTTCACCGCTTGACGGAAGTCCTTGTTCAAGATTGCTTTCT
>NZ_KV811485.1:91608-142133 GCF_001813105.1 Streptococcus sp. HMSC072C09 | reverse complement strand
AGTCCTTGTTCAAGATTGCTTTCTTGGTAGAGGCTTTTTGTTCATCCGTTGTTTTGGCTGTGTGGTCATATTTTTGACGGTCCAAGTTGAATCCAAGGTAGTAGGATGTTCCCAATTGCAAACCGTAGACAATGTTGTCGCCAAAGTTTTTCTTGACACTCTTGTAAGTCGAGCTGTTTGGCATAACAGAGGCAAAGGAATATTGACCTTTTTCAAAGTTCTTAATGATAGAATCAGGGTTTGATCCATCGTTAAAGGTTAATTTGACATTGTCGATATGAACATTTTTCGCATCGTAATAGTCTTTGTTCTTGACCAATTCAATCTCAGATTTTGAAGTCAATGATTTCAAGTAATAAGGACCATTGTATAAGATGCTGCTAGGTTTCAACGAACCAAAATCTTTTCCTTGAGATTTCAAGAAATCCGCATTGACTGGGAAAAGAACACCTGAGGTTGTTTTTGAGTTCCAGAAGCTTTCGGGACGAACCAAAGTATATTGGATGGTGTAGTCGTCTAAGGCTTTGACTCCAACGGTGTTAAAGTCTTTGGTTTCCCCTTTTACGTAGGCATCCAAACCTTTGATCGAATTTTGAATCAAGAAGAGACCTTCTGATTTAGACTCAACTGCGTGTTTGATCCCTGTAACAAAGTCTTGAGCCGTTACAGCACCATATTCCTCACCCTCACTCGTATACCATTTGGCATCCTTACGAAGTTTGTAAGTATAGGTTAATCCATCTTCAGAGACAGTCCAATCTTCTGCTAGACTTGGCACAAAGTTTCCGTATTGGTCATTTTCAAGAAGACCATCTACAAGGTTACTTGTGACATCTGAAGTCGTTGTACGAGTTGCAGCGATGTAATCCAAGGTATTTGGATCTGCTGAATAGACGAATGAGTAAGTTGCTTGGTTGCTACTACCTCCGCTACACGCTGCTAAGAGAAAGGCACCTGCAACAGAAACTCCTGCAAGAGCTAACAGTTTTTTTGCTTTCATCACTATCTCCTTATGTTAGATTTTCTACCATTATACACTATTTCTTAAAAAAAACCAAATTTATTTTAAAAAAGTTCGTTATTTCTGAATGAATATAATAAGATATAAAGAAAAAGCATTTTGAAATCGATCTCAAAGAAGCCGGATAGGGGAGTCTAGGCACCTACCACCAGATCCAACAAAGAAATCACCTTTCAATCCTTTTAATAAATATTCGTTTCATCACAAAAAAGAACCTCTGCACTTTCGAGCAGAGGAACTGATTCCTAATCAAAATGATAGAGTTGTGGATACTGGTCACATTCAGGATTTTTAGGATGGCAGATGGCCCGTCCAAAGTAAATCATGGCTTGGTGAGCCGCCAGCCATTCGCTCTTTGGCAGAACATCCATGACCCGCTTTTCAACTTCCAATGGCGTCGCTGATTTCTTGACAATATCATGGTGCTTGCAGATCCGCTCCACATGGGTATCGACAGCAAAGGCTGGAATCCCAAATCCTACACTCATGACGACATTGGCTGTCTTGCGTCCTACTCCTGCTAGACTTTCTAACTCTTCACGAGTCTGAGGCACCTGCCCATCAAAGTTGTCTAGCAATTGTTGGGCACATTTTTTGAGAAATTTGGCCTTATTTCGATAGAGACCTAATTTAGAAATATGCTTGGCGATAGCTGCTTCACTGGCTGCTGCCATGGCTTGTGGGGTTGGAAAAGCCGCAAACAAACCTGGTGTCGCTTTATTAACAGCCGCATCAGTCGTCTGAGCAGAGAGCATGACTGCCACTAATAATTCAAAATGATTACGAAAATCCAGACTCGGTTTAGCATCTGGAAAAAGGGCGATAATTTCTTCAATCACATGACGTGCCCGTTTCTTTGATAAAACCATCATTTCTCCTTTACACTACTAGTCCTTATTATAGCATGAAAGCACCCTATTTCTGAAAGAATCAGCTTCAAAAAAAGAAGAGGGACAAAACGAATTGTAAAAAAATTCATCCAATCCCACTTCTATCTATTTTTTGTTTTACACCAATCTCTTTAAGAAGGTAATCAGGGTTTGAGCAGAGCGCTCACCAGCCTCTACGATAAATTCATCAAAAGAGAGATTGGCTGAGTGATCTGCCGTATCACTCATGGCCCGAATAACCATGAAGGGACGTCCAACTGCATGAGCGGCTTGGGCAATGGCTGCCCCTTCCATCTCAACTGCCAATACTTCTGGAAACTGCTCCCGAATCGCTGCAACTTTTTCTTCACTCGCGATAAAGCTATCTCCTGTTGTAATCAGGCCCACATGTGTGGTTGCAGCTTCTTCTTCCAGAACTTTTTTCATTTCTGATACGAAATAGCGACTGGATTCAAAGTAAAGCGGTTGACCTGCCATTTGACCATACTTGTAGCCAAAGGCTGTCACATCCACATCATGATAGGCCAGTTTGTCGGCAAGGACAATATCCCCAACAGCCATTCCCGGTGCGACTGCTCCTGCAGATCCGGTATTGATAATAGCTTCCACTTTGAAATCATTGGCTAGAACCGCTACACTCATGGCAGACATGACTTTCCCGATGCCACTTTCAACCAAAACGACTTCATGGCGACCAATCGATCCTGTATAGTAGACTTTTCCAAGACGCAGATGCTTTTCCCCATTTTCAAGGGCTTCAACCAAGATCTTCAACTCCTGGGGCATGGCTGCGATAATTCCAATTTTCATATCCATTCTCTCCTTGTGACGACCTTACAGACGCCAAATAGCAATGATCAAAACAATGAGGAGCACAATGATCCAGAACAAAATCTTATTGAGTTTGGATTGGACCACACTTTGTTTGCGCTCTTCAATGCGACGACTCTTGGTCACAGTGGGCTCCACTTGGATCTGCAAGGTATCCTGTGAATAGCTCTCCTGCGGGCGCTCCATACGGCTTTCTCTCATAGGACGTTCGTAGCCAAATCCCCTGTGGTCTGTCTGAATAATCTTCGTCTCTTCAGCATCGACCATTTTAGGACTCGAAATGTCCTCACCTCGCCTCGCTCGTTCAATCATTTCATCGGTTAATAAAGGTTTTCCCATTGGATCCTCCTCTATTTATTGATTAAGTCCCAGTATTGGATCGCCATGATGGTCTTGGCATCACAGATTTCGCCAGCTTGGATCAAGTCTTTAGCCTCCTTCAAGGTCACTTCTAGCAGCTCTAAGGTCTCATCTTCATCTTGTGGGCGTGGATGTTCCACTTTTTTCAAATTGGTTGCAGCATAGAGTTTGATCCGCTCGTTGCAAAATCCAATGGCAGAATAAAAATCATACAATAACTCTAGATCCGCTGTGTAGCCAATTTCTTCTTCCAATTCGCGTAGAGCAGCCGCTTGAGGATCCGCATTTTCACCCTTTTCCAACTTCCCTGCTGGGATCTCTACAGAAGTCCTCTCGATCGCCTTGCGGTACTGCTTGACCAAAATGGTCTTGCCCTCCTCTGTGATCGGTAAAACCGCTACTGCTCCATTATGAAAAATTAAATCACGCTGCGCTTGACCTTTTCCAGCGGGTAGTTCTACTTGATCAGTCACCACTTGGAAAATCGGTCCCTGATAAATTTCCTTGCGCTCAATGGTTTTTTCTTCAAATTGCATGAGATTCTCCTATTTATTTTTAGGATGGTGTGGCAAGCGAAGGGCATATTCTTCTTTATTCACTTGACGGCCACGGCCAATCGCAATCGCATCAGCTGGTACATCCTTGGTAATGGTTGATCCAGCACCGACTAAGGAATTGTCGCCTAATTCAACTGGCGCAATGATCGTCGAATTGGAACCAACAAAGACATTGTTGCCAATTGTTGTTTTAAACTTGTGTTGGCCATCGTAATTCACCGTGATAGTTCCAGCACCAAAGTTGACATTGCTACCAACTTCACAGTTTCCAATATAGGTCAGATGACCTGCTTTGGTATTTTCGCCAATAGACGAGCCTTTGACTTCGACGAAGTTTCCGATATGGACATCTTTGGCCAAGCTAGATCCTGGACGAATATGAGCATATGGTCCTACCGTTACGCCATCGGCTACCGTGCTCTCTTCAATCATAGAGTTAGTAATAACGGCTCCTGCCCCAATTTCACTGTCCACAATATAGGTTCCATTAGTTAAGACGGTTTCAGCCCCAATTTTTGTGTGACCTTTTAGGGTAACATTGGCTTCGATTTGCACTTCTGGTGCGATCTCAACATCGACATCGATATAGGCCGCATCTGGATTGACAAAGCTCACCCCATTAACCATGTGGGCTTGGTTAATGCGACGACGCATGATGCCTTCTGCTGTTGCAAGGGCCACGCGGTCGTTAACCCCCAGGCTTTCATCAAAATCTTTGAGCGTATAGGCTCCAACTTTCTCTCCTGCTTCTCGGAAAATCCCGATCACATCTGTGATATAGTATTCACCTTGGGCATTGTTGGTATTGATATTCTTCAAAGCTTCAAAAAGGCGCGCATTGTCAAAGACATAAGTCCCTGTATTGATTTCTTTGATTTGTTTTTCAAAATCTGTCGCATCTTTTTGCTCAACAATTCGAAGCACTTCCGCATTGTCATTACGAACAATCCGGCCATACCCAAATGGATTGGCTGCTTCGGCTGTCAAAATCGTTGCCACATTCTTGTGGTTGATATGGAAGTCAATCAAGTGTTTGAGACTGTCACCCGTAATCAAAGGAGTGTCTCCTGCAATGACGAGGGTATGCCCTTCAAGACCTTTCAAGACTGGCTCTGCCATCATTACCGCATGACCAGTTCCCAATTGTTCGATTTGTTTGACAAACTCTGTTTGTCCAGCTAATACTTGCTCCACCAATTCCGCCTTGTGGCCCACAACCGTTACAGTCTTCTCAGGTGAGATGGCTCCAACACTACGGAAAACATGTTCCAACATAGAGATCCCAGCAACCTTGTGAAGAACCTTAGGCAGATCTGATTTCATACGGGTACCTTTCCCCGCTGCTAAAATAATGGCATAATTTGGCATAACATTTCTCTTTTCTGTACAATATCGCTTACATTATACCATTTTTTAGCCCTTTTGGAAAATAAGACCCAAACCAAAAAACTCTCCTATAAGGGAAGCTCGAATGTAGACAAACTATTTTTTAGTAAGATAAGTAACGTTACTCAACAAATAAGTAATAATAGTTTTAATTTTAAAAATTAATCAAAAATATACTAAAACTTTCCGCTGTGAGAAAAGTGCTTGAAATACGATCATTTCAAGCACTCGGGAGTTTTGAGACCTTAGGCTCAAAACTAAGTCATGGAACTTCGAGGAAGTTCGCTGACGTCCGTACTCACCTAAGGAAAGTTTTCAAATTAATTTTGTCTTCAATGTGACTCTCCTAAATGGAGAGCGTATCTATAATGGATAAATCTTGCGAAATTCTTCTAAAACCACCTTGCTATCAGGTGTAAAAGTTAGTCCCGCTTCTCCTAAACAGTCTGTGAAAAAGTCTTCATGAACCTGACGCCAATAAGCTAGAGATTTGTCTCCCTCACCTTCCTTGTAGGCATGGTCAGCTGAAACCTGTTTGAAAGGCTGAACAGAAACCTTTGTAACTTCAACAATGCAGACAGCCTGATCTTTACTGTCTAAAATGACATCAAAAGTCCCTTCTTGGGGAAGGGGTTCGTCCTCTAATGCGTAGAGGTCGTAAGCTGAGGCTGTTGCTGTTTTTTCGCCTTTAAAGACCAGTTCCGCTAAAAGGTCTGGTTCCGCTCCAAAAGCCCAGGCGTCTATCTCATCTCCGATAGAGGGGTTGATTTGCTTGTAGGCATTCCACATTTCTTGAGGTGTCATGGGTTCTCCTTTGTAATTTTTTACTTTCTTCTTTTATATGTTTAAGATGGTCTGGATGGTCAATTTCTAAATCAAAAATCTCTGGAATAGAGCTGTAATGGAGAATACATTCGATACCCATCTGATTCATTTTTTGTATGAAAGAAGTATTCAGATAGCCTGCTACAGCAAAATCAATCTTGTTCTTCCTTGCTTTATCCTGCATCTGTCTCAACATATCTAACATAATTGGACTTTCCATATCATGCCATTGACTGTTTCTCACAGTCGCAAAAATAAAAGAAGTTAAATCATTCATTCCAACTACAATCTTTGAAATACCAGTTTCCAGTATCCTGTCCAAGTCGAAATAAGCTGATGGTAATTCAATCATCGTGCCAACTTTCCCGGTAAAACCATACTGACGCAATACTGTAATAGCTTGTTTTAATTGTTCGGCATCATTGACAAAAGGAAAAATAACAGACAGATTGGGATTGGTTTGAAAAACTTCGGTAACAACATTTATCTCAGCCTGAAATTCATCTGGACACGCCAACAAACGCCTGATACCTCTGTATCCAAATAAGGGGTGGCGTTCGTCAAAATACTCTTTAGTCCCGTCTAGAATATTTGCTTCTGCATTTGTTAACTCTGAAAAGCGATACCAGACTTCTTCATCTGAGTACAAATGACAAATAGTGTCTAGATAATCTTTCACAAATTGCTGACAATTTGGTAATAGTATGTTTTGGTTTAGTTCTCTCAACAAGTATTCCCCACGAATCAAGCCGACGTGGTGCAATAAATGGGGATAAACTTTTTCAACAATTTTTTCGCCACTAAGACCTAGTTGATTTTGCATGTTCATTCACCTCGTCTTAAAAGATACAATATCAGATATCATTATATGATACTTTCCTCTAGTTCAAAAGCTTCATAAGGTTCAACTAACTCGTATCCTAAAAATTCTGCTACTTTTTTGGAAGCCTCGTTATGAGCATCCCAAAGTGGAAACATATCTCTATTTAAACTTTCTAGAATCATTGCAGCACCAAGCTTTTTAGCAAATCCATTTCCTTGTTCGTTTGGTCTAGTTGCAACTTCCACTTCAACTGCTCCATGGTAAACTAAACCTGAGGAAATCCCAGCAATCAGTTCATTATTTTTAAGAATAACAAAGCCAAATCCACCTTTTAAAGTAAAATCCTGGTAGGACTCAAAATCCCCCTGTAAATCTTGTGACCATTCTTCCTCAGAAAGATAGTTATAAATACGATTATCAATAGGTACAATATTGTAACCTTCCTCTAAATGAGTAACTATATCATTTAGAAATTCAACTTGAAAATTTGCCTTATCCTTAAAAGAATAGCGAGTAAAAGAAATTAACCCCACTTGCTGATGCAGAAAATCTTGCCACTTAGTGTCTTCTGAAATAATAATCTTATAATCTAAACCATATTGCCTAACAAAGTCTTCCCAAAATCTAGAATTTAATTTCCCTGCTAGATATAGAAAATTCCCAATATCATAAAAGCTCGTTGTCCTATCACTGTTTCGATAAACAGTTCCAATTTGAGATTTAAGACCATAGAGAACCATATATTTCTTCCATGTTTTAAATAGTTCCATTCTCCCTCTATTTTACCTTCAAATTTCTATAGCTTGTCATGTCCAATTCTGGAAATCCTCCTAACTCTGCCTTTACCTTTAATACTAAGGGTGAGGCATTTTCTTCGGTAATTTCTTCCCAATTCAACCAAATTGCCTTTGCTGAATCATTACTTCCATCAAGAACCTCATGTGGAAGGGATTTTTGAGAGCGTTCTAAATCAAGTACTACATCATAAAAGGCCATGATATGATGTACAGCAAAATCTTTCCCCTCTTCTTGAACCAGCACGTCATACATCCTAGGATTAGCGTATCTGCTAATCGTATAGCCCGTCTCTTCCAGAACTTCTCGCTTGAGGGTTTCAGTCAGCCCTTCTCCTAGTTCCTGGCTACCACCCGGTAGATCAAAACGATGCTGATAAGGGCCTCTTGTTTTTTCAATGCAGAGCAGTTTCCCCTCTTGAAGACAGACTCCATAGACGCCAAAGTGATTTTTGATTTCCATATTCTACTCTTTTCTAAAAGTCAAAGATTGTCAGCTCATCTTATCCCTTAAAAGGAAAGAGGCTATAGATTTCATGTTCCTTGATATACTTCTTCAGTATCTCCATATTCTCTTCAATTTTTGCCTGAATATTTGTCTCTTCACAAGTTGACTCAGTGATAAAGAGGTAAATTTTCAGTAGATCTGTTAAGAATAGCAGACGGCGTTCCATTTCCGATTCAGGACTTGAAGCTTGCTCGATTTTTACAAGCTTTTGCTCCAAGCTATCACCATTCAAAAATCTCTGATGAACTCTCCTTCTTATGTTTTGAGTGGATTCCTCTCCTTGTTCTAATGGGGATAAAAGGAGTTTTTTATAGACAAATACCTGATTTTCTGCCTCTCTTTCCAGATAGGCCAATAAAACCAGAGAGCTAGCAACAAAGGTCCAAGTGTTATAATTCCCTTCAAATGGAACTTGTATGATCCTATCTAATAATTTCTTAGCCATTTCCTCTTGACCATCCAGATAAAGTAAATAGGCCAGATGATTCAGCGATTCGAGATAGCTAGCTTGGGTTTTCTTATTCTTTTTGGGAACCTGGTTTAAATACGAGACGAACTCAGCATCATTTTCAATCTCTTCGATTAGTTCTTTCACTTTCATTTCTTTTCTCCTACCGGTTTCTTTCGTCAGGATATTGACCAGTAAATCCGCACTTTCACTCCGCCCTAATAAGTCGTTTTGACTATTTCTCCCGAACAAATATAGGTTTTAAAGAAGTTTTTAGGAATAGAGGCAATCTTAGGTGTAATGGATAAGCCATAGTTTGCAAAATCTAAAGCCAGCTTTTTAGAATCGATCGAATCATAATACTCAACATACAATCTGCATAAGTTCACTTTGGTGATAGAGAATTGTTCTAACAACCAATCCTTATCAAGATCCTTCTCGGGATCTATGCTCGAAAATACGGTAGGATACGACGCATACTGAGCAGTAAAATCGATGGCCTCTTGGACAGCTTTTTCCAATTCAGCTTGATCCGGCCCATTTTTATGATTGATAGAACCTAATCGAGTCCGTAAAGCACAATCCACTTCTTCTAACAGTCCCGACTCCAGAAAGAGGGGATGAAGGCAACATTCACAAAATAGGCACTACCATCTGATTTTCGTTGAAAATAGATGACTGTGTAAAAATCATGATCGACTTTATAATAGTTATGGGTTCGCTTTAGTCGCGAAAAGCCATTTTTTACGAAGAGTTCTTTGGCCTCTTTCATTTCTTTACCTCTCTTCTAACAGGATGTGGAGAGTTCCTCATTGCACTTTACTAGGAATCTAAATGGATATAGGTGATTCCTATAATTCCTTGCGATTGCATGGGTTATTGACGGTCTCCATCTATTCTACACAACTAGTCTAAGATCGTTCCTAGAATCATCTTGTTTTGCTCGGATAGCTGAAAGTTATCCATGAAATAGGGTAAAAAGTCATCAAGCAAGGGATGGCTAAGCCCGTCGATTGGGAGGCCTCTTTTCTGACGTTCTTTTAGTAAAACTAAGATTTCAATTGGGAAATATTGCCAAAGTAAGGTATTGAAATCTACTAAATGACTATCTCTGGTGTTCGCTAAATGATAATCACACATGGATAAAATTGTTTCTCTAAAAACATCATCATCCTCTGAAAAAATAGTTTCCATAACCTGTTTATAGGCATCATTCACATTCTGATAAGGATTCGTGTCCAAGGGTTGATATTTGGCATCACAAGCATTCTCCAGTAGGTTAGCAAGTCGAGCACCCTCACCATTTCCATAAAGAAAAACGACTAAAGGCAATAAACTCTTAGCTGAAAAGAGAATAATTTTTTTCCCTTTTTCAACTTGGGCTTCTTTAAAATAGGCTAATTTATCAATTAAAAACTCTACATAAGTATCATCCAAATAGGCAAGGGCAAATAAGATATTTAAACAAATATCTGTATCAAAGTTTGAGCCCCCTTTAGCCAAGTATTTAGCAGAAGCCATATCTGCCATTACAGAACAAAAACAGCCATTTAGCAAAGATTGATAGGTTTCAGATGTCTTGTTTTCAATGAACTCAGAAACCAAAGTATATGGTTGAATAGCATGAACCATCCGTACATGTTTATAGGAGTAGGTTTCTGTTTTCCCGTTTTCCTCCCAATTGATTTCAAGGCTTTTTTTGCCTGCTTTTAATGCTTCTAAAATTGCTTAGTAGTAAAAAGCTGTGCTTTTTCAAGATCAAAATCTCTCGCTTTTAGTACTTGATTTCTAATGGTTGTTAATTTTCTTTTTTGATTTGAAAGTGATTTATTCATATTGACCCCTAACATTTCATTACTTACACTTAAACTACCACTGTCTTTTGAAACACATTTCTTCCTGTCTTCCTACATTTTTCAGTATATCACAAGGAAGAATTGATCCACTTCCCATCATCAAGCCATTCCTTCTTATCAATCCACCATTTCCCCTTTTGAAATACCATTCGAAAACGATAGAGAGTTTCTAAACCAGATCGATTCTCCTTAATATACAAATAAGTTTGATTCCCGTCATACTCTTCATCGACGATGGGATGCGTTTCTAATTTATAGTCAAATGGAAATCGAACAGATAAAGATACTTCCCTTTCTCTGAGTGTTTTTTTAGATCTACAAAACTGATCAAATATAGCAGCTAATTCATCCTTCAACATCTCTTTATCGGCTTGGTTTCTTAGGCTCCTTGTGGCTTTCCTCTCCCAAGAATACATGGCCTGCATAAACTGGAGTAAGGTTTCTTTTGCTAGATTCGTATGGGTCATATTTCCTCCTACTTAAACAACGGGACTAAAGGTTCGTTTATTATGAAGACATCGGTCATAAAAAGCTGGATTAAAGGCATTTTTTACCCCTCACGCATGCAAACATGTGGTAACTCTCTTCTAAGAAGTTCCCTTTGCTTTTGATTTGTTCTTCCCGTTGTTAAAAATCGGAGATGTTTCAGACCCTTCAGGTAGCTAACTGTTGTTGCGTAGTTAAAAATAGACGTATCGACAAAATCCAAAAAACGAAGCTCACTAGAGGACTGGATAAAATCCAATTCTGGTAATTTTTTATTTGCCGTAAATGAAAGATAGAGTAACTGATTTAAATCTCTAATAAAATTTAAGTTGGGCAACTTTACACCATAATCAAAGTGCAGATAACGCATGCCTTTATGAAAAGAAATGTTCTCTATCGTTTCCAAATTTGTCATGGAAGATATCCCTAGAGCTTTCACACAATCATTCTGGGGTAAGATGATCTTTCTTACTTTTCTAGCCCCAACTATTAAAATCTTTTCTACTTGTTCATATTTTGAAAAGTCTAGCACATCAGATTTACTTCCCATCAAGTAAATCACCCTCGTATTGCTAGGTAAAGAAAGCTGGTTAAAATCTACATCTTTCAGCATATCCTCTGGGTTTTCGACAATGTACTTTTGTCTTAATAAGCGATTGATATCGATGAATTCATTATAAGTCAATTTTTCATCCAATAATGGTGCAATCTCTTCAATAGAATGCAGAGGCTCCATTGCCATTAGATTCTCTCTTTCGGAAAATCCTTTTTTAATGATCTCTAAATATTTATCTAAACTGGTCATTATTCACCTCTTTTCATGAATAAAATGCTTCGTTTTCTATTTTCAACCTAAATCATTTTACAATGACACCCTGACTAGAAGACTAAATCATCGCTTGTCGCCAAAAGGTTAAAATCATGAATCTCAAGAGTACTCTTTTCTATATAAACTTTATCCTGCTTGCTCAATCTCGATCAAAAATGACCTTGACTCTGGCTCTACCCGAAGCGTCTAGATATTGCTCTAGTTTCGTAATAGACTCCTCTGAATCAGACAATTGAACTAACAAATCCCCATTGATGGTCATGACATCCTTTGTCGGTAAAAGCATGAGATTCTCAACGCTTGGATCATTCACCATCATTAAGGAAGGGGAATAAATACAGCTTGTGGAGAGGTCTAGATTTCCAAATCGTTCCCTAGCAGAAACAAAAATAGATTCCATCCCACCTTGGGCTTTCAGAACAAATTCCCTCTCAAAAAATGCTTCAAAACTGTCATAGATCTCGATGACATCCATCGTAATCCCATCTAAATAATAAACTTGATGACTTTGAATGTTCCCATCCTTCAATCTATAAGCGAATTGATCTCCAATAGCAGACATACCAAAAAAATAGTAGTCTGATACATAATCTCTCCAGACATCTTTCCATAGCTCATCAGAATTCCAGGAATCTAGCGTAATAGCTTGAGTAGAATCCGTCCCAAACAAGCGATAATAGCCACCATAAAACTCCAAGCCATTGGTCATGGAGAGCAAATCCAGGTGAGCTTGAGGAAACTGTCTGGCTTTGAGTTTTTCTAGTTCAAGAGCTGAGGCCCCACTTTCTTGTATAATCAGATCCTCACAACATTTTAAAAAATTCTTCATTTCCATTTGCTTCTCATCTCTCCATTTTTGGCTTTAGCCAAGCATAAATTCAATAAAGTCTTTTCGATAGGCTTCAGGAAGTTGCTCCTCGATAATAGCCATGATTCCTGTTAAAAAACCTTCTTTATAGTCCGACAAGTCCTCATCAATGTAGATGTCATTCTCAAACTTGGTGATTTCTAGCTTTTTCATCTGACTATAAGTAGACAAGAAAGTAGATAAAGAGGGGCTTAAGCAATAGAGCTTAGAATTTCCAGGAATCTTGCCAAATACAGGACTAAGCTCGCTAGTTAGATCACAAAAAATTGGCTCATCCCCCATCATGTGGGCAAAAATCACATAACTCTCTTTCCAGCTAGTATCCTGCCATCCTTCTGATGCAGCTTCACATAGAGGGAGAGGAATTAGAGCAAGATCATAGGGAGCTCCTCTAAAATAAGCTTCTTCCTCAAAGCTCAAATGTTGGTAGAACTCTTTCAATTGACCAGACAAATCTGGCTTTTCGACATGGAGACAGTTACTAGTAAATACAAGCTCTCCTAAGCCCTTGTTTCTATGATAGACTTCTACAAATTCCTTCAACAAATTGAACATCATTATTAGACTCCTCTCACATTTTTGGGATTATATTTGGCTATTTTCAACTGACGATTACGTATCATTCTGACCGCTAGCGACAGCCTGAGCCCAAATTCGTTCAAATTCCTCTTGACTAATCTTGATGGAGTCTGATAGATCCAACTCATCTTTTCGACCATCATAGAGTAGAAACCCTACTTCTGGAACATAATCCTGTAGGCAAGAGGAAGCATAAGAGTGCCCATTCAAAACGTTAATTTGTCGACTTGCACGCTGACCAGTAAATTCTGTATAAATAACTCCTAGGCCTGTCATAAACTCACTATTGCCATAATAATAATATTCTTTTTCACACATTAGAATCTTCCTTTACCATTTGTCTCTCCATGAATGGCGTTCTTTCCTCTTTGCCTCTTTCATCGACTAATTCTATGTTCATTTTCAATTTGTAGAATCTACAGGCTCTTAGATTTATTCTCCAAGACTCTCACTTCTACTTTATCCTCCGCTAAATGGAGATCCAGTACTTTTTCATGATTTCGAAAGAAAAGCATCAGGTCCTTAGTAGAAAATTCAGTAAAATAAGAGGGCAAAAAGTCATCCAGAGACTCCATTTGAAACAAGACATAAATCGGTGAAAATTCCCAAAAAACTAGGATAAACTGACTACTATTGCCAACTAGACTTTGAATTGACCTACTTAAATCTTGAGTAGTGTGGGCAACAGGAAACTCATAAAAGCAAGGAAGCGGAGAGTCTATAGGATTCAACTCCCCCCAGCATACCAAGCAATTTCTTTAGGTTTATCGGTCAGAAAATGGACATCCTTTATCCCCTTCAACTGATTGATTCGTTTTTCTACTTTTAATAAAGATAATCTCTTTTTTAAGTCACTCATTGTTCTCACTCTCTCGAAAGCTACACGTCTATTCCTCTTGCTTTTAAACTTTCAATAATCCTTTTTTCTAAATGAGAAGAAAGCCAAACTATCCATTCTTCATAATCCTTGCTCTCCTCAAAAGAAATAAACTTTTCTTGACCATTCTGCCATAATCTCGGCTTTTCATGCGGTAAGGCAGGAAGAACTAACTGTATTTGAGAAAAATGAGAATCTATTTCGCAGTCATATTTCTCTTGTTGTCCGACTTTCGGCCAGCGTTTTTTATATATTCCCAGACCATTTATGGCAATTGGCGGAAATAACCTTCCTGATTGGATGATGTCCTCTATTTCAGGAGACAATCCATCGATTAAAGTAAAAACCTCTATGAGTATACCGCCACCACCTAGATCTTTGATGATTCTACAATAGGCGAATTTTTTATTTTTCCCAGAGAAATCAGATTTTTTAAATCTCTCTAAATCAGATCTATCCGATAAAAACAATGGAATTGCGAAAATTTCTCCTTCACGAACATTTGCTAATTTATTCACCATAGTTTTTGACCCTTAATCTTTTGTATTCTATTTCGTTATATGGCCATTTCCTACTATCTTGCTTACTTTCTATTGATAAGTGTTTTATGGACAATGGCTAGTTTTTTTGGGTTCATTCAGCTATTGTTTCCAGCTCTAGCTTGCTCACAACCTCATTCTCTTTATCCAACAGATATAGGAAGTTACCTTTTGCTTCCAGTTTACCAAGCTTAGCCCCATAGTCCATCTCATGAGCAGGGTAGGATTGAATCAACTGACGGATGCTCTTATCCTTTTGCTCTATCTTCCAAAACAAATCCACCTTATCCAGCTGATGCTCCACTTGAATGGAAAAGATCGTGGATTGGATCTTCTTCCTCTTCCACTCCCAGCTATTTTCATAATCGTTTTTCTCTATTTCATTGACTACATCCTCTATCAAGGAGTATGGAATAGAGAGCTCCTCAAACACGCGCTTTACTCCTTTTAACAAGGCCTCTAAGAGCAGCTTTTTCTGTTCCAATGGACTCGAGCTTTCATAATTAGAAAAATCAAATAAGACCTGAACAGTATAGACACCAAGTAGATTCATGATAGCTGGATTGCTAATCGTATCTACACATTCTACGATGATTTTCCAACAATGCTTGGTCACAACTGGTTTAAAGAGGCGCTCTACCATAGAGGTCATACATTTGGATTCATATACGAATGCTCTTCGCAGGTCTTTCCAATTCTGTCGGTAATCTTCAACTCTAGCTTCCTCGTAGGTTAGCGCAGCTAAGTCCATCAGCTCCTCAATCCTCTGTTGATTTTCCACATAGGGCTTATCTAATTCGAAATACTCTAACTTCATATTCGTGGTCTCGCAGTTTTTTTCTTGTAGAAAGGTTTAGCCTTAGGTCAAGGTATAATGTTTGTGCTCTTCCTTCACTTTTTCCCATAGTCGCGGTGTCCCTCCTAATAATGGAAGATTGTTTGATCATTCTGAATCTCCGAAAGAAATCTTTAAGTATCAATCTTCACAGGAGTAATCTCAGCAATTCTAACAAGATCAGAAGAACCCGATAACATCACATCATTTTGGTTTATAAAATTGAATTCAACCTTATTCTCTAAAAAAAGCAGTTCTAGTTGACCATTCACCTTATGAATCCCCTTAGAATAAAAATGGATTTCATCTAAATTAAAAAACTCTAAATTAATTTTTATGGCATTAAATGCACTTTTCTGCCACTTTTCAGGGAAATTAGTTGGCAAATCAAATAAATAAAAGACAAGATCTAATTTGTAATCGTAACATAACACAGTATCAAGAAAAACATTATTCAAGTCCAAATCACCATCAAATAAATGAATAATCTTTTCCCTTCCTACTGCTTTTTCAAACCATTTCACAGTATGAACTCCTTTTTAAAAATGAATATAAGTCTTCTTTTTAAGATTCATTGTTTCCCTCTTTAAGGAGATGGTAACTTCTCTCTTTAAGTAGGTCTTAGAATAGCCTAATCCTCCTGCCGTCCTTTCCTTTGGATACATCCTCAATGATTGTATTTATATGTACTTCATTAAATTGACGGGAAAAGTCTACAATTTTCTGGCGATTCTCTTCTGGATATAGATAAGATGCAGCCAAAATGAACATAAACGGAGCGATTGTTCCTCTTATATTTTCCAAATAAACATCCTTGGTGATAAAGGTCATGACCTTCTCAAAATCGTCATCTTTCAGCACAATCTTTCTAAGATAGAGTGCTGCACAAGCACCTGCAGCTTGCAATAAATTATTCGATTCCAAGGACTCATAAACAAAAGACAAGTTCTCTGTTTCTAAATTTTCTAGATAAGCAATCGCTACTGCTAAAGAGCGATAGGTTACAGGGGTTGGGATGTCTCTCAGCAGTAATGACTTGAGATAGGGGATTTCTTCTGTGCAATCCGTTGCGGCCATGGCGTAGAGCAAGTACATTTGTGATTCCCATGATTTAGGCTTTTCCATCTCCCCTTCCAAGGCCTGATGCAAGAATGGTCCATATCCTTTTAGTCTGCCTCTTAAAATTTTTTTCGCTGCCTTTTTTACCAAGGGCGTTCGTCCTGAAGTCAACTCATCTACATAGTCCATCTCAAATTCCTTTATTTCATCTGCTTGCCAGTTCTTCTTCCAAGATTCTGTTATAAACAATACTTCCGACACAGGCTTCCCAGTCTAGGTCGTCAACTTCTTCCCTAGAAAAAATCTTAGGTTCTGTCCTACCATCTAGCCAGACCTTCCCAAATTGAGTACCACTTGGGTCTCCCCATTTAAAGGCTAAATCCTTAAAAGGGCTTGGATCAAAATCCACTTGGTGACCAATTATCTGCCAAGACCATACTGGACTTCGATCAAACAAGGTGTAGGAATCTATAATGATGGGCTTACCTATAAATTGAGCACGACTTAGCTCCTCAACTGTTATAGTAGGACTTGCTTGAAAGATATCGAAAAATTGAATGACATGACCAACATTCACTTTTCCAAGAATTTGACCAAATACAAACATTTCCTCCGAAAATTGATAGCAAAAAATATCACCAATTTTAATAAATCGCATTTTTGTTCTTGGCTTTTCATTCCACTCACGAATCTTTATCTGGGGCAATTTTTTCTGCATAATTAATTTAAATCCATTCCTACTGCTCTTTATTTATGATATGAAAGAGATCATCTCTTAGAACAATTCCATCGTCTTCTATCAAATAGGCCATGTGCTCCCAGAAGGGTAATTCTTGTTCAAGGGGAGCTTCTAAGGCAAGAATTTGATGCATCAAGTTTGCTGCAATCTCTTCGACTTCATCTTGCTCAATCTCATAAAACTTTGCTTTCAAAAGAAAGATGCTTGATAGAAAGAGCGAATAAGAGGAAATAAAAGCTTGCAAGGAAGAATTGACAAAAACTCTATCTTCTTGAAAAACTTCTCTTCCTTCAGAATTGCAAAGTAAAAAGATTTGCTCCTCTTCTACTATCACAAAAAATCCTAAAAAACACTGGCCAAAAAGCCTATAGCTCTCCTGATTTTTCCTTAGTTCGACTAGTTCGTCACCTGCTTTAACAAAAGAGAATCCCATTTTCGGATAATCCTCTAAATAAGCCAAAAGGTTAAAACGGGCCTCATCCAGACGAAATGGTTTCTCCTCTGTAGGCACCGCACAAAAGCCAAGCTCCTTCACTAATTCATCGATATTGACTGTCATTTCTCTATCCGATCTCCTAGGTTCTTTTCACCCAATTTTTTTAACTTCCAAAGCTTGATAGCCGCATCTTTTCTGAGTCCCATAAAGAGGCTTGCTAAGGTTACTGCTTCCTCTTTTTTATAGACTTGAGAGCTGATACTGGACCATCCGTCTTGTAGGCATTCAATTTTTAAATAGAAATCTCGCTCTTGACCAAGTTTTCCTGTTACATCGTCTATTTCATAAGAAGCAGACAGCAAAGACACTGAGATAAAGTCTCCCGGTCTTCGATACATCCGCATAACGGCTTCTTTCTGATTGACAGAGTGGATATCCTCTTTTGTTTCAGCCCTATCACGATCTGATAAAATCACCCAATCCCTATCAACCTCTGATGAATAAAAACGCCATTCTTTCTCAACCATATCCTGCTCCATTTTCTAGTGCTTCTTTTGTTATCGACTAGACCTAGTAGTAAGCGACTTCCCCTATACCATATTCTAAAATTTCAAAACTATCGAGGGAGAATTTAAGTCCTCTACCATGCTCCGAGTCCTCTCTTAGTCCAAATTCCAAACCAAAAATCAGGTCTATGTCCGTCTGTTCAGACAAGATAAAAATGGATAGGAGTCTGGCGTGCGCTAGTTCTGGAAATTCCTCCTGAATTTTTTCCAAAGCTTTTGGATACCATACTGATGATTGATCCAGTAGATGATCGAGAATATCATAAAATAGAAAAAACTGTTCTTATTGAATTCCTCATGTAGCATAATATTCAAACTCCTCAAACAACTCAAGCATATTTATTTTCTCTATTGTTCGATACTTCTTCGGAATTTTTTTACAGTTTGTCTCAAACCATTCAAAATAAGCATTTTTCCATCTAGTAAACTGTTCCATTGCAACACGGCCTTTAGCCTTTTCTGGCACTTCCATTGCCCAAGACACATAGAGATCAAGATAAGCTGGTATTGTCATTCTATCTGGTTGCCAATCACTCAATCCTGCCTCATCTTCAAAAGCGATTTCAATGTATTCTAGCAAAGCTTCAAAATATACATCGATTGCTAGTGCAATATAGATTTTTCTTTCTGGGAAATCTAAATAAGCTAGCTGTTTAAAACCTATCTCATAACCCTTCGGAGTATTTCTAAAAAAGAAATACTTCAAAATAACATCTAAAGTTTTTGCAAGTGTTTCTGACTGAATAGTATGACCATCAACATAGTTTCTTAATAGTTCTTGCCACTCATCATTCATTTCTTGCGTAAATTTATGTTGCTCTGTGGGGAAACGTGCTAAATCAATAGCCAGAATAAACATATGTCCCAACATCTCTTCCTCTAGCAGATTTGTTAGAGCCAATTCTTCCATTTGTTTACTTATGGTTTTCAATGCTCTTGAGTAAATACAATTATGAGCAAACGTTGCACTATCATTATCAAAAGGGGATATTCCGTATTTTGCCATTTTTATTTTCCTTGAATTTCAGCTAAGACTTCTCAATAATCTTAATACCTCTATACTGCTTTTCTATTGAATTGATTTCCACAATCAGATTATCATTACAATAGAAATCAATCATCCAAACGTGTTTTCACCTTTGCCTCCATCCAATCTAATACTCTAGGATCAGACTCTTTATATTTTTTCCCATAGATAAGTGCAAAAATTTCTAGCGAATCATAAATTGGCTGTAAAGGATATTCCTCCTTATACTTCTTGCTTGGCATTTGTCTGCAATTCTCATCTCGATACATTAGGTTATAGTTTCCAACATTTCGAAGTAGTAACTGATCCTCTTCCTCAAGGATAGGCCTATAACCTAATTTTTCCCATAATCCCCATTTCATAAAATAAGTACTTGAATAAATCGCTTTTTTGTGTCAAATTCAATACTATCTATATCTATATCTTCAAGATTTATTGCTTCCTTTGATAACACATAAGCGCACAATCCTTTAGTTTCGTAACTTAAATAGATTAAATGACAAGCAAAACATGGATCCGATTGATAAGGAGGTGTTAATAGGAAAACCTCTCCTTCAGTTAATTTGATTCTTTCTTTCATCGAAGCTTCCTCTCTCAGATTTTCAATCGATAGCTTCTCACTGCTGTTTAGGATGACCTGGCCATCCTTTATGATAATCCCATCTTTCTCAACCATATCCTGCTCCATTTTCTAGTGCTTCTCTTGTCATCGACTACACCTAATAGTATGCCACTTCGCCTATACCATATTCTAAAATTTCAAAACTATTGAGGGAGAATTTAAGTCCTCTACCATGCTCCGAATCCTCTCTCAGTCCAAATTCCAAGCCGAAAATTAAGTCAACGTCACTTTGTTCAGACAAGATAAAAATGGATAGGAGTCTGGCGTGCGCTAGTTCTGGAAATTCCTCCTGAATTTTTTCCAAAGCTTTTGGATACCATACTGATGATTGATCCAGTAGATGATCGAGTTTTGCTTTATAAGACGAAGTCAACTCCTCATTGACAACCTCTAAAGAATCACTTAAAGCAAGGCAAACTTTTTCCTTTTCCTCTGGAATTGCTACATACATCTCGTTATGGATATCAAATTTATATTCTCTCATCACTATCTTTCCTCCTTTTGGATACCATTTCTCTAATCGGCCTAGCTAATCATCAAAAGGCATAAAACTATCATGCTGCTGATAATAATTCAAAGCCTCGACCAAGTCTTGGAGACTTGCATTTGGTTTTTCTTCAAGTGCGACTGCAAGAACATCAATCAACTGCTCTCCATAGTAGACTAGTTGCAGATCTTGCTCCGTCACTTCTGTCGGGTAGATATCACGGTCTTCCACGACATCCGGATAATCGGACACCCAATAGAGCCTAGCTAGTGCCAGTTCTCCATCCTCCTTGCCATAGAGGCAAAAATCATCTGATACTAATTGATCTACGCGCACCTGCTCAATTATCTGCTCTAGTGAAAGTTCTTGGTGTTTTCGCATCCCTTCTCCTTTTTCGTCTCACTCTTCAACAAAAGAGTTCAAAAATTCCTCAAAAGAAGCCCATTGACCGTAGATCTCAGCTGTTTCTTCTAGAACATAGAAATACACCATACCATAATCTTCTTTCCTTAAAGAAAGAGCATAGTTGCCAGATCCAGGATCATAGGCGAAATGGAGAAGATCTGTGGCCTTAAATTCCGCAGGAACAGCCTCATCGTCAAACCAGGTAAGAGACTTCTTCATCTCCTCAAGTGAATTAAAGGAATTGAAAGGAAAGAGATGATGTTCATCGTGGCCCCCCCTTACTTGGGGCTGACCACCGTTGTACTTGAGATAAAAATCCTTCATGGCTTCCGGCAATTTCTTTCCAAGAATCTCCTCAAATTGTAACAGGTCTTCTCTTGAAACAGCTGGATCTGTGTCTATCAATACTAGCATCTCGTCTCCTTTTGAGTCTCTCTTCCCAAAGGCTTTTTTTATTTGACCTCCATATTACAGGTCCCTTTTAGGCTATCATACCATAAGATTCCTTTTCCATAAAGCTAAAATAGAAAATGAGCCCAGTGGTTTTACTAGACTCATTTTATCCTTATTATTTTACTTTATTATTTTACTTTTTCAACCCATATTGACCGCTCAATCAACCGTCTTAGACAGAAGTCTTGCCCTTCTTCTTGAACCAGCACGTCATAACCCCTAGGATTTGAGTAACGGCTAAGGGTATAGCCCGTCTCTTCCAGAACTTCTCTCTTGAGGGTTTCTGTCAACCCCTCACCGAGTTCCTGACTACCACCCGGTAGATCAAAACGATGTTGATAGGGGCCTCTTGTTTTTTCAATACAGAGTAGTTTCCCCTCTTGAAGACAGACTCCGTATACCCCAAAGTGATGTTTGATTTTCATCAAATCCTCCTACTTTCATTCAAAGCTCAGTCGATAATTAAATCAGTATAGCTTTTCTTTTTGCAACACCATCTCTGATTGCCACTAATCATTTCTTCTCTATTGATTTAATACTTTTTCAATATCTATTTTAGTAATTTTTTTAGATACCAAAAATCCTGCAAAAACTGAAGTGAGTATACCTATTAATACCGGGAACAACAATCTGGTAAGTTCAATATCTAGTGGTAATCCACTCAAAAAGATGATCAAATAAGAAATAGCAATTCCTATCACCAATCCCACGCTTGTACCTCGTACTCCCATCATAAAGCTTTCAAATAAATATATTCTTTTTATCTGTCGATCAGATGCACCGATGATTTTAAAAGTTGCGATCTGTTTATGATTCTCCTGAATGGTAATAGCTAGAATATTGATGATATTAATAATCGCTACAATAGAGATAAGAACTATGATTAAGAGGATAAAAAGGTCGATGTAGGAAAACCATCTGGATAGCATATTGATAACATCCTGTTGTGTTGCTACAACAACATCTAATCCTGTTCCTGATAAAGATTGTTTTAAATTTTCATTTTTTAAAACAGTCTTTTCTATCTTGTTTGCTACTTCATTTAAATCGGTTCCATTTTTCACAGTAGCATTCAGATAATAAAATTTATTTGATGAAACGCTACTACTTTTTACATTGATTGCCATCATTTGATTTATTTCTGTTGGCAAGGTAGAAAATAACTGCGCTTCTTGCTTGTCTATAATGCCAGAAATTACAAACTTTACATAATGATTATCAATCTTAATAGTCACCGTATCTCCGACATTCATTGATGTAGCCTTGTGTACGGAATCTCCGATTAATATTTCATTGTCCTTCTCTGGAAATTTCCCTTCAGCAATTCTAATATTCAGGTTTTTTATATACTTTTCTTCTAGACAATGGATAGTATTGGAAACCGATGTCTTACCATTTTGGAATTTGATATCATCCGTAAATAATAGTTTTACACCAGTAATATTTTTTACTTCATCTATTTTTTTTACTCGATCAATATCTTCATTAGAAAATAAAGGCAAAGCTTTATAATTCAGAGAATTTTCTTTATTACCAAAGGCAACAGTAACAACATTTTTATTTGCTACAGTCATTTCTTTAATCATTTTATTATAGAAAGAATTAGAAATGAGCATCACTAAAACAATTAGCAAAACAGAGATCGCTATTGACAGTCGAACTAATCTATATCTTCGTTTGTTAACTTCTAAATCTCTTTTAGCAATGAATAATATGGAATGATTCATTTTATCATCTCCTTACGTACTCAATTTTGCCATCAACAACTGTGCAAATAGACTGCATACTATTCGCCACTTTATCACTATGAGTTACTGTTATAATCGTGATACCTAACTCCTCATTGATCCGCTTCAACAATTCTATTATATTTTGTTCGTTAGCAGCGTCTAAATTACCAGTAGGTTCATCTGCTATCAATATTTCTGGATTATTAATAAGAGCTCTTGCCAAGGCAACTCTTTGTTTTTCACCTCCACTAATCTTATCAATACTCTTGCTTAACATTTCCTTTGAAAGACCTAAAGTGTTACAAATTTCGTTAATGTTATTCTCTCCATTTTCAAAAAAATATCTTGGAAGTAGAATATTCTCTTTCACCGTGAAACCTGAAATCAAATTAAAGTTTTGGAAGACACAGCCAATATTCCTACGCCTTACCTTACTCAAATTTTTCATATCTAAAATGGAACTACCACAGACTAAGATATCCCCCTCATTTAAACTGGTAATCCCTAATATTAATTTAACAAGAGTAGTTTTTCCTAATCCAGAACGGCCAACTATTGCAGTCGTGCTACCTTTTTTAAATTCAAAATTACAATTTTTGAAAATGTATCTGACATTCGATCCATCACTAAAACATTTAGTAACATTCACTAATTTAATCATGATTTCACCTTTATTCCATAATGACTTAGCAAATCAATTGTACTATTCGTTTCTTCTAAAACAATCTCTTAAGGTTTCAGGTAGCCCATTCAAAAAGTTCTTCTGAACTTACCCTCAGTTATCTTCATAATTGTTATTATCCCTGTCTTTTTTTGGTGAAATAGGCTAGATCTCCATCGTGACCAATCATAAAGAAATCTGATTCATCCTGATCACTCTGGTAGGTTTAATTTCGTTCAGTAAGATCTTCTTTAGCATAGAGGTAAATACCTGTCTCTCCACTGTCCTAACTTAATTGTTCACCTAGGTTTGATCCTCTTTCAGTAAGGAAAAAACAATTACATTTTTTAGCAAGATTTCAACTCTTGCTTTTTCATCCTCCTACTTCAAACTCCAACCACCATCAATCGTCAGGATTTGTCCTTGCATGGCAGATGCCTTCCCGCTAGCCAAAAAGAGGCTGACTTCTGCTACTTCCTCTGGCTCAATCCAGCGCTTGATCGGTGTCTCACTGGCTACCCAGTCAGCTAATCCACCTGGTTCAAAGTCCGCTGCGGTCATGCCTGTTTTGACGGCTCCTGGCGCGATGCCAAAGACCTGAATACCAGCTTCTGCATAATCCAGGGCCAACTGTTTAGTAAATCCTGCTAAGGCATGCTTGGACGAGGTATAAGCGTGACCGCCTCCTCCTGCCAGGCTAGAAGCAATGGAGCACATATTGATAATGATACCTTGCTTCTTCTTCAACATTTGAGTCAGATAATGCCGCGTCAGCTCAACCGGAGTCACATAGTTGATCTCAAAGATCTCCTGAATCTCCTGAGTACTTTGTTCCAGAAGCGGCTTGTAATCATCCAAAACTCCAGCTGTATTGCACAAGACATCTACCTCGGGACACCAGTCAAAAATCGGCGTCAAATCCAGGGTTAAGTCCCGTTGCAAGAAATGGAAATCACCTGCTAACTGGGGATCCGCTCCCTGATCCACCCCATAGACCTGGTAGCCCTTTTCTAGAAAGAGGCGAGCTTGAGCCAAACCAATCCCGGAACTCACGCCTGTAATCAAGACCCTTTTAGTCATGGACTTCCACCCAATCTGTCGCTAAGACATCACAAGGGGTTGGACTCCACATGGAGAAACCTTCGCCTTCACCAGAGACGTTGATGAGGAAATAAGGTGTCACTTCCAGAGTCGCCCCATCTTGCTCAATGGTATCAAACAATTGGACATAGTTTTCTGCTCCACCCCAGCCTGTACGTACATATTTTTTCTTAGCCTTTAAGCCTGGTAAAATCTCTTCAAATGTCATGTTTTTCTCCTTTGTTATCTAGTTAACTTTCTCCCTTTATTATATCAAAAAAAGAGCTTTCCCTATACAAAAAGCCAGAGTTCTTCTACTCTAGCTTTTATGTTTTATTGATTTTCTTCTGAATGGCGATACCCATAACCGAAATAAATTCCAACTCCGATCAGGAGAGCAACTCCGAAGGCCAGCCAGGTCGATAGGGAATACTGGGTCATAAAGGACAGACAGACCACAATCGATAGGATTGGCAAGACCGGAACCAAGGGTGTTTTAAATTCACCTGGTCCAGGTGCCCCGTGTTCCTTGCGCAATTTCAAGAGAGCAAAGGCCAACATAACCAGGTAAGCCAAGGTACAGATATTTAAGAAGGAAGCGATACTTGCAAGTGGAAAGATTCCACCAGCAATGGCTGCCATCGATCCAGCTACTAGTGTAGCATTTTTTGGAATTTTAGTTTTGGAATCGAGCTGTTTCATAGCTTTTGGTAAGAGACCATCCCGCGCCAAACTGTAAATCATCCGTGAAAGGGCAAAGGTCATCGAAATGCAGACGGTAATCAAGGTCAAAATAGCCACTAAGGATACATAATTTCCAGCCCAACCAGCTCCGACCTGACGAAGGGCAAAGGCAACCGCGTCTTCTACATTTAAGTTCTTAAAAGGAACCATACCAGTCAAAACCAGGGTGACCAAGATATAAAGAACAGTTGTGATCAAAAGACTGAGGACAATCCCACGAGGGACGTTCTTTTGTGGTTCCTTGATTTCGTCGACCGCCATTGAAATGGACTCAAAACCAAGAAAGGCAAAGAACATGAGCGAAGCTCCAGACATAATCCCTGTTTGACCACCATAGATTTCGCCAAATCCATAAGGAGCAAAGTTTGCCCAGTTGCCAGGATTTATGTGAAAAATCCCAACAAGAATAAACAAGGCAAGAGCTGAAAACTTGAGTAAGACCAGCAAGGAATTAAAACGTAAGACCGCTTTTGCATTCATAAGGACTAAGGCAGTGACGAGGACCATGACCAAAATAGGCAAGAGATCCACATAAGTTCCCTTAGCTGGATCAAAAGTCCCGTTTAAAGCCGTCGGCAGGCTCCAGCCAAGATTGGCCAACAAACCCTTGAAATAAGCAGCCCAACCTGAAGCCACCCCTGATACGGCTGTCATAAATTCCATCACGGTCAACCAACCTGCAATCCAGGCGGGAAACTCTCCAAAGATAGCATAGAGGTAACTATAGGCTCCACCGGTTGAAGGGATGCGAGACGCAAATTCAGCAAAGAAAAGGGCAGATAAGCCAACGCAAAAAGCCGCAATCACAATCGAAATGATCAAGGCTGGACCAGCTAAATTCGCGGCTGCAGTCCCTGTAATCGTGAAGATCCCTGTCCCCACCATGGCACCAATTCCTAAAATAATCAAATCCCATAAACGTAAATGGCGATTTAGACCCGGGTGTACTTGCCCAAGTCCCTTTTTTCGAAATAAATTCATATCTATTCTCCCATCTAATGAGTTTATTCTATCATACTTGAACAAGAAAGAGAGTGGGACAGAAATCGGTAATTCGTCAGAATTCGATTTCGTCGTCCCACCTCCGCACAGTTGAGTAGGGCTGTAAAAGCTGATGAAATCAGCGTAGTAGAGCCCACTCAACCACTGCGTCTTGCTCGACAATCCAAAAACAATTGAGTGGCTAGGACTTTTGTCCCAGCCCCCCATTTCTTTCTATTTATCACTTTCCGTCCTATTCTTTTTCAAAGCACGAATCGTAAACCAATAATAAATAACCAACCCAAAGACGATGATCACTGTGGGCAGAAGAACCGTCATACCAAGATTCTGAACTCCTTGTGCCAAGGTCCAGCGATGTAAGAATCCAACCACTAAAAAGGCGACGATCGGAAAGATGAAAGCTCGTCCAAACTCTTCTTTCCATTGCCAAAGAATGAGAGCTCCGCTAGACCCTGTCATGAGAAGAGCATCCCAAGGACTAGGGACTACAAACCATGCAAGAGCTGGCAAGAAACGGACCCCCACTATTTCACCAACAAAATAGAATCCTAGAACTAGAACAAATGCTACATAAATTGCTTTTTTCGCTTTTTCTTCCGCAAAAATGAGGCGACGAAGGAGATAGAAGATTATCCCAACAGCTAGGAGTCCCAAAATGATGTCGGTTAAATAGACTAGTGGCTTGAGCACAAGGACCGCTTGAGAAGCAAAATCACTTAGGAGGCGATAAAAAATCACAATACCTGAAAAGATAGCCCCATATTTCAAAACAGACCGTGTCGATTCTTTGGGCATATTTTCGATGATTTGGTCTGCCATTCCCTTTGGATCAAGGCCAAAATAATCCTTTGCCGTGAGGCCATCCGCTCCTGCTTGCGAAAAGTCAAGTGCTAGTTTATAGACCTGCTCTCTTAAGGCTTTCTCCTCATATAAGAAACCTGCAAGATTGAAATAATCCCAGAGATCTTGGAAATAGGCTTGGTCCTCCTGGCTAAAGGTTTGCATCAAGGCCTGCGTTTCTTCAAAATAAATAGCTGATGTCATTCTTCTCCCTCCTTCTTGATACGTTCTACTTTTGTGACTAGCTCCTGCCACTGGTCCCAAAATTCCTCTAAGCGCTCTCTTCCAGCATCACTGAGTGAAAAATACTTACGATCGGGACCATCTGGAGACGGCCTCATTTCCCCATGAATAATTCCTTGTTTTTCTAATTTTTGAAGCAGGGGATAAATGGTCCCGGCGACAATCTTATCAAATCCCATCTCTTTGAGACTTTGGATCAATTCATAGCCATAGATAGCCTTTTTAGAAATAATCTCTAGAACACAGCCCTCCAAGACTCCCTTTAGCAATTGGGACTCTTTCATCCGTCTCACCTCTTTCTTCCTCTACTAGTTGGTTTTACATACTAGTCTCTTCACTATCAGTATACTCCTTTCCAACTAGTATGTAAAGCATAATAGTAGTTTTTTTAAAAAATTTTTATTCCTCAAAAAACGCTTAAAATCAAGGGTTTTAGGCATTCAGTTGTGTAAATATACAAAAATAGTTTAAAAACACTTTATTTTATGGGTTGATTGGAGTATAATAATTAAAATTATACAAAAGGAGACACGAATATGAAAAAATCGAAGCTTGCTCTTTTAGCTGGTGTAGCCGCTGCTTCAACGCTTTTCCTTGCTGCATGTGGTTCATCTTCTAACTCATCAAAGGGAACAACCTACAACTACGTGTATGGTACAGACCCTGATTCCTTGAACTATTTGACTTCAAATCGTTCAACTACAAGCGACATTACTACCAACTTGGTCGACGGTTTGTTTGAAAACGACCAATACGGTAACCTAGTGCCTGCTCTTGCTGAGGACTGGTCTGTTTCAAAAGACGGTCTCACATATACCTACAAGCTTCGAAAAGATGCGAAGTGGTATGATTCAGAAGGAAATGAATACGCTGACGTCACTGCAAAAGATTTTGTGACAGCTCTAAAATATGTAGCCGATAAAAAATCCGATGCTCTTTACTTGGTTCAAAACTCAGTCAAAGGCTTGGATGATTATGTAAACGGAAAAACCAAAGACTTCTCAACTGTTGGAGTCAAAGCTGTTGATGATCATACTCTTCAATATACTTTGAACCAACCAGAATCTTTCTGGAATTCTAAATTGACCACTTCTACCATGATGCCGGTCAATGAAAAATTCTTGGAATCAGCAGGAAAAGATTTCGGTAGTGTGAAACCAAATGGTATCCTCTACAACGGTGCCTATATTTTGAAGTCCTTCACTTCAAAATCACAAATCGAGTTGGAAAAGAACCCTGAATACTACGATAAGAAAAATGTTCACATCGATACCGTTAAATTAACGTACTTCGATGGATCAGACCAAGACTATCTTGCTCGTAACTTCTCAGATGGTAACCTATCTACTGCTCGTCTCTTCCCAACTAGCTCAACCTACAGTACGATTGAGAAGAAATTCAAGGATAACATCGTTTATACCCCACAAGACTCTACTGTTTACTACGCTTACTTCAACGTCAACCGTCAAAACTACGGCCATACGAAGAAGACATCGGATGAGCAAAAGAACAGCACCAAGACAGCCCTTCAAAACAAAAACTTCCGTCAAGCTTTGAACTTTGCTTTAGATAGAACTTCCTACAGCGCTCAAGTTAACGGGAAAGACGGAGCAACCAAAACTCTTCGTACCCTTCTAGTTCCACCGACATTTGTGCAAGCAGACGGGAAAGACTTCGGTACTCTCGTTGAAGAAAAACTTGCCGCAACAGGAGATGAGTGGAAAGGTGTTAGCTTCGCAGATGCTCAAGATAGCTTGCATAATGTAGATAAAGCCAAAGCAGAACTTGAAAAAGCTAAGACTGAATTGCAATCACAAGGTGTTCAATTCCCAATCCATATCGACTATGTTGTAGACCAATCTTCTAATGCTCTTGTCCAACAAGCAGACTCTATGAAGAGCTCAATCGAAGCGGCCCTTGGTAAAGACAATGTCGTGATCGATGTACAAAAATTGTCTACAGACGATGCTGATAACGCTACTTACTTTGCCCAATCACCAGACCAAAAAGACTTTGATATGGATATCACTGGTTGGGGACCTGACTTCCAAGACCCATCTACTTACTTGGATATCTTGAACCCAACAGATGGTTCAACCTTGACAGGTATGGGACTTGATCCTAAGAAAGACCAAGCGCTCATCGAGAAAATTGGTTTGAACGAATACAAAGCCTTGCTTGATGATGCCAATGCTGAAAAATTGGATACCAATGCACGTTATGAAAAATACGCTGCGGCCCAAGCTTGGTTGACAGAAAATGCTATGGTTCTTCCAATCTACTCTAAGGGTGGCGTTCCATCTATCACCAAGGTCACACCATTCTCAGCAGCAAATTCTGCAATTGGTATTAAAGGGGAAACAAGCTTCTTCAAATACCAAAAAGTTCAAGATAAGACCGTCACAACTGCTGACTACGAAAAAGCGTATAAGAATTGGTTAAAAGAAAAAGAAGAATCCAATAAAAAAGCGCAAGAAGAACTTGCAGAACATGTGAAATAATCACGATAGAAAACACCGAGGATCAAATCCTCGGTGTTTTTTGTTCAGCAACTTATCGTCACTTTCATTTCCTTTCTCGATCCTATAGAATCAGCCCTACCTCACGACAATCTTCCGATAACTTCTAGAAGTTAGAAGAAAGACGAGGACATAAGAGATGAAAAAGACAGCGCAGATGGAAAGAGTTGTTTGAAGGACCAGTCCCGCATTGGTCGCTCCTAAGATGGCAACGATCTTTGCAATCATCTTGTAGGCCACTCCTAGGTATAGGAAGGAGAAGAATAATGGAAGGAAGAAGACAGTGAGAATCTGTTTGCGAATGGTGGTGCCGGTTTTCTTTTGGTCCAATCCTACTTGTTGCAAGATCACAAAATTATCCCGATCCTCATGACCCTCTGAAATCTGTTTGTAGTAAATGACGAGTACTGTAGCTAATAGAAAGATGACCGATAGGAAAATCCCAATAAAGAGGAGAGTCCCTGCTGTTTCACGCCACTCCTTCTCTATGCTGTATCGTTCAAATCCACCAAAGAAAGTCGCACCATATTGACTCATTTTGTCTGTCGAATAAAGGTCTTTGATCAAGCCACTGATGAAATCTTGATTCTCTTTATCTTTTGCAGTAATAGCGAATTCCAAATTTTTATCAACTTTTAGTCCCAGTTGGTTCAAGTCAGGGAGGACAAGGTACAAACCCATTTGATGTTGAAACAGGTCGGATTGAGGGAGTTTTCCTTGGATAAAATTGGAGTCTAGTTTTTGTTTAATCGTGAAGGTCTTCCAATTGATTTCTAATTGCGAATCTAATTTTCCTGGATACTGATACCCATAGGCTAGGATTTCATTTTCCCCAAGCTCAACTTTTTGACCCGTCAGTTGCTCGTAAGTCGCCTGATCAAAAAAGTAGACTGTTCCCTCTGTCTTCATCTCCATCTCCTGACCAGCTTCTTGATAGGACTGTTCATAAACCTCTAAGCTCCTTCCATCAATCTTTCGAATTTCAGCCGACCAGTATATTGTCTGTGCCACCTGATAATCTGATAGATTTGTCGCATCGGCTGTTTTCTTAATTTGAGCTTGAACATCCTTGATAACTGGTTCTGTCTCAGCATCTGAAGGCATATGCCCCACACTAATCATGTAATCAGAAGGGTAAACAGTATCTAGGTAGTTCTGTCCTCCAATAAAGATATTGAGCGACCCAGTTAAGGTGACCAAGACCATGGTGGAAAGAATACTAATGGTCGCAAGACCCGCTGCATTTTTTCGCATCCGTGCTATTAAGTTGGAGACAGATATAAAATTCTCTGGCTTGTAATAGTAGGATTTCCGACCTTTGAGAAATCTTAAGAAGGTAATAGATCCTGCGTTGAATAAGAGATAGGTCGCTAGGATGACCAAGATGACGGCAATAAAGAATCCTTGAACCGCTGCAACTGGACGCTCAACGGTTAGCGCTATATAAAACGCAATTCCTAAGAGCCCAAGTCCTAAAAGAGTTTGGACCAGCAAGAAGCGTCCCTTCTTCTCTCCTGCCTTTTTCTGTTGCATGAGGTGGAGGGAACTGTAGCGCAAGAGGCGGAAAGAATTCAACAAGAGAATGAGGCCAAAAGCTAAGGCTAACCCAAGTAAAGTGTTAAGAACAGCCCCTATCTGGAAGGTTGATTGAATGACGACTGGTAGCCCCATACATTTTAGGAGCAAGGCAAAAATCAGGCGATCAAATAAGAGCCCCAAACCCAGTCCTACTCCAACTGTGAGAACATAGAAGAAGAGCAATTCCCATAAGGTCATGATGAGGAGATGCTTCTTCTCCATTCCCAGAACACTGTACAAGGCCAGTTCTTTGGAACGATTTTTCATGACAAAGCCATTGGCATAAGCCACCAAAATGATGACGACCAGCTGGACGACGAAACTACCAAAACCAAGAACAGTTCTCGCCGCCCCCCCTCCGTAAGAATCCTCTAAATGAGGGGTAGATGACAAGGCGATAAAACTATAAAGGATCATGGTCGTTAAAATGACAACCAGGGCAAAGGGGTAATAGAGTTTGCGATTTTGTTTGAGGTTGGAAAGAGCTAATTTACTTGTTAATTTAAACATCACGATCCTCCTTACCCGCCATGACTGTCAAAGTATCCGAGATTTCTTGGAACATCTGACGTTCTGTCTTTTCCCCACGGAATATCTGGTTGTAAAGGATCCCGTCCTTGATAAAGAGCACGCGCTTGGCCCGAGCTGCCGCTGCCGTTGAGTGGGTTACCATGAGGATGGTTTGCCCCATACTATTAATATCTTCAAAGACATCTAGAAGTGCAGCCGAAGACTTGGAATCCAGCGCCCCTGTTGGCTCATCAGCAAGGAGGATTTCAGGTGAGGTGATGATAGCCCGTGCCACAGCCACCCGTTGTTTTTGCCCACCAGAGATTTCGTAAGGGTATTTTTCTAAGAGCTGGTGAATGCCCAATTCCCGACTCACGCTATCCACCTTGCTCATCATTTCCTTGACTGGTCTGCGAGAAAGGACCAGAGGCAAGAGGATATTGTCCTTGACCGATAAGGTATCGAGAAGGTTGAAATCTTGAAAGACAAAGCCTAGTTTTTCCCGACGGAAACTGGAGGCATCCTTGTTCTTGATGGTTGAGGTGTCGGTGCCATTGAGGTAGACCCGTCCTTCCGTCGGCTGGTCCAGCATGGCCAGGATATTGAGGAGGGTCGATTTCCCGGATCCTGATTCCCCCATGATGGCGACATATTCACCCTCTTCCACAGTGAAGTGAATATCTTTCAAGGCTTCGACTTGCGTTCCTTGAAAGCGGGTTTTGTAGATTTTTTTGATATGTTGAACGTCTAGTAGGGTCATGGTCCGTTCCTTTCTAGCTCGAAAAAGCTTCAATTGTTTTTTACAAATCAATTGTACTAAAATAAGAACGCTTTCACCATAACATAACCTTACATTTTACCCTTTATTTCTTACATTTTTGTAAGAAAGCAAAAAAACAGGCTAGGACTTGAGGTCCTAACCTATTTATTTTTTGATTATTCAGCTGATGAAGAGGTAGCTTTCCCAAGAGATTCGTAGACACCTTTAAGAATGTTTGTCATTGAGTCACGAGCTGTTCTAATTTGTTGCAAGAAAGGTGTACGCCCTTGCTCAGGAACAAGCGTGTCATCTGAACCTGCACTTGATAGCATGGTATTGAATTGAGCTTTTGAGTCATCCAAAGCCTTAATCGCTGGTTCTACTTGTTGAGTGTATGCAGATCTTTGTGCTTCTGGAATTTGTTGGCCGATATCTTGTGCGTATTTTTTATAGCTATCTACTAATTTACCATAAAGATTTTTAAAATCACCAATTGTTTTGGCATTGTCAATTTCTTCATCTGTCAACAAGACAACTTCTGGAACATTAACAGAAGATTTTGATGTTTTTGAGGAACTGCTTGATTTGCTTTCTGAAGTAGATGATTTTTCTACTTTGCTAGAAGATGCTTTTGCTTCTTTGTTAGAAGATTCTGAAGCAGTTTTACCTGAACATGCTGCCAATGTTGCAACTGACAAGAGAGCCACACCGGCTGTAAGAAGTTTTTTCATTGTTATTCTCCTATAAATAAAGTTTGAATATATTTTAAATGATTTCCCTTTACTTGTCAAATGTTTTCTGTTTTTAAATACTTTTACAACGGCATTTATTACTACCTTTTAACATATTTTCTTTCCTAAATATCTTTTTATAATTTGGTTTTTTATTCATTTTATGAATAAATGAAAACCAGAAAACAATCATTTTCTGGTCTATTCTTCCTTCTTACTGATGAAGGATTTGAGTAAATGCTTCTTGAAGTTCCTTGTTGTCCGTTGGTTTTAGATACATCTTTCCACCATTGGTCGTTGGAGAATGAAAGACAATGGCTTCTCCCGTATCTGTAATGGCAAAGAAATAACTATGCACATCTGGATATTTGTCCCAATTGCTATAGCGTTCTACAATGCGGTACTTGGCATTTCCTTGACCGGTATCTGTATAAATGGCATCCATCTTGCTATTTTCCCCTAGAGTATAGAGGTTGTCTGGTCCTACATCACCACCAGCGATGCCTTTTTGGTAGTTGGGCTGCCCCATCTTCTCACCCCAAGTCTTCATAAATTCTGCTAATTTTGCTGATTTTTCAGCATTCCAAGGTGTTTTATCCTGACTTTGGCTATTTCCCGCTGATGGTGTGCTTTCAAAGGGTTGCCAGTCAAAACTCTTGAGATCTAGTTTATCCTCATCAGATTTTCCAAAGAGGGCATTGAGATCTGACCCCGGCATCTGGACTTCTTCTTCCTGGACTTTGGTCGCGACTTGGGACGTCTTTTCTATTCGTGAAAGCACGGCTACACCACGGCCAGTTCCCGACAACCAGCTGACTTCTAAAACATCTCCTCCCTGATAGAGGGTCGTCGCATTGCGTGCACCTCCATGACCAGCAACGAAACCTTCTGCTAACAGGGTCGGTTTTTGATCCTTGAGGTAATACACCCCCGTCACAAAGTAGCTCCCATCAGTTTGCTGATTGGCAATGATCATCTCGTCTACCCCATCGTCATTCAGGTCCTTAAAAGCATACCGAACCGCTTCTGGCTGATTGATAATGGTCTCAATCACCCAGCTATTGATCATCCGATCTTCTTTGGCTAATTGAGAATTCAATTTTGAAATAGCATCCACATCCTTTGAAGTAGCAAAAATCTTTTGATAGTCTGAAAAAACAGACTGGTATAATTGTTTGTTATCTGCTTTTTTCGTCTGTTTATTTGTGCTTGTCTGGCTGGTTGCAGCCTCTTTTTTGGGACTGGATTTGCGTTGGTATCTCTGGTAACATCCTGTTAACAAAATCATACTTGAAACCACTAAGCCCAACTGCATCCACTGTTTTCTTTTCATCTGATCTCCTTTCGTCTCCCCTATTTTCATACTAAACTTTATTATACTAAAAAAAGGGTGAGGAAGGAATCCCTTCTTCACACTTAGTTTCCTTTATTCGGACTTCTTCTACGATCCGTTTGACTTTCAATATGCTCTTTCACCAAGGCGACGACCTCATCATTGGTTGGAAGGTCCGAGTGCTGGGCATCTTCGCCCGTCACTGTAATCTCCGTATAGCTCGCAGCTTGGTTTTGATAGATGTATTTCCCAGCAGATACACTGGCATCTGGGACCAACTCATCTGAATCATAGGTAATGGTCCCTGCTACTGAATACATATGGAGCGTATTAGGGATGGCTTCTTTTCCCTTGATAAAATCCGCCAACATCTCAGATTTGTTTTGAATATTGGTTTCTGTGAAGTTGTATGGGGTGCCGATGGTCATCAAGGTTTTCAGATTGATATCATAATCCCCTAGATAATTTTCAATAAAGGCTGTATAAATCAAACCACCGTTGGAATGACCCAAGCCCTTAAAATTATTAAAATTATATTTTTCTTGAAGGGCTTCGAAGGCTTGATTAAATAATTTGGCTTGCTTTTTAATGTTGCTATAGCCATCTTTGTTGTTTTCAAAACCAACCACAATTACCGGCTCATTGTCCTTGGCATCAATACTACCACTATAGGTGATATGCCCATCATTCCAAACCTTAACCTTAAGTAGACTGTGTTTGGTTCCTTGGCGGTCTTGGTTGAGCTTGGTCACCAAACCATCAAAGCGCTTCTCTGTCGCAGAGCTTCCCGGGATCATGATGATGGGAGACAATTTTGAATTATAAAATTTCTCGATTCTTGAAACATTGGTCCGAGTCCAGCTATAAGAAGGAATGGCTAAAGCGATCAAGAAAAGACTGACCAAAGTGAGGACGATGGCTGTTTTTTTAGATTGTTTCATCGCTTTCTCCTTTCACTTTTAGATCTTTTCGGATACGATTTCCCATGCGGACAAATGGTAGATAAAGGAGCACATCGACGGCAAAACAAAGTATACTGACAGCTAAGGCTCTCAGACTCCCGCCCGTTCCAATAAAAGCATAGAGAAGGCTAGGAGTCCCATCTGGCACCGGATAGACGGCTGCTGGCATCAGCTTGAAGCACAAAGCTAGAGCTGCTATCGCCATATTCACCAAAGGAATCAACAAGAAAGGAATCACATAAAGCAGGTTGAGAAGGACCGGTATCCCTACCATGAAAGACGCCCCGTTGTTAAAGAGACTTGGAAACAGACTGAGAAAACTGACTTTCTTGTCCTTTTGACTTCGTGAAACCAATAAGATTGCAACCAAAAGCGCTAGGACAGCTCCAACACCTGCTACCAGACCAAAACTACGGTACAAATTGGTCAAGGTATAGAGATGAGGAATGCCTGTCGTTGTATGATGCGTCACAGCGTAGGTGAGATTTTCCAAAGCAAAATTGTCATCCGCAATTGAGTTCAAGGCAAAGGCTTGACTATTACCAAACCAAGCAGATAGCCCACTAAATAGTCCCATGACAAAGGTGGACAGGAGATGATGACTGCTTACCGTTAGAGAAGCCAAGAACTGTCGGATAGTCTGAAAAATATTAAATTGATTTCCAAGAACCACAAGAAGATTGAGGCTGACCCCTAGAACTAAGGATAAGAAAATGGGACGCACCGTCTTGGGTTGATAGATGAAATCCTTGTCTACAATCTGGTCGTCACTGGCCTTGGATAGACGAAAGATCTGCCCAATTAGATAGCCTAAAAAAATCGCTAAGACGATATTGGTCGTCGCAGGTAAGTTGATACGCGTCAGTTGCCCATCATTGAGTGGTCTCACCAACAATTCCTGGGACCCTACAATCAAGCTGACCAAAAGAGCGGTGACACCTGCTGTCCCTGTACTTCTACCGTAGTGCCCAGCTGTGTATTTTCCAGCGAAGTAGGTCGCTAACGGTCCAGCTAGACCTCCTAGAAAGTTGGAAATATTACCGAGGACCTGGCTGATGGCCTGATCCCATGGCAACCAGCTATCCATCGAAAAGAGCTGATGGATATAGCCACGATCGGAGAAGACCGATAAGGCGATCACCCGAATGATTCCTGAAAATAGAAAAAAAGGAAATAAGGAAACCAGTGTTTTCTGGGAAATTTGAATCAAACTTTTTTCTCGTAACCAGAAAAACTTCTGGACTAAATACTTGGTCATGTGGCCTCCTGTTCGAGTTGATTGACTTCTTCACGTTTACTGCTTTCTTCTTATTATATCATACTGGCGAACCTTTCCTTTCGTTTGGAGAAGCGTCGTCTTTTGAGAATACTTTTATAATTTTCAAAATTTTTCAAAAACTCTTTGACAGGGACCTTCATTTCCTCTATACTATTTGTTAGCTAACAAAACGATGGAGCAGGTTGCCGTAGGTCCCACTATGCTACCTGACGGAAAATCAGATCGTTACCTTGATTTTTATACCATAGTCCATATCTTTAGGAAGATTTAGGAGGAATCAGACACCGATGTCACAAGAAAAAATTTCAGACAAGGTCCTGTTTGCAATCTTTGCGACGGGGATCCTTTCTTTTTGCGGGGTAGCTGGAGAAACTGCCATGAATATCACCTTCCCAATATTGATGAAGGAATTTGAGATCAATACCGCAACCGTCCAGTGGGTCACCACCATCTATCTTCTGGTGGTTGCCTGTGTGGTCCCCTTATCTGCCTATCTCAAACGCTCCTTCAAAATGAAGTCCATCTTTTTAGTTGGAAATCTCCTGTCTGTTTTAGGTGTTCTCATTGACTTCCTAGCTCCAAGTTTTGGCTTTGTGGTTCTGGGTCGATTGGTCCAAGGAATGGGGGTTGGTTTTGCCCTTCCTCTGATGTTTAATATCATTTTAGAGCAGGTCCCAAAACGCAAGATCGGTCTCATGATGGGAGTGGGGACCCTGATCACAGCCATCGCTCCCGCCATTGGGCCTACTGTCGGTGGTCTCTTGACAGCTAACTTCGGCTGGCGGTCCATCTTTTTGGTTCAATTCCCGATCCTTCTAGCTTCGCTAGTTGCAGGACTTCGCTCCATTGAGCAAATCAGTAAAGTCAAACGAGAAACCCTTGATATCATGAGCCTTCTCGCCATTATTGCATCATTTTTAGGCTTGATTCTAGGCATTCACGGTCTCTCTGACCATGCTTTCTTTAGTTTTTCTGTCCTTGGTTGGCTGGTGATTGGGTTCTTGGGACTCGTTCTCTTAGTCTGGCGGTCCAATCAGTTGGAGAATCCCATTATCAACCTTGCCATCTTAAAGAACCATCTCCTCACTGGCCATGTTCTTGCCTTTTTCACTTTCCAATTAGGTTCTCTGGCCATGAGTTTCCTCTTGCCCAATTATATCCAGTTGGTCAACCACTCTAACACCACACTTGCAGCTTTGATGCTGCTTCCAGGAGCCATCATCGGAGCTGGCTTTGCTCCTTTCTCCGGTCTCATTCTAGATAAACTAGGCGCCCGCAGACCAATTCTCCTTGGAGCTGTTTTGATCCTTCTGGCTCATTTCTTCTTCACACTCTTTGGCTTGAAGTTATCAAATGTCTTGATTCTTGTCTTTTACATGATCTTCATGACCGGTATGGGGCTTGCCTTTGGCAATATCATGACCAACGGACAAAAACAACTCTCTCTGGAAGAGCAACCTGATGCGAACGCGATTTTTAACACCTTGCAACAATTTGCAGGCGCTGTCGGAACAACCCTAGCTTCGCTGATCGTTGCCATGAGCCAAGCTAATCAAAAGATGGACTTCACCCAAGCCACTGCTAAAGGAAGCCGCAACGGTTTTATGGTCTTATTTGCCTTAGGCATCTTCCAACTCCTTCTCTTATTTTGGGTTGTGGGGAAAGAACAAGATACGAATTAATTTTTCTCATCAGAAAACAGCAATTTGCTGTTTTTTTGTTATCCTTTCCGCACTCGCGTTAGAATACCATCAGGATCCTCAAAGGTAAAATCACTTCTGCTAAATAAATCTTGCTAGAATAGGCGTATGACCTATTCTTTCTTTTTGCTTGCAATGCCAAAGATTATAACTTAAATTTCATTAAATTGTCGAACTTTTATCATTTGAGTTAAAATCCTTGCTTTCTTATTGTATTTTATTTATAATCATTCTAAATAAGATAAAGGAGACATTGTATGACTGAAATGAAACATGGAGTAGATGAATCATTTAACGACCGCTTGAATATCTTGAGAGCCGCTGTTCTCGGGGCCAATGATGGGATTATTTCTATTGCTGGGGTGGTGATTGGGGTAGCCAGTGCCACACCAAACATCTGGATCATTTTCCTATCTGGCTTGTCGGCGATTCTGGCAGGTGCCTTTTCGATGGCGGGCGGTGAGTATGTCTCTGTTTCCACACAAAAAGACACGGAAGAAGCCGCTGTGAACCGCGAACAAGCCTTGTTGGATCGCGATCCAAAGTTAGCGAGAGAATCTCTCTACCACGCTTACCTTCAAAATGGAGAATGCGAAACTTCCGCAAAGATTTTGACAGAACGGGCCTTTATGAAACATCCACTCAAAGCCCTGGTCGAAGAGAAATATGGTATCGAATATGAGGAGTTTACTAATCCTTGGCATGCTGCTGCATCTAGCTTTCTTGCTTTTTCGGTTGGTTCCCTTCCTCCAATGCTCTCTATTATTCTCTTTCCAACTGCCTATCGCATCCCGGTGACGGTCTTCGTTGTTGGACTATCCTTGATCTTCACTGGCTATACCAGTGCAAAACTGGGAAAAGCACCAACCAAGCCAGCCATGCTTCGCAACCTCATCATTGGCCTTCTCACCATGGGTGTGACTTACTTCTTCGGACAACTCTTTAGTATCTAAAAAGCTGAGACTTCTGTCTCAGCTTTTCTTATGCTTCTAATAAGGCTTGTGCTTGTTTTTCCAGTCCTGCGACCGCTTCATCTGTCAAGACTAATTCACCTGTTTCCCAAGCTTCTGGGTTAACGGTTGTTCCAGTAAACTCTCCAACCACTTGAGTCCGAACGAAAGGCAAGAGCGCTTGGTAAGCCGCAAACATTGGTTCGTGTCCGGCATTGGCTACTGAAGAAACCGTTACGATCTTATCTTGAAGGGCAGATGGACCACGAGTTTCTGACAGGTCAAGGGCACGGCTAAGCCAGTCGATTAGGTTTTTCACTACACCTGGAATAGCAAAGTTATAGACTGGCGAGAAGATCCAGATGGCATCCGCAGCAAGAACCGCATCACGCGCTGCCTGCACAGCTGGTAGGGTTGGTGTTTCCAAATCTTGGTTCATCATTGGAATGTCCTTGTAGTCCAAGTAAGTCACCGTTGCTTTTCCTTCCAGAAGACTTTCTGCTTTCTTAGCCATTTGGTGGTTAAAAGATCCTTGACGAAGGGATCCGACAATAAATAAAATGTTTTTCATAGTTGTTTCCTCTTTCTGTTGTAAGATTTTTTGTTACAATAGCTATTATACACGATCATAATGTAATGTCAAGGATTACAACTCGGACATTTTAAACTTTTATTTCATTTCACCAAGGAAGGGCCAAGAGGAGTGAGAAAAAAAGGTTAGACAAAAGTGTCCAACCTTCAATAAATCATAACCGTATAAATCTGTAGAGGATTAATATCCAAGAAAAACGACTCCCAGAGATCTTTACAATCCATTTTAGAACTACTTTTTTATAAGCAAGGTAATTCTCAAGCCCCAAATTCTGTTCGCGCTACTACTCCTCGTTAGACGAATCCGTAGCCAACATTTTTTTGATGGATTCGCTGGATAAATCCGTCATTTCAGCAATCATCTCAATACTCATCCCCTTCAAAGATAGTTTTTGAATCAGAGACTGCTGACCAGCTTGAACTCCCAACTCCATGCCTTCTTGTCTGCCTTGTTCCAATCCCTGTTCGAGACCACGCTCGAGTCCTTGTTCGAGACCTTGTTCTAAACCTTGTTCAAGACCTTGTTCGAGTCCCTGTTCGAGTCCCTGTTCAAGACCTTTTTTCAACCCTTTCTGAAAACCGGCTTCCAGTTGTTCTTTCCGAAAGGTATCCATGCTCATCTCCCAATTTTCTCTGATACGAATCCGTTCATCAATCATTTCTTTTTCCTCCCTTGTCCAATTTGATGGGATTAGGAGTGATTCTGCCTGCTCGATCACTTGATCTGGTTGATGACTGAATGGGCGATTACCAAAAAATTCAAGCCATTGTCTCCAGTGAGCATTCAACTCCGTATCTCTACTTTCATTATACTTATCCAACTCTAAAAAGGCAACCTTTAACATATTGTGCGCTACTCCATCCTTTCGAGAGCTATAAAGAGGTGTCCCGTCTACTGTATGGCGCATTTCATAAACATTGACAGGTGAATCTAAATGAGGAAAAATACTTCGCTCCAGGATAGCGATCCCATAGACCGGCTCCAGCTCCTGGTACATAGAATGGGTTGCCCCTTTCTTTCGCTTGCGTTGGACATTTTCTACCAGTTGATTGGCTAAATAATAGTGGAAACGATTCAAGAAATACTCTTGCTTCAAAACTTGAATCTCAATGATGACTTCAAGCCCACTATCTAGTCTTGCTCTCACATCAACGGATGTTTCAAAAGGAAGATCTCCTAAAAACCCCTGCTCATGTATCTGGTCTCCTTCTAAAATCTCAACGGACTCTACTGGCAGATCCAATACTTCGCGGATGAATTTGGCTGTCACATCCGGTAGACTAAAAATCTTTTTCGCCATTAAATCCAAGGTGGGCGATACATACTCGTGTCGTTTCTTCATAGCAACCTCCAATGATTTCGTGTAGGGAATCCCCTCACTTATACCATTCGAAAAAATTGCAGAAAAAAGGGAGTGGGAAAGAACTCTGACTAGTTAAAAAGAGTTCGTTTTCCCACCCCCGCATAGCTTCAACAGTCTCGGAGACTGTTGAAGGTTGTGGATAAAGGAAACTTTGTTTCCCTCATTAGGTTATCTTTGGAGCTTAAAAAGCGAACAAAGATACCAATCAACCACTGCGTCATACTTTTACGCCTATTATACATCGAAGGGTGAACAGATTTTGCCCAGCCCCCTCACTCTTATGCATGCTCCAATCCTTTTCGTGTATTTTCTTTGATAGTTTCGGCTGAATGGAGTAATTTTTCTTTTTCTTCTTCTGTCAAATGCAAATCCAATCGTTCAAGAATTCCTTTTCGACCTACGATCGCTGGGTAGCCAAGATAGGTTCCATATTCTGGACGATAGTTAGACACAGGCATTTCCTCGTGGCTATCATTAATCACAGCTTCTGCCAAGCGTTGGGTTGCTGCTGCAATCCCAAAATTGGTATAGAATTTGCCAAAGAAGACCGTGTGGCCACCGCGCAGGGACTCGTAGTTGATGGCGTCAAGCTCTTCTTGAGAGAAGAGATCGGTAATGGCGTGTCCCTTAACACGGACCTGACTCCAAGCAACAAATTGAGAATTTCCATGCTCACCGAGGTTGTAACCTGATACACTAGCAGGAGAAACCTGCAAACGATCAGCGACTGCACGCTTCATCCGAGCTGTATCCAGCAACGTCCCTGTCCCAATCACCTGCTCTTTTGGAAGGCCGGTATATTGTTGATAAAGTTGAGTGACGGCATCGACCGGATTGGTCACTACCAATAAGACCCCGCTAAAGCCAGAAGCCTTCAAATCACGCGCTACTTGCACCACTTGCTTGCTGGTAAAGGGAAGCTCCGCAAAACGGTCATCAGTGTTATTAGCCTGCAACTCGATATTTCCAAGAGTCGACACCACGACATCCGCATCTTCTAAAGCTGCGTAATCATTGACCGTGATATGAACTGGATACCCCGTATTGGCAACCGTATCACAGAAATCCAAGGCATCTGCCTTGACCTTTTTCTCATTGGTATCAATCAAGACCAAGTGATCACAGGTGTGTTTCAAAATCATGCTGTGGGCCAAGGTCGCACCCACATGCCCCAAACCAATAATACCAATTTTTCTTGTCATCAGAATCCTCTTTTCTAGTATCGATCACACTGTTGGTGAGGATAGCTCTTTGTTGACTCTATTCTACCACAATTCTAGAAAGGCGGATTGAAAAAATGGGAAAATTTTCAAGTTTTTTCAAAAAAAGAGGCAGTGCCTCTTTTAACGACTCAGGAAAGAAGAGTCTCAATTTCTTCAATGGTTAAGCCCGTCATATCCGAGATCAACTCAGGCGACATTCCTCGTGATACCATCTCGCATACCAACTGTTTACGACCTTGTTCGAGACCTTCTTCTCGCGCTTCATCAATCGCTGTCTCCAGGGTCATATCATAATTTTCTTGAATACGAATCCGCTCGTCTATCATGGTCTTCTCCTCCTTGGTCCAGCTAGATGAATCTAATAATGAATCTGCGTGGGCAACGGCCTGACTGGGAGCTTTTGTGAAGGGAAGATTCCCAAAAAACTCTAGCCACTGTCTGCCTGCATCTGTCAGGTTCTCATCTTTATTATACTTGTCTAGCTCTAAAAAGGCAACCTGCAGAAGATTTTGGTGCTTGCCATTTTTATAATAGGCCTTAAGTTGCTTGCCGGACCGGCTATTGGTCAGCCAGTATTTGTTGATAGCGGCCTCTTCGTCCAGTAAGAGCGACTTCTCCAAAATGGCAATTCCATAGACGGGCTCCATCTGCTCGTACATCTTATGTGTCTGTCCTTGCTGACGCAGTTTTTGTACATTCTCCACAAGCTGATTGGCCAAATAGTAATGGAATCGATTCAAGAAATACTGCTGCTTGCGAATCTGGATCTCGATGATCACCTCGGTTCCATCATGGAGCTTGGCTCTCACATCCACCGCAGTGGAGAACAAGTCATCCTCCTCATAAGCCATGCTGTGGGGCTGGCTTCCCTCCACAATCTGAGCGTTCGCTACATCCAGCTCCAAAATGTCTCGAATAAAAGCCGTCGTCACCTCCGGCAAACTAAAAATCTTCTTTGCCATGATGTCCAAGGTCGGCGATACATGCGCGTGTCTCTTTTGCATCCCTGCTCCTTTTCGATAAAAAATAGAGGGAATGTCCCTCTACTTCTATAATTCGAAAAAAATTGGGAAATAAGAAACATCTTATTTTGTCGCATTTTTTAATGCTTGTTGGAGTTCTTCATCTACGGCATAGACGTATAAACCGTTTACTCCACGTGTCAGCAAAACATTTAACTCATTTCGCAATAATGTTTCTCCGTAATTAATCATTTCACCTGATTCAAGTTTTCTGTTTTGAACAGCACTTTTATTTTTGCTTTCACCTATATCAAAAATAATTTTCCCGTCTCTATATTTGACAGATGGGCCAATGATAACTCCCACATAATTTAGATCAAATCCCTGAACGGTAAATGTTGAGCCAATTTCATGAATCGTTTGAGATTGCTCTATCCAGGATAAATGCTTCGAGTCTTTTTCTTTTGCAAGTTGTCTGTTCCACGGACAAGACCAGTCTCCGATACGGACACACCAATACTCAGAATCTGTTGGCTTCGATTTGCTGCTATATTCCCAATCGTAGGTTGCTGTCAAGCGTGAAATTCCTAAGTTCTGATCGCCATCCTTTTTTATGATAGCTTTTTGAAGCTCTTCAGGAGAGTCGAAAACTCTAATATCATAATCATTATCAATTGGAACCTTATTCACAACTCCAACATCAACAAGATTTCTTATCCACTCTACTGTTTCCTTTGTCGCATGGATACGCATTTGATTATGTAGTGTAATGAGATTTCCTTTTAGATTTGCCTCGTGTTCTAATTTCAAAAAAGAATCATCTGTCCATATTTGAGATTTGTTCATAATCTGATTTTCATCATAAACAAGTACGACTACTTTTGATTTCGCAAGTAAATCATTTAAATGATTCCCGCCTAAATAGGCTTGATTTTTTGCAGTCAATAACAAGTGACCTTCATCAACCACTACAATTCCAGCATCAGTTTTTTCTTTTTTCAGAGCATTTAAAAATTGAGTTGGTTTCATCACAACATTAATATTTGATCCACTCTTCCATTCCAATTTTTTCTCAATTTCTTGGTAAACACTGAGTTGATCATCATGATTCACAACCAAATTGATATCATTGTTCTCACGAATCATCTGAGTATCTTCAGAATTCAATAAATCATCAACGAGAGAACTCATCAAAACTGTTTTTCCTGCACCAGCATCACCCTTTACTAAAATTAAAACTCCTGTCTCATTTCTACTGATAACAGAGGTGATTTTTAGCAAAATTTCATTTTTAGCCTTTACTTGTTCATCCGTTAACTTGTGAAATGGAGAAGATTTAAATATCGCTGAATTTCGAATAAAACTTTCTGCTGGGAATAAATAATGGTTTTTCCGATTTAGGGTTCTCCATATCTTTGAGAAAATCTCGTCTAACTCTTCAGAAGTATAATATTGATTTTGAGGATTTCCTCTTCTATTCTGAACCCTTTCAACTTGGTCAACACTTGATAGGTAGAGCATTAACCTATTCTCAATATCCAAGGTCAAAGATTTATTGAAATGGTTATGCCCAATGACAAACATTTTCGATGTTTTAGATTGTTCAAATTGTAGCCAGTCTTCTCGGTTCTTCTTTATATCATCTGATAAGTGTTGATTTGTTCTTCGAATAATATCTGTTGTTTCTCCAACATATACGCTATACTTATTTTTAGTTTCATCGTTTACGATGTATACAGTTGGGTAATCAAAAATGAGCTTAGAATGTTTTGGTGCAATCGTTTCTTTTAATTGATCAAATGTTCGACTTGAATAGTCGATTTCTATGACTATGGGTGATTGAATCTTGCTCATTTTTTCTCCAAGTCCGTATATTTTTTATTGCTACCCTTACTCAATTCTACAGGATATTTTTTTGAATTTATGTCTATTTTCTCTTTTATAATTTCTTCTACATCCAGATTCAAATTATCTGCTAACATGAAAGAATACATAAAAACATCCGCAAGTTCTTCTTTGATTTCTTGTAATGACTTTTCAACTACTTCCTCTGATTGTTTCCACTGAAATAGTTCCAACAATTCGCTTGCTTCTAATGAAATTGAAATGGCTAGATCTTTTTCATTATGAAACTTTCTCCAGTCACGTTCATCTCTAAATTGATTAATTAAGTCGATTAATTCCTTCATCCGTCTATCCTTTTCCTGTGCATAATCTCCTATTATTATAGCATGTTTGGGAAAGAAATTAACGCTTTCAAAGCATTTTGTTGGTTTTTGGCGTAAAAAAACGAACCTGGTCTGGTCCGTTTTTCTTAGTCTAGTTGGATCCCTTTTTCTGCTAGATTCTCCAGGCATTCATGGAGGTAAGTATCCTGGTGCTCAGGATAGATGGGAGTATTCAAGGCTTCCTCTTCTAGTTCTGGATAGGCTGGGCAGGTCTTGCCTCGGTAGGTCGGCTCCCACCACTCTGGGCTGACCTTGTAGCCACGAGCGGTCATCTCCTCCATGATCAGGCAGTGATAGGCATAGAGGCGATAGGGCGAGTAGTCAAAGACATAGTTGACCGTCGCGTGCTTCTTGCCCCAGCCATTGCCCCTTAGGGCGCAGCATTCCCGGTGTTGGCCCAGGAGCTGGGGACGAGGGAGTTTGGGAATCAAGTCTTGGTGCCAGAGTCTCATCTATTGGCCTCCTAGTAGAGTGGAGTCTTGTAAGTAGCGATTCGGGTAGCGCTCCAATAGCGTCTGGATCCCCTTGATAAGATCTTCTTGCTGGGCTTGGCCATGCTGGTATTTCTCAAGTAGCAGCATAAAGTCCGCCTTTTCCTCTGCAGTCGCCTGCTTTTTGAAATAGCCCCAGATATGCTGAAAGGCATTGGAGACCTGGCCACGATTTTCTGGCAAGGCCAGCGCTTGCTGGATCAGGTCCTCGACGTGGCTGACCTCCACCTGGTCTCGCTTGAGGTATTCCCGGATCTCCTTGTAAATGTTGCTGGAACGACTCAGCACCAGGTATTTATTTTTCGCCCATAGGACTTGACAGTGATGTTTTTGATCCACTCGTGTCTCCTTTTGATCTTCTCTATGAATAGTCCTCCCATTATACCATGGAAATGAGTGAAGTCATAAAAAAAGAAGCCAGACTTTTGTCCAGCTTTTTTAATTAATTACAAGGCTGTGATGGCTGTGATCAAACCAAAGATGATCCCTGGTGCATTGGCTGCAGCAAGTGGGATATCGCGTTCTTTTTTAAAGAGTCCGTAGTAGACCCAAAGGCTACAGTTGATAGCTGCGACAAGGGGTTGGACAAAGTTTCCTTTGTGACCAGCGAGATTATCCATAATTTGAGGAAAGTAAGACACGTACATCATCACAGACATAAAGGTCGCAACCCAACCAAGAATTTTCATTTGTTTTTCATTCATTTTTATGATACCTTTCATTTTTTAAGTACGCACTATTCTAACGCTTGCCCTCTTAAAATTCAAGTACTTTTTTCAAATGTTACCGAACTGTAAAGTGTCACAATCTTGTGATTTTGCAGGAAGATGGATTTCTTTTCGAGTGAATTTTCTCTCTAGTTACCATTTTTTGACACTTTGTCTAATTCTTTTGCAAATGTGATCGTTTTCATTTTGCGTAGCATGCAAATTAATTGCATTTTCTTCCTACTTATGCTATTTTAATACACAGAGGTAAAATTTTATGAATAAACAAAAAATCAACAAAATCGTTGGCTCGATCGGTGCCTTTATTGGGATTATCGTTTTCATTGCCTACATCCCACAAATTATTGCTAATTTACAGGGAAATAAGGCCCAACCTTTCCAACCCTTGTCAGCTGCTATTTCTTGCTTGATCTGGGTCATTTATGGTTGGACAAAGGAACCTAAAAAAGACTGGATTTTGATCATTCCGAATTCGGCAGGTGTCATCCTAGGGGGATTGACTTTCCTTACATCACTTTAATAGAAAGTGAACAAAGACTGAACTCTACGGGTTCAGTCTTTTTTGTGTATCCCTTTGAAAAACAAAAACAATCGCAGTCGGTTTTCGTACAAAAAAGCCCGCTATGAGCAAGCTAAAAAAATTGACAATTCTTTTCTTTGAATAACCTATGCTGGATTATTGTGCAAAAATATCCAAATAATATCTGATTATTATTAGAGTATATTGAAACTTTCCGCTGTGAGAAAAGTGCCTGAAATAATTATGTTTCAGGCACTCGGAATTATTGAGACCTTAGGCTCAATAATTAGTCATGGAACTTCTTCGAAGTTCGCTGACGTCCGTACTCACCTAAGGAAAGTTTCTAATTTAATTTGAGTTTCTTTTCCTAAATCTGCACAATCTTGCGATAACTACGAGAGGTGATCCAAAAGACGATTAGGTAGGTGATGAGAAAGACGGCACAGACACTGAGGGTGACGATGAGGACTTGGCTACTATTGATGACACCGAGCACTTTAAGAATAAGGCGGATCATATGGTAGGCAAAGGCCAGGTGGACAAAGGCAAAGATAAGGGGAAGGAAGAAGACGGTTCGCACTTGACGGTTGATGGTCCGTTTGACTTCATCTTCATCAAGTCCCACCTGTTGGAGGATAACGAAGCGGTCACGGTCTTCATAGCCTTCTGAGATTTGCTTGTAGTAGATGACGATGACTGTTCCGACCATAAAGATCAATGACAAGAAAATACCAATAAAGAAGATGCCACCAAAGAGGCTATTCATTTCTCTCACATTATATGCTCGATTGCCTCCATAGACAAAAGTTCCTTGTCCCTGTTGGCTACTCAGTTCATCGATCATCTTGTCATAACTAGCTGCCAGCTTGAGTTGCTGGTCTTCGTCAACATTGACATTGAAACCACCATAGATTTGAGTAACGACAGCAAGGTTCGGAAACTGAGCGACAAAGGCTGAAAGGTCAGGCACGATCAGGTAATTGAAATCCTCTGTCAGCATATTGAAGATATTTGGAACATGATCGGTGATAAAATCCTTGGTCACTTCTTCCTTGACTTGGAAGTCTTGCCCATTGATGGTAAACTGCTTTTGCCCTTTCAGAGCCTTATTGTGGGCAAAGAGGATGACTTGGTTGCCTGTCAGATTGACTTGTTCTCCTGTCATCTGCTCATAGCTAGCTGCATCAAAGACCAGAAAGACTGTTCTCGGTCTGACATCGTGTTCATCATCAGGATAGACCGTGAAGTCTGTGCCCTTTTGTGATTCGACCCCAAAGGTAGCATAGTTCATCAGGTCACGATTTTTGATCTCAAGCTGGTGCTCAGATGCAAATTCATCAAATTTTTGATTGATTAGCTCCAAATCCACGCCTTTTCCTTGAATGGAGAAATCATGTGGATTCATGATTTTCTTGATCGTTTCACCACCGATATAGATGTTGGTTGCAGAGGAGATGGTCACCAATACCATGGTTGAGAGGATGGCAATGGTCGCAAGGCCCACTGCATTTTTCTTCATGCGATAGATGAGGTTAGAGACCGAAATCATGTTGTTGGGTTGGTAATAATAGGCCTTCTTTTTCTTAAGCAAGTGCAAGAAGACAGTGATCCCTGCATTAAAGAGCAGATAAGTTCCGATCATGACCAAGATAACTGCTAGAAAGAAGATCACAATCGCAGACATGGGGTCTTCAACAGCTAGCGCTAGATAGTAGCCAAAACCGAGTGAAGCTATGCCAAGGATGGTTTGGGGCCACAAGAAGCGGGCTTTCTTTTCACCACTGGCTTTCTCACGCGTCAACTGCAAGGCATTCAAACGGAGAATGCGCCAAGCGTTGAGAAAAACTAGGAGGCCAAAGATGAGACCAAAGGTGACAAAGACCAAAATTACAATCCCAGGTTGGAAGGTGGATACTAGCTGGACCTTCATCTTCATGAGTTTCAAGAGAAAGGCAAAGATCAGCTTGTCAAAGAGAGCCCCAATCAAAACACCAGCTGAGACAGTCACAAAACCAAAGATCAAGAGCTCCTTGAAGATCATGCTGATGAGATGCCGCTTTTCAAGGCCCAGCATGCTGTAGATTCCCAGCTCCTTGGAGCGATTTTTCATGACGAAGCTATTGGCATAGAGCACGATGATAGCTCCCGCCGCATTGACCACAAACAGTCCCAAGCCTAGGGTGAAGAGTATGGAAGATCCCCCTCGCAGCTTAGAAATGTTGGGATTAAAGGTCAGGGAGTCAAAAAGGTAAGCGATGGTCACTGCGAGAATGACCGCAATCGCAAAGGGATAATAGAGCTTGCGGTTCTTGATCAGATTGGAGCAAGCTAGTTTAGTGGTTAATCGAAACATCTACTCCACCTCACTTGCCATGACTGTCAGAGTATCCGAGATTTCTTGGAACATCTGACGCTCCGTCTTTTCCCCACGAAAAATCTGGTTGTAAAGGATCCCATCCTTGATAAAGAGCACGCGCTTGGCACGTGCTGCTGCTGCGGTCGAGTGGGTCACCATGAGAATGGTTTGTCCCATGGTGTTGATATCTTCAAAGACATCTAGCAATGCTGCCGAAGACTTAGAATCCAGCGCCCCTGTTGGCTCATCGGCAAGGAGAATTTCTGGTGAGGTAATAATGGCACGCGCTACGGCTACCCTTTGTTTTTGCCCACCAGAGATTTCGTAAGGGTAT
>NZ_KV811485.1:58027-91508 GCF_001813105.1 Streptococcus sp. HMSC072C09 | reverse complement strand
AGATTTCGTAAGGGTATTTTTCTAAGAGCTGGTGGATGCCCAACTCCCGACTGACGCTCTCCACCTTGCTCATCATTTCCTTGACCGGTCTGCGAGAGAGGACTAGAGGGAGAAGAATATTGTCTTTGACAGACAAGGTATCGAGCAAATTGAAATCTTGAAAGACGAAGCCTAGTTTTTCCCGACGGAAGCTGGACGCATCCTTGTTCTTGATGGTTGAGGTGTCCGTGCCATTGAGGTAGACCCGCCCTTCGGTCGGCTGATCCAGCATGGCCAGGATGTTGAGGAGGGTCGATTTCCCGGATCCTGATTCCCCCATGATGGCGACGTATTCGCCCTTTTCAACGGTAAAATGGATATCCTTTAAGGCTTCAACCTGCGTTCCTTGAAAGCGGGTTTTGTAGATCTTTTTGATATGTTGAACATCTAGTAATGACATACTTTTCTCCTTTTACTAGTAGATCAAGAAAAATTCTTGGGTTTGTTGCAGGACTTGGAGACCAAATTCCGTCTTTTCCAGATCGGGTTGGTTGCAGGGTTTCTCAGTCTTTTTGAGTTGTTTCATCCATTTCAAGAGTTTCATTTTCTTGACCTCCTTCATTTGATGAGACTATTGTATAAAAAATAAAAGGCGGCTACCATAACCTAACCTTTCATTTTACCGTTTATTTCTTACATTTTTGTAAGATGGGGAAATCTTAATCCATGACCAACTTCTTTTCTTCAAAGCGAATAGCAACGGTCGTGCCTTGGCCAACCTCTGAATGGAGGGTGATCCTGTGGCCCAATTGCTCTGCGATTTTCTTAGATAGATAAAGCCCAAGCCCTGAGGATTGCTGGGTCAGGTGGCCATTGTAGCCGGAGAAGCCCCGCTCAAAGACGCGAAGCACATCGCTATTTTTGATCCCAATCCCGCTATCTTTTATATAGAGAGTCTGGTTTTTAAAATAAATCTCAATCCCACCGGTACTGGTGTACTTGAGGCTATTGGACAAGAGCTGCTCGATAATAACCAGGAGCCATTTGCGGTCGGTGATGACCTCCTGCTCCAAATCATGCAGGTCCACTTTCAAGTTCTTTTGGATAAAAAAGAGGGCATACTTGCGGACCACTTCCTTGACCAAATCTTCAACCGACACGCGCTTTAAGACTAGATCATCATGAAAACTCTCCAGTCGCAGGTACTGCAAAACCAGATTGGCATAGGAGTCAATCTTAAAGAGTTCCTGTTCCATCTGCTGCTTGACAATGGGTGTCTCGACATCTTGCACCAAGAGCTGGCTGGCCGCAATGGGCGTCTTAATCTGGTGAACCCAGAGGGTATAGTAATCCATCAGGTCATTGAACTTGGCCTGGGCTGTCTTTCCTTCTTCCAGGCGCGCCTGCTGTTCTTCCGTGTATTTTTCATAGAGGAGGTGTTCCAGTGGTGAGGCAACCTCTATTTCCTCATAAAGTGCGGCTTTGCGGTAGTCCCGAAAGGTCATGGCGAAATCCCAGATCAAGACACAGAAGGCAAAAAAGCCTAGCACTAGGGTCGCATAGAGGAAAACCGTCCCTGTCTCTGGAAAGAGATAGGCAAAGACCAAATCAATGATCAAAAAGATGACCAATAGATAGAGTAGGCGCCTGCGGGATACCACATACTGCCAGAAGATCGTTCCAAATTTATTCATGGGTCAACCCGTAACCGATGCCTTTCTTGGTTTCGATGAAGTTTGACAAGCCAGCCTCTTCTAACTTCTTGCGAAGGCGAGCCACATTGACAGACAAGGTATTGTCATCAATAAAGAAGTCGCTATTCCAGAGCTCCTTCATCATATCATCACGCGACACGATACTGCCTGCGTGCTCAAACAGGACGCGCAGGATCTGAAATTCATTCTTGGTCAGCTTGATGACTTTCCCTTCATACACCAAGTCCGTGGACTTGAGATTGAGGATAGCTCCCCGGTGCTCCAGCAGATTTTGATCTGTCCCAAATTCGTAAGAGCGGCGCAAGAGTCCTTGGACCTTGGCAAGGAGGACATTTTGGTCAAAAGGCTTGGTGACAAAGTCGTCTCCACCCATATTGATGGCCATGACAATATCCATGGCTTGATCCCGTGAAGAAAGAAACATGATCGGAACCTTTGAAACCTTGCGAATCTCCTGGCACCAGTGGTAACCATTGTAGAGAGGCAGGCCAATATCCATGAGAATCAAGTGGGGGTCACTTTCGACAAAGATCCCGAGGACATCCATAAAATCCTCTACTGCGACCACTTCATAGCCCCATTGTTCCAATAATTGTTTGACTTGTTGGCGGATAATTTCATCGTCTTCTACTAAGAGAATTTTATGCATGGCTTTCTTTCCTTCTTTTTTTCTTCTTCCTATTATAACAGATTAAACAGCAGAGAAAAAGGCTGTTTCAGAGGGAAAGAAGAACTGGCTCCTCCTTTCTTAATGGGAGGCGCTTTTTCTCCATCCATTTTTGTGCTATACTGAAAGAAATAAGACACGGGAGGCACAGATGTCGACGATTTTTGATTACCTAAAAGAAGTGACTTACGATTCCATATATGACCGCCCCTTCAAGGAGCTGGATGTCCTCGCATTGACAGAGCTGACCTATCTGCCCTTTGGACACATTGTACCTCAAGGAGATACAACAGGAATTCCAGTGCGCCTGTCTGATGCGATGGAACTGATCGATCGGACTACCGATTTTATCGTGAGTAACCAGCACCTGCAATTAGTCGATGAGTTGGCTACTTCAAAGCGCTTTAAAAACATCAAACTCCTCAACTATGTCGATGAATACGATCCCGATGTGCAAAAACAGTTTGCGGCCATGACCTATCGGCTTAGTCTGGATACGTATTTGGTCGTTTTCAGAGGGACGGATGACACCTTGATCGGCTGGAAGGAAGACTTCCACATGACCTATATGGACCATGTTCCAGCTCAGAAGCGCGCAGCCAGCTACCTGCAACATGTCATGAAGGAATTTCCAAAAGGATGTTTCTTAGTAGCCGGTCACTCCAAAGGGGGAAATCTCGCAACCTATGCCTGCTCGTATCTACCTGATTCCTTATTTGAACGGGTCGACGCCATCTACAGCTACGATGCTCCTGGCCTCAACAAGGCCATTATCGAGACCGAAGGCTACCAGCGCACGTCCCCAAACATTCGTCGATTTGTCCCTCAAGGATCCATCGTTGGCATGATGTTGGAAGTACCAGAACCGACGACCATTGTCAAAAGTCGCGCCTTGGGTGGTTTTGCCCAGCACGACGCCTTCACTTGGGAAATTAAGGACTACAGCTTTGTGACCGTTTCTGAAACCAGCACAGATAGCCAACAGACAGATCTCACCTTGAAGCAATGGGTTCGTGAGACCTCGGCAGACGAGCGCAAGAAGTTCTTTGATACCTTTTTTGGCATTTTTCTAGATGCCGGCATCACTTCCATCAATGACCTAACCGATCTCAAACAGCTAGCTAAGGCCAAAGAAATCCTTCAAAATGCTCAGGACCTAGATCCAACCGAGCGAGAAATGCTGGAACGTCTTGCTAAACAACTCATCGACACCAGGGTACAAGCTTGGAAAAAATGGCAGACAGTGCCCCGCATCCTGGTTCAAATGGCCGCATTTTTCAAACGGAAAAAAGTAATCGAGTCTACCTCTCCACTGCTCCTCGAGCACAAGGAATGAGACTCAACAACTGAAAAAAGAGACAACTTCTTCTATTCACTAAAACGCAAAAAGAGACTGGGACAAAAGTCCTAGCCTCTCAATTATTTTTAGGTTGTCGAGCAAGACGCAGTGGTTGAGTGGGCTCTACTACGCTGATTTCATCAGCTTTTACAGCCCTACTCAACTGTGCAGAGGTGGGACGACGAAATCGAATTCTAACGAATTACCGATTTCTGTCCCACTCTCTTTTCTATTTTCTATTGGTTCTGAGGAGATGGAGCATCTGGCGTGCTTGCTTCTGTTACAGCTGTGCTTGCAGGCTCTGTTTCTGTCTCAGTTGTGGCAGGCTTGCTTCCTTCTGAAGCTGCTACTTCTTTTTCTACCGGAGTTTCTGTAGCGACAGGCGTTTCAGCTGTGGAAGCTGGTTTGCCCGCTTCGCTTGCAGATGGTGCTGCAGCTAATTCTGCCTGGAAGGCTTGGATGGCCTGTAGTAAGGCTGCTTTATCACTCTTTGGATTAGCCAATTGGTCAAAGAGAGCTTCCAAGCGATCAAATACCGCATCACTAGCTCCCTTGTCCTGCAATTGTTGGTGCAAGGCCATCAATTGGTTATAGAGCTGTTGATAAAGAGCGACATCCCCAATTTGAGGCTCTTCCGTTTGCTTTTGTTTTTGCTTTTCAATGGTATCACTGATTTCGCGTAGAAGTGCTTCGCCACTTGTAATAGCCTTGTCTGGATTAGATTCTTTTCCAAGTTGAGCCAAGCCTGCTTCAAAAGCAGTTCGTTTGCCTTGGTCTTCGACTTGTGGCAAGAGCGACTGGATTTGCTCTAAGAGAGCTGTCAAAATCTTGTTCTGTTGACGGGCTTCTGTTGCCTTATCCAACTCTCCATACAAGCCTTTGAGGAAATCATAAACCGCTACGTTGTAGGATGGAGTTTGACTTCCTTTTTGATCCAAAACTGTTTTTTCAATAGGATAGGTTTGGCCTTTTTCCTGGGAGAAGAGCTGGTCAATAGCTTGCTTGGTTTGGTAGAGTTCCATAAAGTGAGACTTGGAATCCCAGGCTTCTTCAAAGGCTTGAGCTCGGTAAAGCTTCAAGGCTAGATCTGCTGCCTTGGTGCGGAGTTCTGGTGTCAAGCGCGCATCGCTCAAACTTTGGTAGAAGTACTTGAGATAGTCGACCGAGGTCACACCCGTCCGATCTTGCATCTCCTGAACAGCTTCTAATAGCTTCCCTTCCTGCTCTAAACGCTTGCTGTCCTTGGCAGCATAGGCTTCCTGCAATTGAGAGACCAACTCTTCCTTCTTCAATTGGAAGGCTTCTGTGTCTAGCAAGCGCACTTGTTCCAGCAATTCTTGGTAACGACGATCCAAGGCTGTCTCTTCTTTTGGTTTGACCGCTTGGGTCGCATGAATGTACTGCGCATCAACCTGTTTGAGACTTGCCAGATAGCCCTCTGTTGAGTTACTTGGGAAACTCTTGACATTTTCCAAGAAGTGGCCCAAGATGAGCTCAATCCGTCTTTGTTGCAATGGATCAGAAGCATAGAGACTGCGGCTTTCTGCTAAGAGCTGGTTGACCCTATCCTCTACGACTTTCTTGTCCAAGTCTCCTTTTTTATATGGCGATTGGATGGTTGGAAGACGGTGAGCTAAGTAGTCTGCTAGTCCTGCTGAACGTACCTTGATGTAGTGGTTGTGATCGCCATGCGGGATGACAAACTGGCCATTTTCAATCTGGAGGCTATAAGGAGAAATCCCTGAACGAAGCGCTGTTGCATAAAGTTCATTGATAAAGTCTAGTTCAGGATTGCCAGTTTCAAGTGGGATGCGGACATGTTCCTTCCGAACGGCATAAGGATGGATGTGGGTCGGATCGTATTCTTGGTCTGGATTGTTAAAGACAAAGAAACCATTGGAAATCTTAATGGCCTCGCGAGGGACACCGTAGGTCTTGCTGATGTACTGGATCTTTTCCTCATCTGAGGCATCACGAGAATAGGTCGCAACATCATCTGTCAGGGGCTGACCCTTGTCCTCTTCTTTCTTACCAGCTAGAGTTGCCTCTGCTGCTGCAATCTCTTGAGGAGAAAGGTCCTTTTTATAGAAATAATGGGCATGGTTGCCATGAGCGACCATATATCCTTCCTCGTCCTTGCTGATGACCTTGTCTGCGTGGAAACCATGGTCGTGCTCCTCTTTGTGATCGTGACTGTCGCCATGCTCATGATCAGGATCAACTGGTCTTGTGCTTGGATTTGAAGGCAAGCTTGGACTCACTTCTGTTGGACTACTAGATCCTTGAGCACGAAGCAATTGGAATTGCCGCGCCAACTCACGCTCTAAAGGCGATAGGGAGCTGTATGGGATAAAGTGGAAATGATCCCCATGAGGGTAGACAATCCCTTGATCGGTCCACTTGGTAATCTTGCTTGGATCAAAGACAGAACCGTCAGACTCCACATGACGAGAAGACAATGGGGCTTTCTGCAATTCTTCGATCAAGTTGGTCAGGGTTGGACTTGGTTTGGAAGTAGCTGGTTTAGAAGTCGTTGGGGTTGTCTGTGTATTGGTTGTACTAGCTGATGGCTGGTTGCTCGCTTGCTTCCCAAGGCTTGGAGAGGCTTGATCTGGAGTAGCTTGCTCTGTGCTTGCTCCAGCTAGGTGTGAGTTCCCAGCCTGATGACCGGCTTGACCACCTAAGACGGAGAGGGCTGCTGCTAACTCTCCAGCAGATAAAGCACTCTTTGGAATATAATGGAAATGGCCACCATGGGGCACAATAAAGCCGTCCCCTGTATCTGAAATGACATCTCCAGGGCTAAAGACATAACCATCGTCCGTACGATAGCCACCACCTGTATGGTTCTTAGCCGTCAGCATCTCAAGAGTTTTTCCTTCTTTCAGCGCTTGACTCGGTTGACGGAAGTCACGGGTCTTGCCTGCCTTGTGCGAGGAGCTCGCTTGCACCGATCCCGTCTCTCCTTCTTCTTTGGTGCCTCCCTTTTGCTGTTGGGCGATCTCTTCGATCGAGCGCACATTGACTGTATGTTGGGCATCCTTTAAGTAGAGATAGTATTTCCCAGCGCGTTTGATAATATAGCCATCCTTGACCTTGCTCACGATATCCGCTTCTTGCAACTGATAAGTTGGATCCCGCAAAATCAACTCTTCACTAAAGATGGCATCAAATGGGACCTTGCCGCTGTAGTAATGAAAATGATCTCCATGAGAAGTGACAAAGCCTTCATCTGTAATCTTGATGACAATCTGCTCTGCCTGGGTCTTTTCCTTGGCATTGACCGCTTCGATGCTGTCTTCCTTTTTACTGGAGGCAGACGATGACGATTTCTTGTCCGCTTGCAAATACTGAATCTGATTCTTTTTCTCTTCCTTAGCTTGTGGTTGCTGACTGAGCGCATAGGCACATAGCCCTATTCCCAAAGTTGCTACAATTCCAATCGTTCCCTTTTTCTTCATCCTTGATTTACTCCTCTAATTCCTTGGCTAAACTCGCCATATTTTCTTCTAAATTTGCTAATAGATCCTTATCGTTTTGCGGATCAGCTTCCAGTGGATCCAAGACCTTGACACGCGCCCCTGTTGCCTTAGCGATACTATCTGCCACCTTTGACGACGTGTGCTTTTCCACAAAGATCGTTTTCACCTTGTAGTCTTTGACAAACTGCTGGATCTCGGCCAATTGCCGAGCGGTCGGTTCTTGCTCTGGGGAAATCCCAGCAATCCCTAACTGCTTGAGACCAAAGCGTTTGGCCAGATAAGAAAAGGCCGTATGCTGGGTCACAAAAGTCTTTTGTTTGGCCTTGTCAAAGAGAGGCTGGTAGTGGGCTACCAGTTCCTCACAGCGCTTTTCAAGCTTTTGAGCATTGGCCTGATAGCGCTCCTTGTTCTTTGGATCGATCTCTCCCAAGCGCTGGGCAATGATCTTTCCTTCCTCTGCGATTTTTACAGGATCCAACCAAGTATGCGGATCATATAAATGCTTGGCTTCTTTTCCCTGACCAGCTTCGACATCCTCTAATCCAGCCACCTTATCAAGGGTCATTCCTTGGCTGCCTTCGATCACTCGCAACTTGGAACCTTGAAGATTGGGATCTAAGCGACCGGCCCAAGATTCCAGGGTCTGAGAATGATAGACAAATACATCCGCATCATAAATCTGGGCCACTTCCTTGGTTGAGGGTTCATAATCATGGATCCCTGCACCGGACTGAACCATCCAGATGTCATTTTGATCGCCAGAGATTTCCTTGACCAGGGCATAGATAGGATAAAAACTCGTGACAATTTTAAGACCTTTTTTAGAAGGGGGCTTGCCTGCATTTCCTTGACTTCCACAAGCTGTCAGCAGAAAGAAACCGAGAAACAAGAGTCCCAGAACCTTCATTTTTCTCCTTTTCATCCTTCACCTCTTTTTTATTTTTATTAACCAGTTTATTAATCAGTTAATTAACTAGTTAATAATACTGCTATTTGTTTGCTTTGTCAAGCCTTTTTTACATTTTTTTCCTTTTAATGCTAGGGACTAACCTTTTACTAGCCTCCACGACCTTTCCCTGCAGAAAAAAAGAGACTGGGACAAAAGTCCTAGCCTCTCAATTATTTTTAGGTTGTCGAGCAAGACGCAGTGGTTGAGTGGGCTCTACTACGCTGATTTCATCAGCTTTTACAGCCCTACTCAACTGTGCAGAGGTGGGACGACGAAATCGAATTCTAACGAATGACCGATTTCTGTCCCACTCTCTTTTATTGACGGTAGAAATATTGATCAACCGGGTAGTTGCCTGCAGATTGAGTGACCACTAGACGTGGCTTGCTGGTATCAGACTGGTCTCCATCTGGATTTTGGAAACCGATTTTCAGCAGTCCAATCGCAGCACCAGTCTCACCCATCTTCATCTCAACATAAGGGATCTTGCTCTTCTTATCTGAGTCCGCAACGGCCTTGAGGCTACCTTGGCCCTTGACTTTTCCATCTGCTTGGATGACGATCTCAGCTCCTTTGCCATTGCGCCAGGTTCCAGCTAAGCTTGAGAAGTCACCTCCGTTAATGGCCGCAATATCCAAGTCTTTCTCTTTTTTCGGTTGCGGGTAAGCTTTCCACCACTCTAGATGGTAATCACGGAAAGCCGCATCCCCAAAGAGAATCCGACGTTCTTGAGAAGCCACTCCATCAGGACCTGTCACACCTGCTGGGATCAAGTACAAGATTTGCTCTTGCCCTTGGATCGCAGTCGCATTTGCTCCAGTGAAATAAACTTCATAATAGCCTTTTCGCTTCTTGGGCTCTTTTTCTTTATTGAACAAGTAACTTGCCCGAGTGCCTCCACTCCAGAAAGTCCAGCCAGTCTCCCCATTTACAATACTTGGAAAGGCATTGGTCTTGTTTTGGTAATATTCTTCTGGAGTATAGCCATAAAGTTTAAAACCGGAATCGGCGATTTCCTTTTCATAGGTATCATTGGAATAAGCACCTTCAAACGGTGAGAGATTGCCATCAAGGACGACATCATTGGGATCTGTCGATTTGAAAAAATCCTCTCGATTGGCAAAAACCATCTCGTGGTCGGGATTTTTATCAGACATGGTGACCGTGATCAAAGGCTTCTTGTCTGTCTTGTATTTGAAGACACGAACAGTGACTGTAAAGTCTGTATTCCCATCGGACTTTTTCATCTTGCCTGTCGAAACTTTATTAGCCCCTTCGACCTTCCAATCCGTGCTAAATTCAGCAGATACCTTGCCGTCAGCCGTTTGGTAATCGATTTTCCAGGCCTTGCCTTTTTTCTCGATTTTGGCTTCATCCCGTTCATTAGAGACGTAGTCACCACTCAAGTCAATAGCTTTTTCCTTTGGCTTGGTGACCTTCTTACTGGTCTGGTTAAATTCCTTTTGATGGTCTGGTTGGATGTTGGAACTAGAGTAGAGATAGACTCCACCGATCAGAACAACTGTTCCGACCAGCCCCAAAATCGGCCCCAGGTATTTTTTCTTCCACTTAAGATTCATTTCACTACCTCCATGGAATAAGATCTTTACACTAGTATACCCTAAATCGAAAGTATAGTAAAATTCCCCTCTATGTAGTGGTTTCCCCGGCTTAAACCGACTAGCTTGAGCAGAGAATACCTGTTTTTCAAAAATAATATTTTGTTTATCGTTATTTTTTTATCGTTTTTCGATACTTTTTATTGACTAATTTTTTATAAGGAGTATACTATAAGTGAAAAATAAATAAACTTCAAGGAGGCTTGCGATGAAAAACTCAAAAACCTTAAAAAATGTCATTGAAGTCTTGACGGCTTTCATTTACTTCTGTGGCTTTATGACTGTGGCTGCACTGGTCGTCCACCTGCTTTCACGGATGGGAGTGTTTAAAGATCTCATTCAAACTGGACGCTTGTCCTTTGATGTGAATGGCATCCAGCTCTTCCCCAAACATCCGCAACCTCTCTGGCAGTTGCTCTTTCCACTAGCCTCAAGCGCTATCTATATTTACCTTCTCATCACCATTCGTAGCTTCCTCCAAAATCTCTACCAAGAAAAGATCTTTTCTCACTCCAACATTGATCTTTGCAACCGAGCTTGGAAGATTCTCTTGGTCTTGTCCTTTATGTCTGGCACACTTGAAACCAGTGGAAATGCTTATCTCCTTCCCTTCACTTTCCAATTTACCTTTAACACAGGGCTTCTCCTTGCCGTTCCAATCGTCTGGGTCTCTGGCAAGATTTTAGAGAGAGGTATTGAGATTGCTGAAGAAAATGAGCTAACCATTTAAGGAGGGTGCCATGATTATCGTCAATCTAGATGTCATGCTGGCCAAGCGGAAAATGAAATCCAATGAGCTAGCCGATAAAATCGGCATCACGACTGCTAACCTCTCCATTCTCAAGACCGGTAAGGCCAAAGCCATCCGCTTCACCACCCTTGAAGCCATCTGCAAAGAACTCGACTGCCAGCCAGGAGATATCCTAGAATACCGGCCGGATGAATAGGGACTATATTCGGAGACTTTCCATAGGTGAGGACGGACGGTAGCGAATCCCTTTGGGATTCCATACCTAAGATTTGAGCCCACTGTCTCAAATCTTCCGAGAGTCTGAAACGATACCGTTTCAGACTCTTTTCTCACTGCGGAAGTCTCCATTAATATTCATTACTAATAGGACTCATATACCATCCTTATAAAATTCAATGATGGGAACTATATCGACACAAGAAAAGCACTCCCGCGGGAGTGCTTTTCTATATATGTTTAACCAATAATGCTTCCATTTGGAACAGATGGATCAACAGTTAAGACTGTTAATTGATCTCCATGTTCAGCTGAAAGAATCATGCCTTGGCTGACGTATTTTTTCATCATCTTACGTGGTTTGAGGTTGGCCACGATTTGGAGTTTTTTGCCGACCAATTCTTGTTCATTTGGATAGAATTTCGCGATACCAGAGAGGATTTGACGGTCTTCACCGTCACCAGCGTCAAGGCGGAAGCGAAGCAATTTGTCTGATCCTTCGACGCGTTCCACTTCTTTGACTTCTGCTACACGGATTTCAACCTTGTCAAATTCTTCAAATTTGATCTCGTCTTTTTCAGACTTGAGTTCCACTTCTTCTGGAATCCATTCTTTTTCTTGTGGTTTGCCTGCAGTCATTTGAGATTGGATGTAGGCAATTTCTTCTTCCATGTCGAGACGTGGGAAGATTGGAGTTCCTTTGGCAACTACTGTGACATTTTCAGGGAAGCCTGCTAAGGTCAAATTTTCAAGATCGAAGTCCAAGCCCAAGCCAAGTTGTTCCATGATGGCGTTTGAGGTGTTCATCATGAATGGTTGGATCAAGTGAGCCACGACACGAAGGCTAGCCGCCAAGTGAGCCATGACCGCTGCCAATTGTTCCTTGTCACCATCTTCTTTAGCGAGGACCCAAGGCGCTGTCTCATCGATGTACTTGTTGGTCCGGGAGATGATGTTCCATACGGCTTCCAAAGCGCGTGGGTAATCAACTGCATTCATTTGCTTGTGGTATTCAGCGATGTTTTCTTCAACTACCTTAGACAAATCAGCATCAAATGCAGTGACTTTTTCGACATAAGCTGGAACTTGGCCACCAAAGTATTTATTGATCATGGCTACCGTCCGGTTGAGGAGGTTTCCAAGGTCATTGGCCAATTCATAGTTGATGCGAGCTACGTAGTCTTCTGGTGTGAAAGTCCCATCAGAACCAACTGGCAAACTGCGCATGAGGTAGTAACGAAGTGGATCCAAGCCAAAGCGTTCCACCAACATTTCTGGATAGATGACATTTCCTTTAGACTTCGACATCTTGCCGTCTTTCATGACAAACCAACCATGAGCAATCAAGCGTTCTGGCAATTTGATATCCAACATCATGAGAAGGATTGGCCAGTAGATCGAGTGGAAACGAAGGATGTCTTTTCCAACCATGTGGAAGACGGTCCCGTTCCAGAATTTCTCAAAGTTTTCATGATCTTCTTGACCGTAACCAAGAGCCGTCACGTAGTTAAGAAGGGCATCGATCCATACATAGACCACGTGTTTTGGATTCGATGGAACTGGAACTCCCCAAGTAAAGGTTGTCCGAGATACCGCCAAATCTTCCAAACCTGGCTCGATGAAGTTTTTCAACATTTCATTGAGACGGCCGTCTGGCGTGATGAAATCCGGTTGAGATTTGAAAAATTCAACCAGACGGTCTTGGTATTTGCTGAGGCGAAGGAAGTAAGATTCTTCAGAAACCCATTCTACTTCGTGGCCTGATGGGGCTACCCCACCGATAACCTTACCATTCTCATCACGGAATACTTCAGCCAATTGGCTTTCTGTGAAGAACTCTTCATCAGAGACTGAGTACCAACCAGAGTATTCACCAAGGTAGATGTCGTCTTGCGCAAGTAAGCGTTCAAAGACTTGGGCCACCACTTCTTCATGGTAATCGTCTGTCGTACGGATGAATTTATCGTATGAGATATCGAGTAATTGCCAGAGTTCTTTCACTCCAACGGCCATCCCATCTACGTAAGCTTGTGGCGTAATCCCAGCTTCTTCTGCTTTTTGCTGGATCTTTTGACCGTGCTCATCAAGACCAGTCAGGTAGAAAACATCGTAGTTCATCATGCGTTTGTAACGCGCCAAGACGTCACAGGCAATCGTTGTATAAGCTGAACCAATATGCAATTTACCAGATGGGTAATAGATAGGGGTTGTGATGTAGAATGATTTTGTCATTTTCTTTTCCTTTCAGGGCTAATGGAACCCAATTTAGTAACACTCTATTATAACATTTTTAGGAGACCCTGAAAACCCAAAACCAGCTAGGATCTAAGGAAGGCAAGCAAAAAAGCTGACCGAAGTCAGCTTTTTGTATGGATAACAAATCCCGTTATAATTGCCTCGCTTTTGCATTTTCAGGCTCGGGATAAAAATATCCACTGGATATTTTTATTTACCAAGATAGTATTCTTTTACAACGTTCAATTTTTCGTCAAATTCGAATACCAATGGTGGGAAGTTAGGGATTTCCACATCCATGATTTCGTCGTCTGACAATTGTTTGATGTGTTTTACAAGGGCACGGATTGAGTTACCGTGTGCTCCTACGAATACGTTTTTACCGTCTTTAAGAGCTGGAGCGATTTTATCTTCCCAGAATGGAAGGGCACGTTCCAAAGTAACTTTCAAGTTTTCAGCATCTGGAATTACTGAATCGTCAAGTGAAGCGTAACGACGGTCAGTGTGAGCTGAGTGTTCATCATCACGGTCCATTGCAGGAGGCAATACATCGTAAGAACGACGCCAGATGTGAACTTGTTCATCACCAAATTGTTCAGCAGCTTCTGCTTTGTTTTTACCAGTCAAACCACCGTAGTGACGTTCGTTCAAGCGCCATGATTTTTCAACTGGAACCCACAATTGGTCAGAAGCTTCAAGAGCCAAGTTAGTAGTTTTGATCGCACGTTTCAATACTGAAGTATAAGCTTGGTCAAATTCGATACCAGCTTCTTTGATCAATTTACCAGCGTCGATCGCTTGTTGTGTACCTTTTTCAGACAAATCAACATCAGCCCAACCAGTGAAAAGGTTAGCTTTGTTCCATTCAGACTCACCGTGGCGAGCAAAAACCAATTTTACCATTAGATGGATCTCCTTTTTATTCTCCGAGGTTTCCCCCGTTTATCTATTCTATTCTACTAGATTTTCAGTGAAAAATCTAGTGGCGACCATAGAAAAGTGCAATTTCTCACAAAAAAGAGCCTGACGGCTCTGATTTTTCTCACATTAATTTTTCTGACAGTCGGGGCAAATGCCATAGACGGTCATCTGAGTCTTGGTGATCTGGTAACCACTTTGACTGGCTGCTTCATCGCGAAGATCTGGGACTTCAATGTCCACATCTGCGATACGACCACATTTTTCACATACCACATTCAAATGGTCATGCCCCATGAAATCAAAATAGGTCGTGGTATCATTGCGAACCTTGATCTCAGAGACAACCCCCTCATCAATTAAAACCTTGATATTGTTGTAGACAGTTGCTAGACTCATGCTTGGAAACTGAGGCAATAAATCGCGATAGATCTTCTCAGCGCTTGGATGTTCATGACTCGCCACTAAATAGGAAAGAACTGCTCTGCGGGTATCGGTAATCCGAATGCCCTTGGCACGCAAATTTTGCAAGACTTCTTCCACGCGCTCTTCTTCATGACGATGCAATGCGTTCACTATGATTCCCCCTTTCCAATATGATTTAATCGATTCGTTACCCTTATTATATCATGTTTCAAAATAAATCACTATTTAGAATGCTTTTAATTAAAAAAAATATCCAGTGGACATTTTTTTCATGAGCCTGAAAACGGAAAAGCGAGTTTATATCCAGGGGACATTGATTCACGAGCCTGAAAACGGAAAAGCGAGTTCATGTCCGGGGGACATTGATTAACGATCCTGAATACGAGTCTAATCTACTCTCAGCCGATCCAACTGGTCATCCAGCGCACGGTTCCTAGGATCATTTTGACCACGAGGATCATAAAGCAAAATTCCAGTACGAACCACAGCCCTTTCAATAGATACAAAATAGGTCGGATAAACAACAAGGCAAAGAGTCCTAAAATGAATCGCATGGTCTTTTCTCTCTTTCTTTTTTCCTATTATACCCTTATCCTATAGAGCTGTCCAACAAAAAAACCATCCTAGAAATCTAGGATGGCTTTTCAAAATGCAATTATTTAACTGCTTCTTTAAGAGCTTTACCAGCTTTGAATGCTGGAACTTTAGAAGCTGCGATTTTGATTTCTTTACCAGTTTGTGGGTTGCGACCTTTACGAGCTGCACGTTCACGAACTTCGAAGTTACCGAAACCGATCAATTGAACTTTTTCACCTTTTGAAAGGTATTCTGAAACTGCTGCGAATACAGCGTCAACAGCTGCTGCTGAATCTTTTTTAGTCAATTCTGTAGCTTCTGCCACTTTTGCGATCAAATCTTGTTTGTTAGCCATTTAACAAATCCTCCAAATTTTTTTAGGCTTTACGCCTTAACAGTACTATAATATCTAAAAAAAGCCTTTAGGTCAAGTACTAAACCTGTTTTTTCAAACATTTATTCAGCTTATTCGTAGCGCACCAAAACTGCAAATGCATTCTCACCTGTATGGGTTTGAATAATCGATCCAGTTTCTAGAACTGGGATCGCATTTTCAACGAGCGATTGCAACTGAGCCTTCATTTCATTGGCCCACTCTGGTGTCCCTGCGTAAGAAATCCCGATCTCAGCCACCTTACTATGGGAAAGTTTCTCTACCAATTCATCCAACCATTTCTTAAAGGTCTTGTTTCCACGTCCCTTGACGATTGGTTCCAACTGATGGTCCTTCATTTCCATCACCACACGGATGTTGAGAAGCGAGCTCAAAAGTCCGGTAACACGGCCAATCCGACCACCTTTAACTAGATTTTCCAAGGTAGATACGCCGATATACAACTCTGTCTTTTCTTTGACTTCTTCGATACGTGCTAAAATGGTGTCTAGATCTGCTCCTTCTTTAGCCAACTTAGCTGCTTCAACCACTTGGAACTTCATGGCTTGGTCTGTAAAGCCACTATCAATCACAGTTACTTCTGCCCCTGATAAGGTTGCCCCTTGACGAGCCGCCTCTACGGTTCCTGACAAGGCGTGAGACATATGAATCGAAACGATATGAGCTCCGTCTGCTGCTAGTTTTTCATAAATTTCCGCAAAGACTCCAACGGGTGGTTGGCTGGTCTTTGGAAGATTTTTACTAGACTGCATTAAGCGCAAGAAGTCCCCTTCACCCAACTCACTGTCGGAATAAAGGACTCCATCTACCATAACAGAAAGTGGCACAATGGTGATGCCATATTCTTCAACCACTTCAGGCTCAATTGTAATAGATGAGTCTGTAACTATTTTAATATTTGCCATATATTTCTATACTCTTCCTAAGAATGTTCTGCTTTCATTATATCAAAAAACACGGGGTTTTGCAGTGAAAGATATCCATTCCTGCTTCCTCAGTCGTCTGCAGCAGAAAAACCTGTATTATGAAGGACATGGTCATGGACGATGCCTTGATCATCCAAGAGCAATCCATGGAGGACTCCACCATAGACAGCGCCTCCATCGACGCCCATTTTCTGATCTGAAATCCAAAGATTTTCGGTACCGACTGGCTCATTGAGCAGTCCATAAACTGGTGTATGGCCAAAGACGATCCATTTGCCTGTTTGATTCTCGGCTTCATGGAATGGTTTTCGGATCCAGACTTTTTGGTAATCACTGGTTTCCCGCCAATTTTCAAGGCTTAGATCCACACCAGCGTGAACAAAATAATAGGTCTCTGTCTCGTAGTCAAAAGGCAAACTACGGATGAAGGCCACCAAGTCAGGAACGGCATTTTCTACTGCTTGCGCATCTGCAATGCCATCTACAGGAGCATCGAGCGGCCGGCCTAACAGAGAGTTGATGGTCGTATCGCCACCATTTCTTCGGTAGTGGTCATAACGCTCTTCTGGATTGTCCAACCAGGCTAAAAACATGTACTCGTGATTCCCGGAAAGGCAAACAGCTCCGTGATGGTCTACGTAGTCCTTTACGATTTCAATTGATCGTTTGCTGTTTTCGCCTCGATCTATCAAATCCCCTAAAAAGACTAATTGAGCTTTTCCATCCCACTCTGTCATGAGCTCTTCTAGCATTTGTGCTTTTCCGTGAATATCTCCGACTACAAAGTATGTTGACATTGTTTCAAACCTTCTTTCTCTTAACGCTTGAGAAGTTGCTCTGCTTGTTGACGGGCAGCTTCCGTTAGATCCTCTCCTGCCAGCATCTTGGCAATTTCTTCGATTCGTTCTTCTCTATTGAGCAAACGCACAGTAGATACAGTTGAGTGTTCATCACTGATTTTCTCAATATAGAATTGATAATCTGCTGCAGCGATGACTTGAGGCAGGTGAGAAATGGCAAGCACTTGGCCATTTTGACCAATCTTATGAATTTTCGCTGCGATGGCTTGAGCCACGCGCCCAGAAACTCCTGTGTCTACCTCATCAAAGACGATACTGGTTTTTCCTTCTTTTCGAGAAAAAGCAGACTTAATGGCCAACATCAAGCGTGACAATTCTCCGCCGGATGCTACCTTGACCAGCGGTTTAAAGTCCTCACCTGGGTTGGTCGAAATGTAAAATTCAACAGCTTCATTTCCTTCACGATTAAACTTAGCTTTGCTAAATCGCACTTGGAAGCGCGCCTTATCCATGTAAAGGTCCGCTAATTCTTGCTGGATTTCATTTTCTAAAGCTTGGGCCAAGGCATGCCGCTGATCACTCAAATTTTGAGCTAAGGTTACCAAACTCTTTTCCAAACGTTTGAGTTCTTTTTCTAATTCCTCAGATGAGAGGTCACTTCCAGTGAGGAGACTATATTCTTTAGTAATTTGCGCCAGATATTCTAAGACGTCCTTGACTTGGCCACCATACTTGCGGGTGATAGAATGGATCAAATCCAAACGTGACTCCACCTGCATGAGACGATTGCCATCAAACTCCAGACCATCGACCACATCTTCTAAGCGTTTGGTAATGTCCTCAAGGGCATAGAAGGTTTCCGCCAGCTGGCCTGAGAGCTCTTTGTAGCTGGTATCATATTCTTCAATACTTTCCAGATCATTCATGGCTGAGCGAACATTGGCTAGACTCGAAAACTCTTCTGCATCCAGCATGGTATAGGCATTGGTTAGGATATCTGCGATCATTTTATGATTGAGCAGGCGTTGGCGTTCTTGCTCCAAACGCACATCCTCATCCACTTCCAAGGCAGCTGCCTCAATCTCCGCAATCTGAAACTCCAACATCTCAATACGGGCCTTGTTTTCCTGCTGGTTGCGCTGGAGTTCCACCACTTGTTTGCGCAGGCGTTTGTAGTCTTCGAAGGTCTGACGATAAGCGTCTTTGGTTTGGAAAAAGGCTGCATCCCCAAATTCATCCAGCATAGCGATATGCAATTGGGGCCGCATAAGTTCTTCCTGATCATGCTGGCCATGGATATCCACTAAATGTTGACCGACTGCCTTTAAGACAGATAAATTCACCATTTGACCATTGATCCGGCTGACACTTCGTCCATTTTGCAAAATCTCTCGGCGAATGATCAATTCATCGGTCCACTCTAGTCCTTGCTCTTCAAAAAGAGCTGTCAGGTGTCGATTGCTCTCAACGGTGAAGAGACCTTCGATTTCCGCTTTTGGGGCTCCGTGTCGAATGACATCCGTCGTTGCACGGCTTCCCAGCATCATGTTCATGGCATCGATAATGATGGATTTCCCTGCACCTGTTTCCCCTGTCAGTACCGTCATTCCCTTTTCAAAATTTAAGGAAATCTCCTCGATAATGGCAAAGTTCTTAATCGAAATTTCTAATAGCATAGGCTCTTACCACCCAAAGATTGATTTGAGGATATTCTCTGCTTCTGGAGCTGAATAGGCGATCAGCAAGATTGTATCATCATCTGCGACAATACTAAAGATATGATCCTTATAAATCTCCCGCAAGCGCCGTTTAACTAAAGGAGCTGTCCCTGGAACCATGGTGAAATTGACATATTCTCCCATGCGACGATGAGACAAAATATTGCTTTCGATCATCCCGATCCCTTGGTGGTGCTTGCGTGGCAATTCATAGACATAGGTCATGTCTTTCAGAGGGCGTTTTACGATGCCCAATTCTTTGATATCCCGTGACACCGTCGCTTGGGTTGCTGAGATGCCTTCTTCTTTCAAATGTTCGACGATCTCTTCTTGCGTCCCCACTTCATGATCGCGAATGAAGCGGCGAATTTTTTCTAATCTGATATTCTTACTCTTCATGTTTAAATTCCTTGTGTGCCAGCTCCACAACAGCCTCCAGCTGCTCTGTAGTTGGCTTTGTTTTCTCTTCTTTTTTTTCTAGATACATCAAAAATTCGATGTTGCCATGGCCTCCTTGGATAGGGGAATAATCTACTCCCATTACCGCAAAGCCATGTGTCCCTGCAAAAGTAGCGACCTTTTCAAGAACTGCTAAATGAATCTTAGGATCCTTAATGATCCCATTTTTCCCGATCTGTTCGCGTCCTGCCTCAAACTGAGGTTTGACCAAGGCCACGACTTGTCCATTTTCTGCCAAAATCCGGTGAAGGGCTGGCAGAATCAAGTCCAAGGAAATAAAGCTGACATCGATACTCGCAAAGCTCGGTGTCGCTTCAAAATCATCTGGCTCGGCATAGCGGAAATTGAACTGTTCCATCGAGACCACTCGAGGATCATTGCGCAATTTCCAGGCCAACTGATTGGTCCCGACATCCACCGAAAAGACCTGGCTGGCTCCGTTTTGCAGCATGACATCTGTAAAGCCACCTGTAGAAGCTCCAATATCAATCGCAATTTTACCTTCTACAGATAAACCAAATTGGTTCAGGGCTTTTTCTAATTTAAGACCGCCCCGGCTGACATATTTGAGCTTTTCACCCTTTAATTTCAACTCGGTTGCTTCATCAATTTTTTCACCCGGTTTATCGAAGCGCTCACCATTGATGACGGCAACGACAAGACCTGCCATCACCCCTCTTTTGGCTTGTTCGCGGGTATCAAATAGGCCTTGTTTATAGGCTAATACATCCACTCTTTCCTTAGCCATCTATTCGTAATCCTTCTATTAATTTCTTGATCGCTCGCGGATCAAAGTCGCAAGCAGTTGTAATCTGATCCAACAAGTCCTCGCAAGCGTCTAATTCACTTGTCAGCAAAGCTTTTGATTCTTCCAATCCCAACAGGGCTGGATAGGTCGATTTTTCAGCCACTAAGTCCTTTTGAGGGGTCTTCCCCAAAGCCTCAAAATCAGCGATCAAATCCAAAATATCATCCCTCACTTGAAAAGCCAGGCCTAATTTTTTCCCGATTTTTTTTAAAAGCTGAGCAATGTCTGCTTGCAACTCTAAAATCAAACCAGCTGCGATGAAAGGATAGGCAAGGAGGCGTCCTGTCTTATTGGCATGGATAGTCTGCAACTCTGCTAATGTGAGCTGTTTGTGCTCCCCTTCCATATCCAGGACTTGGCCAGCTACCATTCCACGACTACCGGAAGCATCTGACAATTCAAGGATCAAAGAGACCTTGACCGCATCAGGAAGGGCACTGGCAGCAATCATCCCAAAGGGATCAAGAAAAAGCGCATCCCCTGCTAAAATCGCCAGGTCTTCTCCGAATTTCTTATGATTGGTCAATTGCCCCCGACGGTAATCATCATTGTCCATGGCTGGCAAATCATCGTGAATAAGGCTTCCTGTGTGGATCATCTCTAAAGCCCCTGCCACTTGAAAGTGAGCCTCCGTCAATTCCTGTCCAAAGGCCTCTAACAATTCTAGAAGAAGCAAGGGGCGCAGGCGTTTTCCTCCTGCCTGGATCGAATAAAGGACCGACTCCACTAAATGGGGGGCAACAGATTTTTCCTCATAAAAAGAGCGAACTGCTTGCTCTACTCTATTTCGTTTTTCTTCTTGTCTCATGCTAGATCCGCTTCAGTACCATCTGCTTGCATGACCTTGACCAGGGTTTTCTCTGCTTGATCCAAGGTATCTTGCAATTCTTTCGACAACTTCATTCCTTTTTGGAATTCTGTAATGGCTTCTTCTAAAGCCACATCACCACTCTCCAATTTTTGGACGATGGCTTCCAAATCTGCTAAATTTTCTTCAAATTTCTTTTCTTTCGACATGTTTTACCTCTACTTCTAACTGGCCATCTCTCATGATGAGTGACAGCGGGTCCCCTTCTGTTACTTTCGCAACGGAATCTAGGACCTGATCTCCTTCCTTGACCATGGCATAGCCACGCGCAATAATCCGACTGGTATCGAGCATCAAGAGGGCTTCTGATAAGCCTTTCACCTTGATCTTTTGCTCTTTTAGGACTTGTTCCATTCGGTTGGTTAAGATTCTCTTATCTTGGAGCAGGCGGTCCTGGTAGCGCTCGATGCGATGCAAAGGAGACATGGCTTCTAAGCGATGACGCAGACCTTGCAGCTGATTCGCCCCTTGTCCATAAGCATCCCGCATCCCTTGTTTCAAGCGCAATTGCAACTGGTCAATCTTTTGCAGGTAGCCATCATAGAGCCTTTCAGGCTGTCTAAAAATAACCGATTGACTTAATTTGGCCAAACGTTCACGATTATAGGCCAAGCGATTGGACATGGCTGTTGCCATGCGATTTTCCTGCTTTTGTAAATGGGACAAGAGATCCAATTTCGTTACTGGAGTGGCCAATTCAGCAGCGGCTGTCGGAGTAGCGGCTCGTCGGTCTGCTACAAAATCGGCCAGAGTCGTATCTGTCTCATGTCCAACACTGGAGATAATCGGAATCCGCGATTCAAAAATGGCTCGCACCACTGCTTCTTCATTAAAGGCCCAGAGGTCTTCAATCGAACCACCCCCACGACCGATAATCAAGACATCCAAATCATCCCGTTGGTTAGCCCTTTGAATATTAGCAACCACCTCGCTAGATGCACCTTCACCCTGAACCTTGGTCGGGTAGAGCACAATCTCAACACCAGGGAAGCGTCGGCCCACCGTTGTGATAATATCACGAATCACGGCCCCACTTTGACTGGTGATGACCCCGATCTTTCTTGGAAATTGTGGCAGAGCTTGCTTCCACCGGTCCTGAAAGAGCCCTTCTTCGGTCAACTTTTTCTTGAGTTGCTCAAATTGGATGGCCAAGGCCCCTACCCCATCTGGCTCAGCCTTTTCAATGACAATGGAATAACTCCCACTTGGCTCATAGAGCTGAATGCGACCGATGACGTTGATCTTCATGCCTTCTTCTAGCTCAAAACCAAAGCTTCGATAAACCCCAGCCCAGACCGTCGCCTGAATAACCGCTTTTTCATCCTTTAATGAAAAATACTGGTGGTTGGGACGTTTTCGGAAATTGGAGACCTGCCCTGTCAGATAAACCCTTTCCAAATAGGGATCCTTATCAAATTTTAATTTCAAATATTTGGTCAAACTTGATACGGATAAATAGTTGGACATAGGAACTCCTTTCTGCAGAATATGATCAAGTTTAATTATACCAAAAAACGCCAAAAAAGGCTGGCAGACAAAGCGAAATCATGAATTTCCTTTCTCTACATGCCTCATTTTATTCAAGACACTTTCTACTGGTCTATTTTAAACCAGCTTCCTTATTTTCCACACTTCTCTAACCGTTCAATAAAGGAGCTAAGAAGCGCTTGGGGTTCCCCTTCATTTGGATAGGCATAACTAATATAAAAGACTGTTTTTTCCTCTTCAACCAGCGGAATTTTGACAACATTTGGATATTCTGGAAAGAGAGTCAGATCGGTCATGAGACCAATTCCCAAATTTTCTTCGATGAAACTCAAGACCAAGTTGGAATCGGTCAAGACAACAGTAGACTGGGCCAAATCATCAAAGCGAGCATTCAAGCGTTTAAAAGCCGTCATGTGGACATGATGCTCATCTAACAGAATGAAGGTCTCCTCTAACACCTCTTTAAAAGAAATTTCCTTGCGATCTGCTAGTGGATGATCCTTTGAAACAATCACAAAAAATTCTTTTTTATACAGGAGCTGACTGGTCAAATGCGCGTGCGAGATAGGCTCTAAGCTTCCCAGTAGACTAAAATCTAAATCTCCACGCACCAACAATCGCATCAAATCCCTAGAACCTAATTGCACCAATTGCGATTGACGAAAAATCTCAAGCTCTTCATCATGCGTCCCAAATTTTTTCATGATATCGCTAGTGATCAATGGCGGTAATCCAATGCGCAACAGATTCTTTTTACTTCGTTCAACAGCTTTTTCCGTCTTTTCGATTTCAATTAAAACCTCTCGCGCGTGATTGGCTAAAACCTTCCCTGGCTGAGTTAGGTGCAAGACACGATTAGAAGACGATTTTTCCACCAACTGGCAAGCATAGTGGTCCTCTAAACGCTTGATGGCATAAGTCACAGTCGGTTGACTCACTTGAAAATAATGCGCCACATCTGTATAAGACTTTAATTTCGACAGTTGATAAAAATATTCCAAGTCTCGGATATTCATCTCTATCCCTCTATTTCTACAATTTCCATTTCCTTCATTCTAACACAAAACTCTTACTTATAAAATTTTTTTATAAGGACAAGGGAAGTTGACTATAAGAATTACAGAAGACTATAATGGCTTGCGTGAGAAAAAATCTTACAGATAAATTATTTATGAGGAGTATTTCGCAATGAAATCACATGAAATTTTAAATAATCCATTCCTTAATAAAGGAACTGCTTTCACAATGGAAGAACGTAAAGAACTTGGCCTGATCGGTCTTCTTCCTCCATATGTTCAAACCATCGAAGAACAAGCTGAACAAGCTTACCAACATTTCTTGCGCAAACCATCAGACCTTGAAAAACGTCTTTTCTTGATGGAAATTTTCAATACAAACCGTACTCTTTTCTACTACCTCTTTAACCAACACATCGTTGAGTTCAACCCAATCGTCTATGATCCAGTGATCGCAGATACTATTGAACAATATTCTGAACTCTTCGTAGATCCACAATATGCTGCTTACCTTGATATTAACCACCCAGAAAATATCGAAGAAACGTTGAAAAATGCAGCTGGCGATCGCGATATCCGCTTGATCGTTGCAACTGACGCAGAAGGAATCCTTGGTATCGGTGACTGGGGTGTCCAAGGGGTTGATATCTCTGTCGGTAAATTGATGGTCTACACTGCTGCAGCAGGCATTGATCCAGCTTGCGTTATGCCTCTTGTCATCGATGCTGGTACCAACCGTGAAGAATTGTTGAACAATCCAATGTATCTGGGGAATCGTCATGAACGTGTTCGTGGTGAAAAATACGATGCCTTTATCGATCAATTCGTTCAAACAGCTGGAAAACTTTTCCCTAAATTGTATCTTCACTGGGAAGACTTCGGTCGTTCAAATGCAGCTGATATCTTGAACCGTTACAAGAAAGAAATCCCAACTTTCAACGATGATATTCAAGGAACTGGGATTGTTGTCTTGGGTGGTATCTTTGGAGCAATGGATATCACTGGTGAAAAATTGACAGACCAAGTTTACCTTTGCTATGGTGGTGGTTCTGCTGGTGCTGGTATCGCAGACCGTGTTCACGCTGAAATGGTTGCTGAAGGGCTTTCTCCAGAAGAAGCTTACAAACGTTTCTTCATGATCGATAAACAAGGTCTTTTGTTTGACGATATGGAAGATTTGACGCCAGCTCAAAAACCATTTGCTAAAAAACGTTCTGACTTCGAAGGTAAAGGCGATATGACCAATCTTCTTGAAGTGATCAAAACAGTAAAACCAACGATCTTGGTCGGAACTTCTACAAACCCAGGTGCCTTCACTAAAGAAGTGGTTGAAGCCATGTGTGAAAACACTGAACGCCCAGTTATCTTCCCAATTTCTAACCCAACCAAGAAATTGGAAGCAACAGCCCAACAAGTCATCGAATGGTCAGACGGTAAAGCCTTTGTCGCTACCGGTGTTCCTTCAGGAACCATCAGCTACAAAGGTGTGGACTATGAAATCGGTCAAGCCAATAACGCTTTGATCTACCCAGGTCTTGGTCTTGGTATGTTAGCATCTGAAGCCAAATTGTTGACAGATGAAATGATTGGGGCAGCAGCTCACTCATTGTCAGGTATTGTCAATCCAGGTCAACCAGGTGCGCCAGTCCTTCCACCATTCCAATATGTAGCTGACGTGTCTATCAAGGTGGCTGAAGCTGTTGCCAAGAAAGCTCAAGAACAAGGGCTTGCACAAGCCAAAGAAACAGATATGGCAAAAGCTGTACGTGACCTTAAATGGTATCCAAAATACTAATAAGGAGCTGACTGAACAACCATGAAAAAATTGAATGAAATCAAAATTTCCGGTGTCAGTCTCCCTCTATATGCATTCATCGTCATCGTTCTCGCGGTGACGATTGCTATGGGGAAACTCCCACTCAATATGCTCGGATTAACCCTACTTTTGGTCGTCATGGGGCATCTTCTCTACTTTATCGGTGAGAAACTGCCAATTATGAATTCTTACCTAGGTGGAGGATCCGTCTTCACCTTACTAGGAGCTACTCTTCTAGCGACCTTCCATGTTATTCCAGCAAATATTATCACAGCCACCAAGGGCTTTTTGGGAGATTCCTTTGGCTTTCTGGATTTTTATATCGCAGCCTTGATTTGTGGGGCTATTCTAGGGATGAATCGCAATCTCTTGGTAAAAGCTTCCGCTCGCTTTATTCCTGTTTCCTTGGTCACCATGGTCATTGGGGCTCTCTCTGTTGGGATCATTGGAAGCCTTTTGGGACAAGGATTTGGACATTCGATTCTCTATGTTTCATTCCCACAAATGGTCGGAGGAATGGGAGCTGGAATCCTGCCTCTTTCAAAGATATACGCTGCTAATCTCCATGGAAGCCAAGCAGCCATCTTCTCTCAATTGGCACCCGCTACCACACTTGGTAATATCCTTGCCATCATTGGAGCTGTTTTGATCGTCAAAATCTTTGCAGACAGTCCTTACAATGGTCACGGTGTCTTGATTCCCGTCAATAAAGATGAATTGAAGAAAGAAAAACTCACACTTGATCCGACCCAAATCGGAGTTGGAATGATGTTTGCCTTTAGTATTTTTCTTCTCGGGGTCATCTGCAATGCCTTTGTTCCAAAAATCCACAGTTATGCCTTCATGATTATCATCGTCTTTATCCTGAAAGCTTTCAATGCTGTCCCAAAACCTTTGGAAAACTGTGTGGTCATGTTCAACCAAGTCATTATGACCAACCTCACCCATGCAGTCCTAGCTGGGATCGGTCTTTCCTTGATTGACCTTTCAACTCTAGCTAAGGCGATGACCTGGCAATTCATTCTCCTAAGCTTGACCTCTGTGGTAGCTATGGGGCTTGCATCTGCTGTGATCGGAAAACTGGTTGGATTGTATCCAGTCGAGACTGCTATCGGATCTGGTATGATCAATAACTCGATGGGAGGAACCGGAAATATCGCTGTTCTCTCCGCATCTGATCGTATGGAAATGATCGCCTTCGCCCAAATGGCCAACCGACTGAGCGGGGCTATCATCCTCATTCTCGGAGGGCTCCTCGCTTCTGTCCTCTCCTAAAGAATAAAAAGACAAGTCACAAGACTTGTCTTTTTATTCTTTAGGAGGCTATTGATTTCCTATTTTTGATAGGTTTTCACGACCCAATCGATCCCTTCATCTGCCGTGAGAGTATAGACGGGATTCTCAGTCGTTTCATAAAAGGTCATCGAGAGAGTTTTACCATCCACGAATACTTCGATTGAGTTGGTATCGCGAATGATCGAAAAATGATGATCCTTTTCAGCATCCAACTGAATCCATCTCGATTGAAATGCTGGATTTTCTTTTCCAGAAATGGGGTGCCCAAATTGGTCTCGACTTAAGCTAAAGCGTTTTTGAGAGGCGTCATAAACCAATTGCAAGACACTATCAGGATCAGTTTCATCGCCATAACCTAAGATAAAGGAGCAACCCGGTTTGGCATCTAGTTCAAACAAGGTTTGTTTCCCTCTCGCTGGGATCGTGATCTGATTGCCCTGAACAATGGTTTCTGACGCATGCTCTACAAGAAAGTGTTCTTTCACTGACTCAGGTAACTCCTGAACCAATCGTCCGTCTTTCAGAGACAATTTTCTTGGAAGAGTCATACTACCTGCCCACCCATGAGCTAAATCATGACTGGGGATAGACCGGTGCCACATTTGCATCCAGGCAACCATGTATCGTTCGCCATTTGGTCCTTGACAAGTTTGAGGGGCATAGAAATCCAAACCACCATCCAATTCATCATAGGAATCGACACGAAAGTGCCCCGTTTCCCAATTCATGTCACCGATAAAGGCAACCGTCGAATTTAAGTTCCAGTATTTTTCTTGCTGCCTTTCCATTTCAATGGGTGACAGGATCAAGACCCATTTGCCATCTAAAGGGAAGAAATCGGGACACTCCCACATAATCCCTTGCCCTTTTTCACCTTCTAAAAGAACTGATGTAAAGTCCCAATCTACTAGATTACTTGATGCAAATAGGAGAATTTGACCTCTATCATCTGGCGTCTTAGAAGCAACGACAGCGTAATAGCTTCCTTGGTATTCAAAAATTTTAGGATCACGAAAATCTGCAATATCTGCGATCCCCTCAATATGTTGAGCATGGATCACTGGATTAGTAGGCAACTTTTCAAAGGTAATGCCATCTGACGAAACCGCAAGACATTGAGTCTCTTCTCGCTTTTCCTCATCGTCTACATGACCAGTATAAAGCAAATAGAGCTTGTCATCTTTCACAATAGCACTACCCGAGAAACAACCATCCTTATCATAGCTTTCACTTGGTGCTAAAGCTACTGGCAGTTCTTCCCAATGGAGAAGATCTTTTGATTTGGCATGCCCCCAATGCATGGGACCCCAAACACTATCATAGGGATAGAATTGGTAGAACAAATGGTATTCCCCACGGAAATAAACAAAGCCATTTGGATCGTTCATCCAGCCGATTGGAGGTAACAAATGAAATGCTCCTCGATATTGCTGGTTGACCTTCTCCCTGTTTTCATCGATATACTGATTTGCTTTCCGAATGCTTTCCTTCATTTTTTTACCTACTCCCTATTTTCAGTGCTAGTAACCTGATCTTGGTCACTCCATTTCTTCATCCATTTTGGGATTTCTTGACTAATGGTCGTGGGTAGAACCACATAAGCTTCTTTACTCAAGTCTTCTGCAATGGCTGAATGAAGGTAGGTCGCAACCACCACGCGCTCATAGAGACTGACCTGTGGAAATTGACCCGCAAACCCTGCGATCATCCCTGCCAAGGTATCCCCCATTCCACCTGTGGCTTGATAGGGACCACCAACATCTAGCTGATAGCCCTCTTCTTGCCCACTTGTCCAAATGCGGGTATGAGGCCCTTTTTCTACAATGACAGTCCCTTGAGGAAAGTTCTGTACTGCTCTTCGACTCTTGTCTTCAGTCTGGCTTGCTAGATCAAGTCCTGACAGTTTTTCCCATTCTTTTTGATGAGGGGTAAAGACCAACTGAGCCTCTGGCAGGTCAAACTGAGAGGCTGCAAAAAGACTAATAGCTCCGCCATCTAAGATCAAGACCTGCTGGCTAGAGACTTGTTCAAAAATCATGTGCAAGATTGCATGGTTTTCTCTTGCTTCCTTTAAGCCTGGACCGACAAGAATCACGCTGGCTTTTTGGAGCTGCTCACAAAGGAGTTCGTGATCTGCCAAATCAAAGCCCATGGCTTCAGGAAGATGGCTATGAAGGGCTGTCAGATTATCAGGATCTGTTGCGACAGTAACCAGCCCCGCACCACTATGAACCGCAGCAAGCGCCGCCATAATGATGGCTCCCCCATAAGGATAAGTCCCCCCAATCAAGAGCAGGCGACCAAAATCCCCTTTATAAGAATTCGCCTTTCGCTTTGCAATGACACGCTGGATCTCTTCTTTTTGAACTGTTCTCATACCTTCCTCATTTCTAGCGAAAAACGAGAAGCCACGACTCACCCTCCTTCTTTTATTTTCCTCTGAATTCTGCGAAGACTTGCAAGATCTTAGCAGCCACAGCTTGTGGTTGATTTTGTTTGGCTACCAATTGATCATCCGCATAAGGCTGAAGGGCTGGAAAATCACCAATCTGAACTGCATAAAGAGCTTTTTCAAAGAGCTCGATATCATTTTGATCATTGCCAAAAGCCACGAAATTCTCTCCACAGAGTTCTTCTACTGTTGTCGCTTTATGCGTGTCTGCTGGATTGAGATAGATGCATTTTTCATGCGCATGATAGCGGATATGGGCCTTATCTGTCTTTTCGATCCGCTCGATGATCTCATCCACGAGCTCCTCATGGCCACCCATATAGATCACGACCTTAATCGGATCTGTCAGCTCCTCTAATGAACGATACTGGGCTTTCTTGAGGGGATCTACATTAGCAACAAAAGGAATCTTTTCCAAAATCTGTCCGCTATAATCAAAGGTATCATCCACAAAAAATGGTAGATTGTAATGGCGGCAAAAGCCAAGGACTTCCCGATACACATCCTTGTCCAATTGTTCCTCATATACCAATTGCCCCTGGCGATAGGCCAATCCACCATTTAAGCCTATCACGAGTTGCTGACTCAATGGGTCCCCTAAAAGACCCAAGCAGTCCCGGTAAGAACGTGCAGAAGCAAAGGCAACTTCATGGCCAAATTCTTCTGCTCTCAATAAGACCTGTTTGATTTCATCATCGATTGTGACACCATCGAATGACAGGGTTCCATCTAAATCAAATACAAACTTCATCTTGTTCACACTTTCATTTTTTTAAGGCACGAACAGCTGCTTCGTAGGTCTGCTCCATCAGCATGGTGACAGTCATAGGCCCAACCCCTCCTGGTACCGGGGTAATATGACTGGCCAAAGGTGCAACAGAGTCAAAATCGACATCCCCACACAATTTGCCATTCTCATCGCGATTCATTCCGACGTCAATAACAACGGCGCCTTCTTTCACGAAGTCTGCTGTTACAAATTTGGCACGACCGATCGCAACAACCAAGATATCTGCTCTTCTAGCAATTTTAGGCAGATGATGGGTCCGGGAATGGGTCAAGGTTACCGTCGCATTTTTGGCGAGGAGCAACTGCGCCATTGGTTTTCCAACGATATTGGAACGACCAATCACGACTGCTCGCTTCCCTTCTAGATCAATCCCGTACTCTTTGAACATCTCCATGATACCAGCGGGAGTCGATGGCACCATAATCGGATTTCCAGCCCACAAGCGTCCCATATTCAATGGATGAAAGCCATCCACATCTTTTGTCGGATCAATGGCTAAAAGGACTGCATCCGCATCGATATGCTTAGGCAGTGGCAACTGCACTAAAATCCCATGCCAAAGGGGATCTTGATTGTAGTGTTCGATCACTTCTAATAATTCAGCTTGGCTGATGCTTTCAGGAAGTCGTCTCACTTCACTCCGAAAGCCTGCCGCAATAGCAGAACGCTCTTTATTTCTTACATAGATTTTGCTGGCTGGATTATCTCCTACCACGATGACAACGAGACCAGGCACAACCCCTGTCTCTTCTTTTAATCGTGCTGTTTTCTTCGCAATCTCACCCTGTAATTTTGTAGCGAGCGCCTTTCCATCAATGAGTGTCGTCATATCAATTCTCTTTCTAGTCAAGTAATGAAAATAGTCCTCTCTATTATAGCAGATTTCAACTCTCAAACCTAACTGTTCCTAATTAGAATTTCTTATAGACGAAAACTATAGCCAGATGGACAAAAAATGAGCTTGAGACCACCCCAAACTCATCCACACAGCTGCTTAGTAAAGCAATTCATAAATTTCCATTGCAATTAAATCAATGCTATCAAATGTATAGGTTTCACGCGCTTCAACATCACGAAGTGTAAAGGTTGAACCTTCTTCTTCATTGTGGTTGTAGGCTACTTCAGCGACAACAACACCGTCACGTTCAAAATTACGTTTCAAGTTTCCACCGTCTTTTGTCATCGTCTCCAAACGGTTGATAATCCGTACTAAATGTGATTCCATTTTATTTCTCCTCTTTACTTTCTACTCTCCTATTTTATCATAAAAGAGAAAGCTCTTCCAATAAAAATTCACATTTTTCCATTGATTTGCTCTTTCTTCAATCCTTAGCGACATTCCGTAGCAAATTCTTGCAAACTTCTAGAATACTGATATAATGAAACTATAAATCTTTGACTATTTTTGACCTTTCAAAAATAGGCTCGTCTCTTGATGGAAAACCATCAAAAACCTACTGTGAGGTATGTATATGCTTTGTCAAAATTGTAAAATAAATGAATCAACCATCCATTTATATACAAATGTAAATGGACGTCAGCAGCAAGTAGACCTCTGTCAAAATTGCTATAAAATTATGAAAACAGACCCTAATAACAGCTTCTTGAAAGGCATGACCCAACGTAGCCAACTCACTGGAGATCCTTTTGAAGATTTCTTCAATAACCTTGGAAACTTCCAAAGTCCGCAAGAACCTCAAACCCCTCCAACTCAATCCGGAGGCAGTTATGGAGGTGGCGGCTACGGCCAAAACAATAACCGTGGTGGTCAAGACCCTCGTCAAGCCCGTCCTCAAAAGCCAAAAGGTCTTTTAGAAGAGTTCGGCATCAATGTCACAGAAATTGCCCGCAAAGGGGATATTGACCCTGTCATTGGCCGTGATGAGGAGATTATCCGTGTCATCGAAATTCTCAACCGTCGAACCAAGAACAACCCGGTTCTGATTGGAGAACCTGGGGTCGGAAAAACTGCCGTTGTGGAAGGCCTGGCTCAAAAAATCGTCGATGGCGACGTTCCACATAAATTGCAAGGAAAAGAAGTCATCCGCCTAGACGTCGTGAGCCTCGTTCAGGGCACAGGCATCCGTGGTCAATTCGAAGAACGCATGCAAAAATTAATGGATGAAATTCGTCAACGCGAAGATGTTATTCTGTTCATCGACGAAATCCATGAAATTGTTGGCGCAGGATCAGCCGGCGAAGGCAATATGGACGCTGGAAATATCCTCAAACCAGCCTTGGCGCGTGGAGAACTCCAATTAGTTGGGGCTACTACCCTCAATGAATACCGTATCATTGAAAAAGATGCGGCCTTGGAACGTCGGATGCAGCCCGTTAAGGTCGATGAACCAACGGTTGAAGAAACCATCACCATCCTCAAGGGCATCCAGAAAAAATACGAAGACTACCACCACGTCCACTATACAGACGGTGCCATCGAAGCGGCAGCTATTCTTTCAAACCGTTACATCCAAGATCGCTTCCTGCCAGACAAGGCCATTGATCTGTTGGATGAAGCGGGATCTAAGATGAACCTGACCCTAAACTTTGTGGATCCAAAAGTGATCGATCAGCGCTTGATTGAAGCGGAAAACCTCAAAGCTCAAGCGACGCGCGAAGAAGACTTTGAAAAAGCAGCCTACTTCCGCGATCAAATCGCGAAATACAAGGAAATGCAAGGTCAACATGTCACTGATCAGGAGACCCCTGTCATCAGTGAAAAAACGATTGAACACATCGTTGAACAAAAGACCAATATTCCTGTTGGTGATTTGAAAGAAAAAGAACAGTCTCAATTGATCAATCTGGCTTCTGATTTGAAAGCTCATGTGATTGGTCAAGACGATGCAGTAGATAAAATCGCGAAAGCCATTCGACGCAATCGTGTCGGCTTAGGATCGCCTAACCGTCCAATCGGAAGCTTCCTCTTTGTCGGACCAACTGGTGTCGGAAAGACCGAACTGTCTAAACAATTAGCGATCGAGCTCTTTGGCTCTGCAGACAATATGATCCGCTTTGACATGAGCGAATACATGGAAAAACATAGCGTAGCGAAACTAGTCGGAGCTCCTCCGGGCTATGTTGGCTACGATGAAGCTGGACAACTAACGGAAAAGGTTCGTCGCAATCCTTACTCCCTCGTGTTGTTGGATGAAGTGGAAAAAGCCCATCCAGATGTCATGCACATGTTCTTGCAAGTTTTAGATGATGGCCGTTTGACAGATGGTCAAGGCCGTACCGTCAGCTTTAAAGATACCATTATCATCATGACCTCTAATGCTGGAACCGGCAAGGCTGAGGCCAATGTTGGTTTTGGAGCTGCTCGCGAAGGTCGAACCAACTCTGTACTTGGAGAACTCGGGAACTTCTTTAGCCCTGAATTCATGAACCGTTTTGATGGCATCATTGAATTCCAACCTCTATCAAAAGAAAACCTTCTCCAAATCGTTACCCTCATGCTCGATGAAGTCAGTCAACGTCTCGCACAAAATGAGATTCATCTGGATGTGACAGAGAAGGTCAAAGAAAAATTGGTCGATCTGGGATACGATCCAAAAATGGGGGCCCGCCCACTCCGTCGTACCATCCAAGACCATATCGAAGATGCCATTACCGATTATTACCTGGAACATCCAAGTGAGAAACAACTCAAAGCCGTCATGACCAGCAATGGGAATATTAGTATCAAAGCTGTTCACAAGACGGCTGAAAAGAAGTCAGAATCATAATCAGTAAATGTACATTCAGAGAGTGGGACAGAAATCGGTAATTCGTTAGA
>NZ_KV811485.1:0-57927 GCF_001813105.1 Streptococcus sp. HMSC072C09 | reverse complement strand
TTGAGAGGCTAGGACTTTTGTCCCAGTCTCTTTCTTTTTTCCCTCCAGATTTTTGCTAAAAAATATGATATAATGATGAAAAAATAAGAAAAGAGAAAACCATGACCATTCCAAGTTTTGGTGAAAAGAAACAAGATGTGACCTATGTCAATCGCTATGGTGTCTACGCTGTTATTCCCAATAAGGACAAGGATCAGATCATCCTCGTTCAAGCTCCAAATGGGGCTTGGTTCTTGCCTGGCGGGGAAATTGAGGCAGGTGAAGATCACTTACAAGCTCTGAAACGGGAACTGATCGAAGAATTAGGCTTTACCGCTGTTTTAGGGCAATACTATGGCCAAGCAGATGAGTATTTCTATTCTAGCCACCGCGATACCTACTACTACAATCCTGCCTATATTTATGAAGTGGTAGACTATACAGAAGCTCAAAAACCACTGGAAGATTTTAACAATCTTGCTTGGTTTCCTGTAGATGAAGCTATTAAAAAACTCAAACGTGGCAGTCATAAATGGGGCATTGAACAGTGGAAAAATACCCATAAAAACTAAAGGACTTCTTTCACAAAATAAAAAAAAGTGCTATAATAAATGAAGATAGAGGTCAGGAGGAACTCATATGAAGCTCATTAATACCACCAATAGTCATGCTGCACTGGTCAAGAGCCAACTTGCCAGCACTGACGCCTTACTTGTCGAGGTTTATTCCGCGGGCAATACTGATGTTGTTTTTACACAAGCCCCAACTCACTATGAATTATTGATCAGTAACAAACACCGTGCTATTCGTGAAACTGAAGTAGAATTAATTCGTGAGTTCTTTTTAAAACGTAAGATTGATCTTCAAAACATTGACCAATCCGCTATTAAAACCCTCTACTCTGATAAACTAATTGAAATTTCCTTTCCAATTACTAAGTAAGGCCAATTTGCCTTGCTTTTTTCTTTGGTATCTTTTTCCAAAAAAAATCCTTTCACCTCGATTATGAGATGAAAGGATTCTTTATTTCTGAAAGATCATTTTTACGTGAGGGGTAGAAGCCAAGATAAAGGGCTCGCTCACCGTTTGAAAACCTAATTTTTCATACAAGCCTACCACCTGTTCTTGAGCCTCAATTTCAATGGTCCGTCCAGGAAATCTCTGTTCACACAGGTCCAAAATCTGCTCTACCATGTCTTTTGCCAGTCCTTGGCCACGACTGTCTTTGGCTACAGCCACTCGGCCAAAATGAATCGTCAGTCCCGTTGCGAATATGCGAGCATAGGCATCCACACGTCCTTCCCTATTTTGATGAAAAAGATGGATAGATCGATAATCAACATCATCGAGATCATTGTAGATCCTAATTTGTTCTACGACAAAGGTCTCTAATCGCAGCTGAACGATCTCGTAAAACTCTTTCAGTTCTAGTTCCTTAAATTCTTTCTGGTACCACATAACTTCCTCTTTATTGAAAAGTCGCAAGGAGACTCTCTCCCTGCGATTTTTCATTTCTTATTATTTTGCTTCAAATCCTTCTGCGACTGCGTCCGCAAAGTTCTCTTCGACAATGCTTGCACAGTGATCACAGATGGTTGCGTGGTAGTGGCGTTCTGCAGTTGTTGGATCGATACGACGGCAACGGTCACAAACTTCACCAGCTGCACGTTCAACAGTGAAGGCAACATCTTCGAAGGCCACTGCACCTTCTGGAGCTGAACCTTCTGCAATGGTCAACTCAGAAACAATCAAGAGTTGAGCGACATTGCTATCAACAGCTCCAAGAAGTGTTTTCACAACTTCATTTGGATAAACTGTCAAGTGAGCTTCTAGTGATTTACCAATCACTTTTTCATTACGTGCTTCTTCCAAGGCTTTTTGAGCTTGACCACGGAAGTCCATGAAGGCTGACCAAGTATCCAAGATTTCTTCTTGGTTGGCAAATGTTTCTGCTTCTGGCAATTCTGATAATTGAACAAAATCCTCTGCTTCAAACTCAAGGTATGACCAAATTTCTTCAGCAGTGTGAGGAAGAATTGGCGTCAAGAGTTTAGTGATTTTCACAAGGATGTCATAGAAGACTGTTTGCATTTGACGGCGTTCAAGGGATTTTGCACCTTCAATATAGACAACATCTTTGGCAAAGTCAAGGTAGAAGGCAGACAAATCAACGTTGATAAAGTTGACTAGCGCTTTGTAGATCGTCAAGAATTCGAAGTTGGTATAAGCATCACGAATCGTCTTAACAAGTTGGTTAAAGCGAATGGTCATGTACTTGTCAACTGAACGAAGCTCGTCGTAAGCAACTGTATCCTCAGCTGGATTAAAGTCAGAAGTATTGGCAATCAAGAAACGAAGGGTATTCCGGATCTTACGGTAAGTCTCAGACACTTGGCTCAAGATATCCATTGAGATACGCACGTCATTGCTTGAGTCTACACTGGTTACCCAGAGACGCAAGATTTCAGCACCAAATTGCTTTTCAACATCACTTGGAGCAATGGTATTTCCAAGAGATTTAGACATCTTCTCACCTTTCCCATCCAAAGCGAAACCTTGAGACAAGATTTGTTTGTATGGTGCGACACCATGGTTCGCCACAGATGTGATGAGTGATGAGTTGAACCAACCACGGTATTGGTCAGAACCTTCAAGGTAGAGGTCGGCTGGGTATTTGAGTTCTGGACGGTTAACCACAACCCCATTCCATGATGAACCTGAGTCAAACCAGACGTCCATGATGTCAGTTTCTTTTGTAAATTCGCCATTTGGTGAACCTGGATGCGTAAATCCTTCTGGCAAGAGGTCTTTCGCTTCACGCTGCCACCAGATGATGGAACCATGTTCTTCAAAGAGTTGCGCTACATGTTCGATGGTTTCAGCTGTCATGATTGGCGTTCCGTCTTCTGCATAGAAGATTGGAAGAGGCACACCCCAGGCACGTTGACGAGAGATGACCCAGTCACCACGGTCACGAATCATGTTGTAAAGACGGACTTTCCCCCATTCTGAGTGGAACTTCACTTTTTCAATTTCGTCCAAGATATCTTGACGGAATTTCGATACTGAGGCAAACCATTGTGGAACTGCACGCCAGATAATTGGTTTTTTCGTCCGCCAGTCAAATGGGTAGGAGTGAGAAATTTCTTCTTGAGCAAGGAGTAAATCGCCAAGTTTTTCGATAACTGTTGGAACAACCTTGTCATAGAACTGACCTGCAAAGTCAGGGCCAGCATTCTCCATCATGATTCCTCGTTCGTTAACAGTAACAGCAACTTCGAGACCATTAGCAATCCCTACATTGTAGTCATCCTCACCAAAACCAGGAGCGGTATGGACGATACCAGTACCTGAATCAAGCGTTACATGCTCACCAAGGATCACCAATTCATCCACTTCAGGATCCCATGGGTGTTCTGTAACAATATGGTTCAATTCTTTCCCTTGGTAAGTCGCAAGGACTTCAGCATTTTCCCAACCGAATTTTTCAGAAAGGCTTGGCAAGAGCTCAGATGCTACAACATACTTGCGGTCAGATCCAGCAGGTTTCACTACGACATAATCAAACTCTGCACCCACCGTCAATCCACGAGAAGCTGTAACCGTAAATGGAGTTGTTGTCCAAACAACGATGTAGGTATCTGTATCTAGGACACCCTTACCATCTTTAACCTTGTTCGCATAGTAAAGAGACGTTGATACCAAATCATGGTATTCAATCTCTGCTTCAGCGAGGGCTGATTCAGAAGACCAAGACCAGTAAACTGGCTTAGCCCCACGGTAGATATAGCCTTTATTGGCCATTTCACCAAAGACGCGGATCTGTGCTGCTTCATAGTCAGGCGTCAAGGTTACATAAGGATGATCCCAATCACCTGAAACACCTAAGCGTTTGAAGTCTTCGCGTTGTTTATCTACTTGAGAAAGCGCATATTCACGGCAGAGTTTCAAATACTCAACCAAGTCCATTTCTTTACGTTTCACACCTTGTTTGGCTAAGACTTGCTCAATTGGCAAACCATGGGTATCCCAACCTGGAATATAAGGAGCGTAAAATCCTGACATAGACTTAGAACGAACGATGATATCTTTTGAGATCTTGTTCATGGCATGCCCTACGTGAATATTTCCGTTGGCATAGGGAGGGCCATCATGAAGCGTAAAATGCGGTTTCCCTTCATTCAACTCTTGACGGCGTTGATACAATTTTGCATCTTCCCATTCTTTTTGCCAAACTGGTTCCTTCGTTGGAAGCCCAGCCCGCATTGGAAAAGCTGTTTTTCCAAGATTCAATGTTTCTTTGAGTTTCATTGTGTCTCCTTATTGATTTAAAAAGCTATAAAAAAACACGAGCATCCTAAAAAGGACGATTGCTCGTGGTACCACCTTTGTTCGAGAAGTCGCAAACGACTTTCTCCTCTCATCCCGTAACGAGGGAAACGTCCGTTCTTACTCAAGGGTTCAGAACGAATACTGTAAAAGGATCATCCATTAAGAGGGAGTGCAGATCTTCCACCATCATCTGCTCGCTAGACCTATCATTAATGGACCTGTTTTTACAAAATTATAAAATATTGACAGATTCACGATTTGCATCATCTTCTGGTTGAACAGTTTCTTCAACCTCAACGACTTCCTCATTTTCATGACGAGCGTGCTCTGCTTCTTCTAAAGCGGATTGAACTTTTTCATTCAAACCTTCAAACGCTTGTGTTGCACCCAATTCTAAATTAGCAGCTTCGATGCGTTTTTGCAATTCTTCGATTTCAGCTGGAGAGAATTGACGAGTCAAATCAATGTTATCATCTTCTGCATGATGATGGTGAACTGATTCACCCAAAGCTTTCTCCACAATTTCACGGAAAGCTTCATCACTTGTTTGAATGTACATAGCTGTTGGACGAAGAATTTCATCCCATTCAGGTGTATCGATAATGCTCAATTGGCTTTCGATGGTTGATTTCAAACGTTGATGGAAGACGCGTGTCTTGTTCTTCAATTCCTCTGTTTCAACGGCAACCTTCTTGGCATTATCCGTTGCATGACGAAGGATTTCATTTGCTTTTTGTTTTGCTTCATCTACTAAGTGCTGTGCATCTTGTTCAGCTTGACGAACAATATTTTCAGAACGTTCGTTAGCGGCTTGTTTGACACGTTCCGCAGTATCTTGTGCAATCAAAACAGATTGACTCAATGAATCTTTCATTTCATCAAAATAGTTTAAGCGTTCTTCAAGAGCTTGAATTTTTGCTTCTTGATCATGATTTAAACGAACAAGATCTTCATAATCGCGAACAACGATATCTAGAAATTCTTCTACTTCGTTCGCATCATACCCTCTAAATTTAACGCCAAAAGTTTTATCTTTAATTTCTAAAGCAGTAAGAGCCATAACTCCTCCTCATTTTTTACTTAAGAGTACTTCAACAGTTATTTTATATTTTCCACTCTTTGAAATACCATTTTCAGAAACAATTTTAAGACGCCCAAAGCGTCGGACACTGACTAAATCATTCAGACCTACAGCATAGCTAACATTGGAAGTAGTAGCATAGTTAACTTTCACTAAACCAGAACTAATCAACTGACTAGCTTGTGAGCGTGAAAGCTTGAAGGTCCCAGCAATCACCTTATCTAACCGATAACTCGACACGAGAATATCTCGCTGCTGGCTTTCTTCCTCTACGATCATTTGTTCAGAGAGAGGAACTTCCCTCAGCTTAACAGGTACCCGAGAAATTTTCTGGATGTGATCCATGAAATAGGGAACAAAACGCTGTTCAACAAATACTTGGATCTTTTCATCACTCGTTAGAATATCTCCAAAGGACTTGCGTTCCACACCTAATTGGTGAACAATGGTCCCCAGTACCTGGGAATGGGTCAAGTGATGAAATTTTGAAGCATAGACCATTTCCAATAGGGCCAGATCAAAGTCACTTGGATCTAATTGGTAATAATCTGGAGCAACAATAACCTTGGCATACTCCATTTTCTGCTCATCGCTGGAAGCAAAGACCTGTAATTGGTAGCTTGCCGCGACATTTCGTAAAATAGTGACCTGATGAGGGTTTAAAAAGCCCGTCACCTCAACAGAATAGCGTTCCACCACTCTTTCAGACAATTCAATACAACGATCAATGAATTCGTGATCTTCGCGATTGAAATGTTGGTAAATCTCTGTCTGTCCCATCGTTTTCTACCCAATCAAAAGTAGGAACAAGCGGGCTAATAACTGATTCATCAAGTTCAAGACCAAAAGTGCTACAAGAACCGTAAAATCCAAGCCCCCAAACTGTAATGGTAACTTTCTAAAAAGGCTCAAAAATGGTTCAACTAGGCGGTGAACCATTTGTCCAAGAGTACTCTGAGGTGCCCCAGGGAACCAAGATAGTAAGGCATAGATGACAAGAATGATGGAATAGATTTGAATGATATTTGATAAGTATTGAAAGATAACCATCTTAACGATTACGTTTCATATCATAGTCAAATTCTGTCACTTCCACATCATTTGGAAGGCGGATATCTTCAATGTTAACAACTACATTAATTGGAGTCAACAAGTACATGGTACTTGCAACACGACGAAGATTTCCTGCTAAAACATAACGAGCCCCATCCAAATAATCTAAACAACGACGTGCTTGTACTTCTGTCATATATTGGAAGTCAATCAAGATACTCTCATTAGATAGTAATAGATCAACAATTTCAGTCGCTTCCTCGTATTTGCGGGGATAGCGTACATCAATGGTAATCTTTTCATCTGTATTCGCACGATTAGCAGCCAATTCACGTTGACGTTCATGCAAACGAGTAATATTTTCAGATGTATTTTTCGTTGTTGAAACAGGTTCCTTCACTGCCGCTGTAGACACTGGAGTCGTAACAGGTGCGACAGGAGTCGGTTTTGGTTTTACTGGTTCTCTTTGACTAATCTGTGGACGTGGAGAAGTCACTTGAGGAGTCGGCTGTGGCTGTGGAACTGGTTGTGTTTCCGCCCCAGCTGCTTTTGCCTCGCGAACTTCTACTTCTTCACCGTCTTCTGTGAAGTAGTCAATAAAGTTGTTAAATTTATCTTTTAATGACATAGTTCTTTCCTATTTAAAAAATGATGTCCCAATTCTAACATAAGTCGCTCCGTTCGCAATGGCTACTTCAAAGTCACGACTCATACCCATACTTAGTTCTGAAAAAGGCATATTTTTTAATTGTTTCTTTTCTAGTTGTTTCTGAAGTTGGTGAGTTTTTGAAAAAATATCCTGCAACTCTTCTTGACTAGCCTCAAAAGGAGCCATCGTCATTAAACCAACAATTTCAATTTTGTCCAGCTGTGCGATTTCCGCTAAAAAATCACCCAGTTCATCGGGTGCAAATCCATGCTTACTTTCTTCTCCAGAAATGTTCACTTGGAGGAAACACTTGATCGGGTGTTCTGCTCGCTTTTGAATTTCTTGAGCCAGCTTCACCGAATCCAAGGCATGAAAGTAATCGACGAGATTGATCACGTCTTTTACTTTCCGCCGTTGGAGGCTCCCAATCAAGTGCCAAGTGAGATCATACTCTTTTAGAGCTTGATACTTTTCTAGGAATTTATCAACACGATTTTCACCGATATGTTGGATACCTGTTTTCACCAGTGCTTCTGTTGTAGCAACATCCACATACTTGGTGACAGCTATCACATTAACTTGATCTTGACGGTTAGCTTTGTTTCTTGCTGTTTCTACTTGTTGCCGAACAAGATCAGCATTCTCTACCAGATTCATGATTAACGATTCCGGAAGAATGGTGGTGTTTCCAATTCATCATCATCTGAAGATGAATCTACGTAACGATCAACTTGATGTGTTGATGTTGGTTCAGTTTGGCGAACGATATTCTCACGACGAATATCCCAATCACCAAAGGCTGAGCCACGGTTTGGTTCTACCGCTGGACGACTTGGAGTTGTTGGCAATTCAACATCTTGTTTCAAATCAAATTCACGGTCAAATGGTGCAGCTTGTGGGCGTTGTTCACGTGGTCCTGTTTTATAAGGACGTTGTGAGGAAGCAATTCCGCTAACGCGTTCTACCTTGTCTTGACGGACACCAGTTGCAACAACCGTCACGCGGATTTCATCTTTAAGAGATTCATCAATAGATGTACCCAACCAGATGTTCACTCCGTGACCTGCAGCTTGGTTCACAATTTCTGAAGCTTCTTCAGCTTCGATCAATGTCATATCCAAACCACCTGTTACGTTGACGATCACGTCTTCTGCACCATCAATTGTAGTTTCAAGAAGTGGAGAGTAAATGGCTTTACGAGCCGCTTCGATAACGCGTTCTTCACCGCTACCAACACCAATACCCATGAGGGCATTTCCTTTGTTTTCCATAACAGTCTTCACGTCTGCAAAGTCAAGGTTGATCAATCCAGGACTTGTGATCAAGTCAGTGATCCCTTGAACACCTTGACGAAGAACGTTATCTGCTTCACTCAAAGCTTCAAGAAGCGGTGTCTTCTTGTCTACAATTTCAAGCAAGTTGTTATTAGAAATAATCAACAATGTATCTACATGTTCGCGAAGTTCGTTGATCCCATCAATAGCGAAGTTACCACGTTTTGACCCCTCAAACCCGAATGGACGAGTGACAACCGCTACTGTCAAAGCACCTACAGCTTTGGCAATACGAGCGATGACTGGTGCAGCACCTGTACCAGATCCTCCACCCATCCCTGCAGTGATGAAGACCATGTCTGCACCTTGCAAAGCTTCTGTTAACACTTCTTCGCTTTCTTCAGCTGCCTTACGACCAACTTCAGGTTGACCTCCAGCACCCAATCCACGAGTCAATTTTGGACCCAATTGGATAACTGTTTCAGCTTTTGCACTTGAAAGTGCTTGAACATCTGTATTAGCTGCGATGAATTCTACACCGGCAACGCCTTCGTCAATCATACGATTGATGGCGTTACCGCCACCGCCACCGACACCGATTACTTTAATTACTGCACCTTGTGCCGCTGCTGTGTCAAATGAAAATGTCATAAATACTTACACTCCTTAATCAAACATATTACCGATCAAATTTTTCATTCGGTCTGTGAATGTAGTTTTTGGTTCTTGTTTGCTATCATTGCTTGCTGCTGGAATTTCTTGAGCATCCACTGGAGATTCAATCTTCTCAGCATTGTATGCAGGTACTACCGGTTGTGCTGGAGCAGCAGGTTGTGGTTGTACTTGTGGTTGAACTGGACGATCAAATTGAATCGGTTGTTGACGCAAGACTTCGTCTCCATGAACCGCAGCCTGAGCAATAATATCCACATCTGTCAAATTGCCTGCATATTCAGACAAGCTAATTACATGGGCAAAAGCTGGATTGCGAATTCCAATTTGATTTGGAACAAACAATTTCACATTTACACCAAAGACTTCTTGAGCCAATTCTTCAACACCAGGAAGGATCGCCCCTCCACCGATAATCACAATACCACCAGGAAGATCCAACAAATGTCTTCTCTCAAGGTCTTGTTTGATTTGCTCAAAGATGTGTTTGATACGTGCTGAAATGATTTCAGCTAAATACTTCTCAGTCACTTCAACTGGCTCTACTTCACCGATGACTTCTACATGGAAGACTTCGTTTCCAGCAGATGGCACATAGGCCTCACCATAGTTGAACTTCAAGCCTTCTGCCAATTTTTGAGAAGTTTTCAATACTTTAGAAATATCTTTGGTAACATAATCGCCACCTTCTTGGTAGATATTTGTAAATTGAAGTTCTTGGCTACGAACAGATGCCACCGTTGTTTGGCCACCACCCATATCGATCACCGTTGCTCCGAATTCACGTTCGCCTTCATTCAAGACTGTTTTGATCATCGCAAGCGGTGAAATGATGATGTTTTCAACTTGTAAGCCTGCACGTTCAACGGTTTTACGCAAATTGTGCAAGATTGTACGAGGTCCTGTATAAAGAAGGCCACGCATTTCAAGTCGGATCCCCATCATTCCGCGTGGATCGCGGATTCCTTGGAAACCATCTACTGTGAATTCTTCAGGAATGAAGGTGATTACTTCACGATCCGGTGTCATACTTTTTGTGAGTGCAGATTTGACAACATTTTCAACATCTGCATCTGTGATTTCTTTCGAATCACTTGTGACTGGAATCATTCCTTGAGTTGCTTCGATTTGTAGTAAGTTTGCAGGCAACCCAACATTGACTAGATTGATTGAAATCCCTGCTTTTTCTTCAGCTTGGCTGATTGCATTTTTAATTGCATTTGAAGCAGCTTCGATATCTACTATAATTCCATCTTTGACGCCAGCACTTTTTGCATTGCTGACTCCAATTACATTCATTTCTCCATTGACATGTTCTGCCACCAATACTTTTATTGAACTAGTACCGATATCTAAACCTGTAAAAAAGCCGTCTCTAGCCATTACACCAGTCCTCTCTCTTTATTTGTTTTCACTTTACATCTATTTATAGCCCTTTTAGTTGGAACTATCCAAACTTCATTATATCACAAAGAAGCCTAAAATGGACATTTTTTCTTCAATTATTTGAGATAATTTATGGGCTTTACTCATTCCCAGAAGAATTCTCTCCTTCTGGATTCTGTTCTGGATTCTGTTCTTGGCTTGCTTCCTCAGAATGTTCTTCTTGCTTTTCTGTACTTTCAGCCTTTCCTTTTTCAGCTTGCTCTTTGGCAGCTGCAATGGATTGTTCACTATAGCTGAATACTCCAGCCTCCATATCAATGGTGGAATCATCGTCTAATTGCTTACTGATCGCCTTATAATAAGGAAGCTTGCGGGTAATTTGGGAAACAGGCACCAAGATTTTATTATCGTTTTTCATAGTGATGGTCACCAGATCCTTGGTGACCTTGCTCGGAGTCAGATCTACCGAAACAATTTTATCCGTAATGGAAGAAGAAATAGACTTCATTTCTTGGACAAATTGTCTAACTAATTCTCGATCTGAGAATTTTAAGCTAATATAGGAGGACGGCAATTCCGAAGCTGGAGTTACTGTCTCCACTACTTCTCCATTTTCCAATACTGGATAGTGGTCTTCTCCCGTCACATAATAGGCAACCACTTTGTGTTCCACGATATTGACTTTAAAGGTCACTGGGAATTGATAATGCATGTGCACTTCTTTGATCCACGGACTAGCCGTTTTCATATTTTGTTCATAGACCGATTTATGAAGGAAGGTCGTCAGAGTATAATCTTCTTCTTTGATGCGACTTTTTTCATACAAGAGTTGCTGATCAACCGCCTTGTTCCCTGAAAATTCAATCACTTTCTGTGTGGACAAGGGACTTAAAAAATAGATTGAGAGAAGGGCGACAATCGAGCTGATTCCGATTACCGGAAGGGCACGATAGATATGGCGTTTTGCCACTGTCGGTTCCTTCTTTGGTTTTTTCGTCTTCAAGCCTTTAAAAAATGAAGGCTTTTTCTCTTGTTTCTCTGAAGGATCTAGCTCCTCTTTAGCCGGATCAACTTCTTCTCCTTCTGAACTTTCTCCATCCGCATCTGGATCCTCTTTGGCCTCAGATTCATCTTCCTCTTCAGACTCTTCTATTTCTTCAGATTCTTCCTCTGAGACAGAAGCTGTTTCTTTTTCTGAAAGGTCTTCGTCTTCTTTTGCTTCTTCGCTTTCAGTTTCCTCTGTCTCAGCTTCTTCCGCTTTTTCAAGCGCTTTTTTTTCTAAATATTCTTTGTTTCTTTTTTGCCAGGCTGACAATTCTGTAATTTTGTCATCCGTTGGCGTTTTTTTATTGTCGTCCGTCATCTTTTCCCTTACTGATATCTTTTTGAAGCAGGCCATAAAAATCGTCTAGTGAAAGGAGTTCTGTCGATTTTTCCATTGCTTGGTGGTAGACTTGGCTTTGCTTCAACATTTCTTGAATGGTTTCATTGAAGGTTTCGAGCGTCAATTGATCTTCCTGCAATTGCTCTGCATAACCTTTATCCACAAAATATTGGGCATTTTCAATCTGATCGCCACGGCTGGCTTCTTTTCCTAGCGGTACAATCAAATGGAGTTTGTTCATAGCTAAGAGCTCAAATAAGGTATTGGCTCCACCCCTAGTCACCACTAAATCAGCCTTTTGGAGCATTGGTAAATACTGATCGGTTACATAATCCACTCGATACAAGCCACCCTCAGCCTGATTCAATGTTGAATCACCCGTCAAATTGATGATATTGTAGTGCTGCAAGAGCTCTGCTTTGTGCTCTGTCACAAATTCATTAAAGACACGCGCACCGGCTGATCCTCCGACAAAGAGAAGGGTCGGCAAGTCTTTTCGGAAACCTTTTGTTTTTTCTTCTAAAACTTCTGAAGTTGGCGGTATATGATCTGTGACCTTGGTTACCGCACCGATATGCTCACTCTTTGTCAAACCATGTGCTTGCTCAAAAGTCGTGTACATCTTGGTAGCAAATTTATAAGCAATTTTATTGGCCAATCCCATAGAAAGATCGGACTCATGGATATAGACAGGAACACGCGTGAGTCGGGCTGCGATCACTGGTGGCACAGAAACAAATCCTCCTTTTGAGAAGAGAACTTGTGGGCGCACACGAAGCAGGATTGCAATGGACTGGAGCGTCCCCCAAGCCACCTTGAACACATCCATCATATTTTGGAAAGAGAAATAGCGGCGCAATTTCCCTGTTGCAATCGAATGGAATCGTACCTCTAATCCAGACTTTTTGATCTCTTGGTATTCGATTCCTTTTTTGTCCCCAATATAATGAACTTCCCATCCATCTTCGATAAATTTTGGAATCAAGAGGAGATTAAGGGTCACATGTCCCACGGTTCCCCCACCAGTAAACATTATTTTTTTCATCTTATTTCAACCCTTTTACTGTAGCAAGGAATTCATCCCCACGCACTTCAAAATTCGGATACATATCCCAGCTGGCATTGGCAGGACTTAAGAGCACAACATCTCCAGGGCTAGCCAAGTCGAAGGCTTTCTTTGTAGCATCTGCCACATCTGTCGCATCGACATAAGGGACGCCTGCTTTATCGGCTGCACGTTTCACTCGAGGAGCTGATTCCCCTAGAATTACCATTTCCTTTAAGCCAGTAATGTGAGGCACCAATTCATCAAATTCATTGCCACGATCGAGCCCCCCTGCAATCAAGATCACCTTGCTGTTATCAAAACCAGAAAGAGCTTTTTGTGTTGCTAGAATATTAGTCGATTTGCTATCATTGTAGAATTTGACACCTTGAATTTCATCCACATATTGAAGACGGTGTTTCACTCCTCCAAAGGCTGACAAGGTTTCTTTAATGACCTCATTCTCCACACCACGGACTTTTGCAACAGCAATCGTTGCCAAGGCATTCTCTACATTGTGACTACCTGGAACGCCCAGTTCATCTGCACGCATGACAGCTTCTCCCTTAAACTTGAGAAGTCCATCTTCCAAATAAGCCCCATCCACTTTTTCAACCGTTGAAAATGGAAGGACCCTTGCCTTGGTTTTTGTAGCGAGTTCCTTGGCCAGGTCTTGGTTGAAGTTCAAGACAATGACATCTTTTTCTGTCATATTCTTTTGAAGATTCCATTTGGCAGCTACATAATTTTCAAAAGAACCATGATAGTCGATATGAGTTGGCATGAGGTTGGTAATCACTGCAATCTCTGGATGGAATGCATCAATTCCCATCAATTGGAAAGAAGACAATTCCATGACCAGAACATCCTTTTCTGTTGCTGTTTGTGCAACTTGACTAGCTGGAAAACCGATATTCCCAGACAATAGACCACCTTGGCCGGCAGCCGTCAAGACTTCTCCGATCATGGTTGTTGTCGTCGTTTTTCCGTTTGATCCTGTAATCCCAATAATTGGCGCATCCGAAATCAGATAGGCCAATTCCACTTCAGTGAGGATGGGAATGCCTTTTTCAAGCGCTTTTTCAACCATTGGATTGGAATAAGGGATTCCTGGATTTTTGACCATGACTGCAAAGTCTTCATCCAACAGTTCCAGAGGGTGACCTCCTGTCACAACTTTAATCCCTTCTTCCAGTAAACTTTGTGCTGCTGGATTTTCTTCAAAAGGTTTGCCATCATTGACGGTCACAATCGCTCCTAAGCGATCCAACAAACGGGCAGCTGACTCGCCTGACTTAGCCAAACCTAATACAAGAACCTTTTTATTTTCAAATTGTTTCACAAATTTCATGATTTCTTCGCTCCATTTTTATCACTCTCTATTTTACCTTTTTTTAGCAAAATTAAAAAGCCCAAAGGGCTTTAAAAATCACGTCACCGTTTATTTTTTCTGTTTGGTCGTCATTTTGGAAATATCTACCAAAGCCATGTAGCCAACAAAGGCCAGAAAGGCACCGACAAAAAACTCGGACGGTAGTTGGAATATCTGAAAAATGGCTAGACAAGCAAGGACGATAAAAGAGACGATCAAGACCACCATTGTGACACTGTTTAAGGTACCACGAATACTCTTTGGGGTCATAAAAAGGTAAAAAAGGAGAATCAAAATCCCTAAGATAAAATAGACCATTTTGTTTCTCCTTTCTTTTCGTATTATTCAGCAGCTGCTGATTTTTTCTTTTTATTTGCTTTTTCGCGTTCTGCTTTGTTCAAGATCTGTTTACGCAAACGGATAGATTCAGGTGTTACTTCCATGTACTCATCGTCGTTCAAGAACTCAAGAGATTCTTCCAAGGTCAAGATACGAGGAGTCTTGATAACCGCTGTTTGGTCCTTAGTAGCTGAACGAACGTTGGTCATTTGTTTGGCTTTCGTAATGTTTACGGTCAAGTCGTTCTCACGAGAGTTTTCCCCGATGATCATTCCTTCGTAAACTTCTGTACCTGGATTGACAAAGATCGTACCACGTTCTTCGATAGACATGATAGAGTAAGTGGTTGCTTTTCCGTTATCGATTGAAACAAGAGCACCACGGTGACGTCCACCGATTTCTCCTGGAATCACTGGCAAGTATTGGTCAAAGGTGTGGTTCATGATTCCGTAACCACGTGTCATTGACAAGAACTCTGTTGAGTATCCAATCAAACCACGCGCTGGAACAAGGAAGACCAAACGAGTTTGACCGTTACCAGTTGAGATCATATCCAACATTTCACCTTTACGTTCAGAAAGACTTTGGATAACAGCTCCTTGGTATTCTTCTGGTGTATCGATTTGTACGCGTTCAAACGGTTCGCATTTGACACCATCAATTTCTTTGATGATAACTTCTGGACGAGATACTTGCAATTCGTATCCTTCACGACGCATGGTTTCGATCAAGATAGACAAGTGCAATTCCCCACGTCCTGAAACGGTCCATTTATCAGGTGAATCAGTTGGGTCAACACGAAGAGAGACGTCTGTTTGTAATTCCGCTTGCAAGCGTTCTTCAACTTTACGAGAGGTTACCCATTTTCCTTCGCGACCAGCAAATGGTGAGTTGTTGACCAAGAAGGTCATTTGAAGGGTTGGTTCATCGATGTGAAGGATTGGAAGAGCTTCAACTGCGTCTGTCGGTGTGATCGTTTCTCCAACGAAGATATCTTCCATACCAGAGATAGCGATCAAGTCACCCGCTTTAGCTTCTTGAATTTCACGACGTTCCAAACCAAAGAAACCAAAGAGTTTGGTAACACGGAAGTTCTTAGTCGTTCCATCCAATTTAGAAAGGGTTACTTGGTCCCCAACTTTTACAGTACCACGGAAGACACGTCCGATACCGATACGTCCAACGAAGTCGTTGTAATCAAGCAGGGATACTTGGAATTGAAGAGGCTCATCTGAGTTATCAACTGGAGCTGGGATGTGATCAATGATGGTATCAAAGATCGGTGCCATTGTGTGCTCTTGATCAGCTGGATCATCTGAAAGTGAAGATGTTCCGTTGATCGCTGATGCATAAACAACTGGGAATTCCAATTGGTCATCATCCGCACCCAATTCGATGAAGAGTTCAAGAACTTCATCTACAACTTCTTCTGGACGAGCAGATGGTTTGTCGATTTTGTTGACAACAACGATTGGAACAAGGTCTTGTTCCAAGGCTTTTTTCAATACGAAACGCGTCTGAGGCATGGTTCCTTCGTAGGCATCGACGACCAATACAACCCCATCAACCATTTTCATGATCCGTTCCACTTCTCCACCGAAGTCCGCGTGTCCTGGTGTGTCCATGATATTGATTCGAGTTCCGTTATAAGCAACGGCTGTATTTTTAGCAAGGATCGTGATCCCACGTTCTTTTTCAAGATCGTTTGAGTCCATTGCACGTTCTTGCAATTCTTTACGTTCATCCAAGGTGTGCGATTGTTTCAACAATTCGTCTACCAAGGTTGTTTTACCATGGTCAACGTGGGCAATGATCGCAACGTTACGAATATCTTCTCTTAATTTTGTCATGATTTCCTCTATAAAATTTTAAATAATATTTCTAACTGAACAATTATACCACAGTCCTATCTAAAAAACACAGTTCAGCTAGTTGTAAATGTTTTCATCTTCATTTCTTTTCTCGGACTCGATTTCCTTTTCTTTTCATGATACACTGATGATAAGAATTTCAGAAAAAGAGGCTCTCATGAGATTAGATCAATTGATGGCAGACCATCAGTACGCTCGCAAAGACATCAAACAACTTCTGGCCCGAAGGCAAATCTTGGTCGATCACCTACCAGCTCAAAAGCTATCCCAAAACATCGACCCTGGACTCCAACAGATTCAAATCGGGGAACGAATCATTCAAGAACCGCGTCACCACTACTACATGCTCCATAAACCAATTGGGGCCGTGACTGCCAAAAGAGACGCCCACCATCCAACGGTGATCGAGTTAGTGGACCCCCAGCAAGAGTACCCAGACCTCTATCCACTTGGTCGCCTCGATCGCGATACCAGTGGTCTGCTCCTCCTCACAGATAATGGTCCCTTAGGCTTTCAACTGCTCCATCCTCAATACCATGTGGAGAAAGTCTATGAGGTAGAAGTCAATGGTCCGCTCTATGCAGCCCACATCGAGCAATTTCAGAATGGGATTTCATTCACAGACGGTCCTATCTGCAAGCCTGCCTCCTTGACCATTCTAGAAAGCCGCCCCAGCTACAGCAAGGCCCAAGTCCGGATCTCAGAAGGAAAATACCACCAAGTGAAAAAGATGTTTTTGGCTATTGGAGTCAAAGTAATGACCTTAAAACGCTTGTCTTTTGGCCCCTTCACCTTGGATCCTCAGTTAGCACCTGGCGAAAGCCGACCTTTAAATGAGGTAGAACTCACATGGGTCAAAGACTTCCTTGAAAAAACGAGATAAAAAAGCTCTAACCACACATTTGGTGCAGTTAGAGCTCTTTTTTATTAGGCGTCTTTTTTTACTTTCCCATTCCAAGAATCAAGACCATAAGACAAGACATAAATGTCTGTATAGCCCTGTTTCTTAAGATAGAGAGCCGCATTGGTTACACGCGAACTACGGCTATTTTCATAGAGCAAAATTGGTTTATCTTTACGCAAGGCTGCAAGACTCAACTTCAACTGAGTAGAAGGAATGTTGCGTGCTCCTAAAATATGCTTGGCATGAAACTCAGCTGGCTCTCGCAAGTCAATCAACTGCCCTTTACGAATCAGCTCTTCAAAAGTGGCATTATCCACAAATTTAGCAGCTTTACGGATGCGGAAATAATTAAACGCCATCCATCCAAATGCTCCTAAAATAGCCAACCAAACAATGATATTTCCCATCACTCTACCTCACTCTTTTTCAAAAATTCTAATTCTTGCTTGTGTTCTCTTCTTAAAACGGTATCGGCTTCTAAATAATCGAGCCGCTCCATTAGGCCTGCATCATAAAGACGTTGAAGCTCAATTTTCATCAATTCGATGTCATAGAGGCGCTTCCCCACGTAAATGATGATTCCAAAACGTTTTAAAAATTGTTGAACATCATACAGGTTTTTCATGTTCATTATTGTATCAAATTTAGAAAGGCTTTACAAGATTTTCAAGCAAATGATGACATTTTTCGATTTCTTTACGAATAAATAAGTATGATCAACTTTTATTTTTTTACCATCGGTACTTGCATCGCCTCTTTTTTGGGGCTAGTTGTCGATCGTTTCCCAAACCAATCCATTCTCGCTCCTCGTAGTCATTGTGATCAATGTCAGCACGTCCTTGGAGTTTGGGATCTCATCCCCATTATCTCGCAACTACTCCATCGTTTTCGCTGTCGCTATTGTCATCAGACCTATCCATTTTGGTACTGCCTTTTTGAGATCTGGAGTGGCCTACTCTTTTTAGCCTGCGCCAATGGTTTCCTTTCTCTGCCTCAGCTTCTAACACTACTGGGAGCTGCCGTTTTAGCCATTTATGACCTTCGCTTTATGGAATACCCCTTGGTCATCTGGTGCTGTCTCCATGCCCTGGTCCTCTTTTTATCCGGTAGTAATCTCCTCATGCTGGTCTTTTTACTCCTTGCGATCGGAGCTCACTTTTTCTTTATCGGAATGGGAGCAGGAGATTTTCTCTTACTAGCTACCTTTTCGCTAAGCTTTTCTTCTACCCAGATCCTCATTCTCATTCAGATCGCATCCATCTTAGGCATTCTCGTCTTTGCTCTCAAAAAAGAAAGAGACCGGATTCCCTTTGTTCCCTGTCTCTTTCTCAGTTATCACGCTTTACTGCTTTATACGATGTTTTGCAGATAAATTCTTTTTATTTTGCAGCTTTCGCTTCTAGATAATCGGCGATGGCAGCCACATCCTTATCCCCACGTCCGGAAACATTGATGATGATGATCTTGTCTTTATCCAATTGTGGAGCACGCTTAACCGCTTCTGCAATCGCGTGTGAGCTTTCAATAGCTGGGAGGATCCCTTCTGTCTTACTGAGGAGAAGAAGAGCTTCTACTGCTTCATCATCTGTTGCAGCCACATATTCGACACGACCAGAATCTTTAAAGAAAGCATGCTCTGGACCAACCCCTGGGTAGTCCAAACCAGCAGAGATCGAGTACACTGGCGCTACTTTTCCATCTTCGCCAAAGACTGCATAGGTCTTCATACCATCAACCACACCGATAGTCCCTTTGGTCATGGTCGCTGCGTGTTGATCGGTGTCCAAGCCATGTCCAGCTGCTTCTACCCCAATCAAGCCGACTTCCTCTTCTGCGACATATTCAGAAAAGGCACCGATGGCATTGGAGCCACCACCGACACAGGCAATCACATAGTCCGGCAAACGACCTTCTTTTTCCAAGATTTGACGTTTAGATTCTTCACTGATCACTTTTTGGAATTCATGCACAATAGTTGGGTATGGGTGAGGGCCAACAGCAGAACCCAAAACGTAAAAGGCATCTAGATCCGCCATCCATGCTCCAAAGGCAGCATCAACGGCGTCTTTCAAGGTCTTAGTCCCGGTTTCAACCGCATGAACGGTTGCCCCCATCATTTCCATGCGGAAGACATTCAAGCGTTGGCGTTCCACATCTTCTGCCCCCATGTAGACATCACAGGCCATACCGAACTTAGCTGCCGCAGCTGCTGTAGCTACACCGTGTTGACCGGCTCCTGTTTCAGCAATCACGCGCGTTTTGCCCATGCGTTTAGCCAAGAGGATTTGCCCCAAAACGTTATTCAATTTATGCGAACCTAGGTGATTCAAGTCTTCGCGCTTCAAATAAATTTTTGCCCCACCTAAATGTTCTGTCAAACTTTCCGCAAAGTAGAGCGGTGTTTCGCGTCCAGAATAGTCTTTCAAATAATGTTTGTATTCTGCAATAAATTCTGGGTCCTTTTTATACTGTTCAAAAGTTGCCTCTAATTGATTGAGCAAGTTTTGAATGGGTTCTGGTACGAAAGATCCACCAAATTGTCCGAAATAGCCTTTTGTTTCTGTCATGATTGTGTCCTCTTTTCTATATCTTCAATCCTGTTTATGATCTTTTTCTCTCGCAAGCCCTTTGAGCTGCAGTCTCACTGGGTTCCTTTGAGATACAAAAAACCTCACACAGAAAAATCTGTGTGAGGACGATTCGATACCGCGGTGCCACCTCAATTGTAGGAAACTATTTTTTCTCCTACATCTCTGACCTGTCTAACAACAGGGTGCACGATAAGGTGTGCTCACCGAATTTTTATTGTTTCAAATTCATTATCATAAACGCATCAGCCCATTTCAAGATTCACCACTGCTTGTTCGCAATCACCACAAGCTCCCTGGAAGTGAGAAAAATCTCTACTTTTCTGATGTCTTGAAGCTATTATAGCTCCCACTTCTGACTTTGTCAACAAAAATTTTAAAAAGTGGCTGAAATGTTCGGATTTTACATTTCCCTATTTTTTGCTAGCAATCGTGCTCTGAAATACTGAAAGCCTAAATAAGCTAGATAAGCCCCTAAGGTATTGGTCCACAAATCATCTAGCTCAAAGACACGATTGGCATCAAACAAGAGATCTAATAGAACTTGGCTGCATTCAATCCACAAGCTCATCGCAAAGCCGAAGCACAAGACCCGTTTGCGGCTCCTCAACCAGGGCCATAGCCAGAGGAGTTGAAAGACCAGCGGGCTTAACAAAAAGATATTGGCTATGTTTTGGAGAATGACCTTAATGAGTTGGAGGACACTGGTGATCTGGCCAAGATTCATCACCGAATTAAGAGGAACCAGCAGGACGACGATGCGACCGAAATGTTGAATACCCGGTGTTTCCATACCTGGCTCTGGCTGTTGGGGCAAAAAACACATCAAACACAAGAGGATAAAATAGAAGAAGCTGCCACTCCGTAACAGCCTTCTTCCTCTTTTTGTTAGTTCTGTATGATCGATCAGCCCTTGTTTAAGGTTGCGCATGTTCAACAATCGCTTTCTCCCGGTCCCGTTTCATGGTATTTGAACGCAATTGGCCACAGGCAGCATCAATATCTGTACCGTGCTCTTGACGCACTACACAGTTAACACCTTGTTTTTTCAAGGTATCATAGAAGGCCATGACCCGTTCTTTTGGACTCCGGCTATATTGGTCATGCTCACTGACAGGATTATAAGGAATCAAGTTGACATAAGACAATTTCTTGATATTCTTGAGCAATTCTGCCAACTCTAAAGCTTGCTCGACTCCATCATTGACTTCATTGAGCATGATGTACTCAAAGGTCACCCGACGATTCGTAGTCTCAATATAGTATTCAATCGCCGCAAACAATTTTTCAATTGGAAAGGCCCGGTTGATCTTCATGATACTAGAGCGCAAGTCATTGTTTGGAGCATGAAGGGACACTGCCAAATTGACCTGCACACCTTCATTTGCAAAGTCACGAATTTTATGAGCCAAACCAGAAGTTGACACGGTAATATGGCGAGCACCAATCGCTAATCCCTTGTCATCGTTGACCGTCCGGATAAATTTCAAGACATTGTTATAGTTGTCAAATGGTTCTCCGATCCCCATGACAACGATATGGCTGACCCGTTCATCTTGGCCACGTTCGTCAAAGTATTTTTGGACCAACATGATTTGAGACACGATTTCCCCATTGTTCAAATCGCGTTGTTTTTTGATCAAACCAGAAGCACAGAAGGTACAACCGATATTGCATCCTACTTGAGTCGTTACACAGACAGATAAACCATAGTGCTGACGCATCAAGACGGTTTCAATCAACATGCCGTCTGGCAATTCAAAAAGATACTTGACCGTTCCATCTGCTGACTCTTGCACAATCCGTTGCTTGAGTGGGTTGACGACGAATTGATCATTTAACTTCGCAATCAAGTCCTTAGAAAGGTTGGTCATTTCTTCGAAAGACTGGACGCGTTTGCGATAGAGCCATTCCCAGATTTGTGCTGCACGGAATTTCTTTTCGCCGTTTTCTTCCGCCCAATCAATCATATCCTGGCGTGTTAAACTATAAATGGATGGTTTCATTCTTTCTTACTCCTCTTTTTGTCGAATCACAAAATGACGTTTGTTGTCTGTCTTCGTTGTCTTTTTAGTCTCAGCAGACGGTCTTGTTTTTTTCGAGTTTTTGGCTGGTTGTCCCTTGTCGCGTTCTCGTTTTTGGAAACGATCTTTTTGTTTGCGATTACGCGAACGCTTTTTAGGTTCTCTTTCTTCTGATTGAGCTTTTTTGACCGGTGATTTCTTATCAAAAGAAGCACGATGAGGCTCCTTATTTTCAAGGACAAAATAAGCACAACCATAGCTACAATATTCTAACAAATAATCGTCTAAGCGACTTAGTTTATCCATCGTTGCAACATCGCGCTCTTCCTTATAAAAGCCACGCAAGCGCAACTGCTCATTGCTCCAATCACCAACAATGTAATCAAACTTGGTTAAAATCTCAGAAAATCGCTGACCAAAAACGGTCGCATCAAATGCTTCCTTCTCATTTTTCAACAGTTCAAAGGAGAGGTTTTCTGAAAGGATCTGGTCTCCTACCTGACGAAACACAGGTCCAGGAAATTTATTGTAATTATATAATTCAGGGTCAATCTCTTTTCGCATAGTGTTCCTTCATCAAAATCTATTTACTGTAACACTTTATTTTATCACAAATTTGATGACTTGCGTCAGATTTGACTAGAAAAGAGTTGAAATTCCTTTGAGAACAAAAAGAGAGTGGGACAGAAATCGGTAATTCGTTAGAATTCGATTTCGTCGTCCCACCTCCGCACAGTTGAGTAGGGCTGTAAAAGCTGATGAAATCAGCGTAGTAGAGCCCACTCAACCACTGCGTCTTGCTCGACAATCCAAAAACTAATTGAGAGGCTAGGACTTTTGTCCCAGCCTCTATGAATATTCTTTGCCGGATGGAAGAGGCAAATAAAGAGTGATTTTCGTATAGCTATTGGCCTTAGAATCAATCTCCATATGATAGGCTTCGCCAAATTGAAGATGCAATCGTTGGTCCACATTTTTCAAGCCAACACCTCCTAAACGAAGAAGGGTTTGGTCTGTTGACTCTGATCGGTCAAACCCTCGTCCATTGTCAAAAATCGATACGCAGGCGGAGTCTCCACTGACTTCAGTCGTCACTCGAATGAGACCGGGCCGATCGATCTCTTTAATGCCATGGTAAATCGCATTTTCCACTAAGGGTTGAAGCACTAATTTGGGGAGCTGATAGTCGCCCAAGCGTTCATCTTCTAGAATTTCATAATTGAGCTTTTCACCATAACGTTGCTTTTGAATGAAAAGATACTGGCGTACATGGTCAATTTCATCTCTCAGTAGGATTTGTTCCTGGCCTTGGTTGAGAGCCAGTCGAAAATATTGAGCCAGAGACTTGGTGATGTCGACCACGCGCCGACTATCATTAAACTCCGCCATCCAGACAATCGTATCCAAGGTATTATAGAGGAAATGCGGATTAATCTGAGCCGAAAGTGCCCGCAACTCGTAACGCCGTGCGTTCTGCTCCTCTTCCTTGACCTGTTGCATGAGGTTATCGATTTGGTCCAACATGGCATTAAAAGCTTGAGCGAGGTCCACCAATTCTGGAGATCCTTTGGCTGCAGCTCTCACGTGAGCATCTCCTGCTCCAATCCTCAAAATGATAGTCTGAAGGTCTCGTAAGGGTTTGATCCACAAACGCAGAACAAAGCCGATTCCTATTAAACACATGATCAAAGCTAGTAATCCTAGGCCAATAAAAGAGTACAGGAGTTGCGACTGAAGCATCTGAAGTCCTTCAAGTGAAGCCACTCCAATCAAGGTCCAATCACTATTTGGAATCGGAACCTGATAGATAAAATTCTGCCCTCCTTTTGCATAACCATCTTTCACAGCAATATAGGGCTGCATGGCCTGCATTTCTTTGCTGGAGGAATAGACCGCCTTTTTAGGATGGTAGACAAACTCATGCTTTTGATTAATGATAAAACTAAAGCCTTGCTTCCCTAGTTGAAGGTGATCCAAGTAAGCCTGAAGGCTATCGTAGCCAATATCCAAGCGTACTACTCCGAGATTTTGTCCGGTCTGATCGACCACTTCTTGGGTAATAGAAACCACCCATTTTTCTTTTTCCGAGGTCAAGGATTCCTTTCGAGCTGGCGTCAAGACCGGCATGGCTCTTTCCTTAATCGCCTCTTGATACCAACTTTCATTCATCATATCTGAAGAAGTCTGCATGCTGATTTTGGTATCTGTCGCTACCAGACGTCCGTCCTTAGTCACCAGGACTGCTGAGACCAGGTCCGGATCCGTTTCAATCATCGTTCGCATCAAGTGCTGAACCGTTTCTTGATCCGCACTCTTGTCTTGGGCAAATTGCCTAACAGCCTGTTCCTTGCTAAGCACTGTTGTGGTCTGCTTTAATTTTTTTAGATAAGAGGTTATAAACTGACTGCTTTGATCGATACTATTTCTTGTCGTCCGCTCCGTTAGCTGGCGGATCGTCCCTGAGCTCGTTTGATAATAGAGGCTACCGATAAGACCAAACAGCAAGAGAATGAAGAGAAAAAAGTAGAGGACCAGCTGGATCAGCAAAGGATATCGTTTCATTCATGCTCTCCTTTTTTGTACTGCCTTGGCGTCACCCCAACAACCTGCTTAAAGCGTTGAGAAAAATAGTTCATATCTTCAAAACCAACCTGATCGGCGATCTCATAAATCTTTAAATCTGTCGTGAGAAGCAAGAGCCGAGCCTTCTTCATTCGCTCCTGGATAAGGTATTCTTGAAAGGGAAGTCCCAATTTTTTCTTGATCAATACACTTAGATAAGAGGGACTGAAACCAAGTTGATAGGCCAAATCCTTCAGGGTTAACTGGGAATCTGCTAAACGAGCATGAATAGCTTCTTCCAAGTCTGTCGAATAACCATGACTGACCAAATCTTCGACTTGTGCCTTTTTTCGCTCTTGATCGAGTTTTCCTTTCACCTTTGCTAACATCTCTTCAATATCATCTTTTGAAAAAGGCTTCAGCAAATAATCATCTGCACCTAACTTGATGGCTTTCCTTGCAAACTCAAAGTCATCATAACCTGTCAAAAAAATGATATGACAAGACGGAGACTGCTCTTTGACGAGATGGGCCAGATCCAAGCCATTCATTTGTGGCATATTGATATCGGTTAGAAGGATATCAGCTGGTTGATCTTGAAACTTCTCCCAGGCCTCACGGCCATTTTCTGCCTGGTTGATGACGGTCATTCCAAGCTGTTCATAATCCACTAAGGAAGTCAGTCCCTGCCGGATAAGCTCTTCATCTTCCACAATCATGATCGCATACATGTCTTTCACCTACTTGTCTTTGCTATGCTTATTATAGCAAATTGTGGCTCCAAATGTCTCAGACATAGTCCAATAAATAACCGTAGCCCTTTTCCACCATCTCTGCTTTAGGGATGAATTTGATTGACAAGCTATTGATGCAATAGCGAAGGCCGCCTTTTTCCTTGGGACCGTCGGTAAAAACATGGCCCAGATGAGAATTTCCCACACGGCTCCGAACTTCTGTCCGAGTCATATTGAAACTCTTATCCTCCTTATAAATCGCCACATCAGGACTAATTGGCCGACTGAAACTTGGCCAACCACAACCAGAATCAAATTTATCCTTAGAGGAGAAGAGAGGCTCACCAGTCACGACATCTACATAAATACCGGCATCAAACTGATCCCAGTAACGATTGGAGAAGGCTCGTTCGGTATCATTTTTTTGTGTCACCGCATACTCTTCAGGAGATAACTTCTTTTTGATTTCCTCATCGCTTGGCTTGGAGTAGCGGCTAGCATCAATAACAGGATAAGAAGCCTGATTGACATCGATATGGCAGTACCCATTCGGATGTTTCTTTAGATAATCCTGGTGGTAGTCCTCAGCCTTGATGAAATTGCTCAGTTCCTCTTTTTCCACTGCTAACGGTTTGTCGTATTTTTTTGCTACCTCTTCAAAGACTTGGTTAATGGTTGGAAGGTCTTCTTGGGAGACATAATAGACACCTGTTCGGTATTGAGTCCCTTGATCATTTCCTTGACGATTCTTCGACGTTGGGTCGATAATCCGGAAATAATGCAGGAGCAATTCTTTCAGAGATACCTGCTTGACATTGTAAGTGATATGAACTGTTTCAGCATGGCCTGTTTGAGGGACTAATTCATACTTGGTGGTATCCCCTTTTCCATTGGCATAACCTGATTCGGCATCAATGACACCCGGAACACGGGAAAAATACTCTTCCACACCCCAGAAGCAACCACCAGCTAGATAGATTTCTCGTTGGTCTTCTGGATTGACTTTTTCTTCCTTCTTTTTGTTTGCTACTGGTGTCTGACTCATGGACGCTTTTTTGATCTGCTCAGTCGTCGCATCTGATGTATCCAAGGCCATGGATCCTTTGACAAGGAAAAAGATTCCAAAACAAAATAGCCCCACTAAAAGAATGGAAATGAGTTTCCATTTTGTTTCCATTTTATGTCCTCCTTACTTCATTTCTTTTAGAGTCTGGACGATGTCTTCCTTGCTCATATAACCGATATGGGTCTTAGCGAGAGTCCCATCACTATTGATAAAGAGTGCCGATGGATAAGACCGAATCCCATACTCTTTTAGCAGCTCCCCTTTACTATCTAGCAAGACTGGGAAATCCTTGTAATCCAAAGACTGGTACCAGTTTTTGAAATCTGCTTCTGATTTTTCACCATTAAAAGTTGGAGCTACAACGGATAAGACCACATAATCCTTACCCGCCTCTTCTTTTGCCAACTCATTGGTATCCTCTAATGTCGATAGGCAAATAGAGCACCAGGAAGCCCAAAATTTGAGGTAAACTTTCTTCCCTTTGTAATCAGATAAGCGGTAGGTCTTACCGTCTACTCCTTGCAGGTTAAACTCTTGAACCTTCTTTCCAGCTTGCTCTGAAGATCCCGTTGTGGATGTCTGCTTAGTCTCACTTTTGTTGGATGATTCCATTCCTTGGTTAGAGCAAGCCCCCAAAAGTCCAGTACACAAGAATCCTGCAGCTACTAAAGCTAATTTCTTCATCATTATTACCTCTTTAAACAAGGAGAAAGTCATCCTCAGATGACCTCTCCCTTCTTTCATTAGTTGTCTGATTTCATATCAGATGATTCACTCTTTTCATCTTTCATTTCTGAATCGCTAGATTTCATCTCATCTTTTTTCATATCGTCCTTCATTTCAGAACTGCTGTCAGACATCATAGATGAATCTTTCATGTCTTCTTTTTTCATTTTATCATCGGACATGGATGAATCCTTCATGTCATCTTTCTTCATATCTTCCTTCTTCATATCGTCCTTCTTCATCATACTACTATCGTCCGTTTTTTTCATGTCTGAATCTGATTTCTGTCCAGAACAAGCTGCTAAAGTGACGATGCTAAGTGTAGCAATAGAAAGTGCAAGAATTTTTTTCATGATTTTTCTCCTTTAATCATTCAAGATTATTGAAACAGGGATGCGAGGCTATTAAGATTTCCTAGCATCAGCAAGATGCCCATCAAGATGATGAGGGCACCACCAATTTTTTTCAAGGTTCCCATATGGGGCTTGAGTTTAGCAAAATGTTGTAGAACCCAGCTAGAAGCCAAGGCCAAAAGCAAGAAAGGCAGCGCCAAGCCTAATGTATAGACCAGCATCAGGAGAGCGCCTTGCAATGCACCATCTCCTCCAGAAGCTGCAATGGCTAAAACAGAGCTCAAAACTGGTCCGACACAAGGGGTCCAACCAAAACTGAAGGTGACCCCTATCAGAAAAGCATTGAAGAATTCATTGCGTTTTTCATCCTTCTTCAGTTGGATACTCTTTTGTTTTTGGAGTTGCTGAAGATTGATGAGGCCCATCTGATGGATTCCCAATAAGATGACAATCCCTCCTAGTAGGTAACGGAACCAGGGAGCATAAAGCACCTGGCCAAGGGCCCCTGCACCGTATCCTAGAATCAGGAAAACAGTTGATAGACCTGCGATAAAACAAAGAGTCTTCACCAGGCCATACCAAGAAATGTCTCTTCCAAAAATTCGAACCGTCTTCACGCGTTCATAATCCAATAGAATCCCTACATAGACTGGCATCAGTGGCAAAATACACGGGGAGAAAAAGGATAGAACTCCCGCTAAGAATACTGAAATGGAAAACAAACTGGTTTGAATCATTTCACTACCTCCCTTTCTTTCTGATACCAGTATAAAGAAAAAATCCCTCTAAAAATAGAGAGATTGATAAGCAAAAACTTGAATTTAATTAGAAGGTGAATATTCCCCTCTGCTAACACGATGTCATACGTTCAAGTACGAAATTTGTCAAACAAGCTACTTTAATTCTTTTTCAAATAGTCAATGGCATCCTGCAAGGTTTTGACAGGAACAATTTTCATCTTGGTTTTAATTTTCTTAGCTGTTTCTACCGCTTCGTCGTAGTTGCTCTTGGCATTCGGATTGTTCTTTTTGACTTCTTCTGTCACTGGATTATCAGGGGCAAAGAAGATTTCAGCACCAGCGCGATCTGCTGCTACGACTTTTTTATCCACTCCACCGATATCTCCGACAGTCCCATCATGGTTAATGGTCCCTGTCCCCGCGATATGGCGTCCCTGACGAAGGTCTGGATCCGCTACTTGGGTATAGATGGACAAACTAAACATCATCCCGGCACTTGGACCACCGATGCCAGCTGTCGCAAATTCAATCGGTACATCACTCTTCACTTCTGTCCGGTCAATCAAGCTAATCCCAATCCCATTCTTGCCATTGACCAACTTAATAATCTTTCCTTCAGCAGTCTTGGTCTGGCCATCTTCTGTGTAGGTCACTGAGACCTTGTCCCCAATTTTTTGGGAACCAACATACTCGATGAGCTCTTTTGAGCTCTTGAAGGTTTTGTCATTCACAGCGATAACTGTATCCGTAACATTTAAAATACCTTTAAAAGTAGAATCCTCCATGACTTCCATGACGTAGACACCCAAGAATTCCATCTCTGTCTCTTTACCAGCAGTTTTCAACCCTTGGTATTTGGCCATATTTTGCGAGGTTTCCATATAGAATTGATTCATCCTGAAAAATTCCTCACTGGAACTGCCACCAGTCATTTCTTGTTTAGAGTGGATATCTGTAAAAGGAGTCATCCAGGCATAGATCAAATCAGCCGGAGTTGCTTCTTTCACTGCCACGGTTACAAAATCATAGGATCCTGACTTGGTATCCATTTTTCCATCCACTGTCATGACGGATCGAATATCTTCTGCCGTTCCCGGCATCTCAATATAATAGGGAAGGCGGATCACAAAAGCAGCTAGCAAGAGAAGCAAGAAAAGAACTCCTGCAATCGGCCATCGGTATTCTTTCAACCGTCCTTTTTTCTTTTTAGGGGTCAAGCTTGGTTTATTCGCTTGTGTCATCTTTAATTTCCTCCATTACACTCTCTGGGACATAAGGTGAGATATCCTGCTGAAAAGCCAGCAACTCTCGAATACGCGTTGAACTAATGGCCTGGTAAGGAGGCTGGGCATAAAGATAAACCGTCTCCAATTCAGGTGCCAACTGGTGATTAAAATAATCCATATTGGCTTCGTAAACCAAATCCTGTGCATTGCGCAAGCCCCGGATCAAGGTGATGACACCAAGATTACGTGCCACTGTCACAGCCAACTCTTGGGTCGACGTCACAATTTCAATATTTTCCAAATGAGCCAAGGCCCCTTCCACCATGCGCACGCGCTGCTCAATGGAAAAGAGTCCGACTTTTTCCGGATTATAAAAAATTCCGACATAGACACGGTCAAACAAGCGGCTCGCCCGCTCGATCAATTGCACATGCCCAATGGTAATCGGATCAAACGATCCTGTAAACAATCCAGTTCTATCTGACATATACTGTTACCTTACTAATTCCATAGATTTTTTCTTTCCAAATTCCCACCTGTCCGATTTCCTCAGGAAGTTCTACATGTTTATCTGTTTCGCACACAATCATGATGTTTTCTGATAAGAGATGGCGCTCGCACAAGGTTTCGATATCGCGGACAATCTCTTCCTTGGCATAAGGCGGGTCTAAGAAAACCAGATCAAAGGTGCCCGTTAGAAGCCACAAGGCTTGCTTGGCCTCCATTTTTAGTAGTTGAAACCGTTCCTTTTCCTTGGTCATGGCAATATTAGCTGCCACAATCTCCTGCGCTCGACGATCTCTTTCCACTAGAACCGCCTCTGACATGCCTCGAGAGACTGCCTCAATAGAGAGACCACCGCTTCCTGCATAGAGATCCAGCACTCTTCCGCCATCAAAGTAAGGACCAATCATATTGAACATGGCCCCTCTGACCTTATCAGAAGTCGGCCTGGTTGTTTTTCCTTCAAGTGTTTTGAGGGGACGTCCCCCATAGGTTCCAGATACTATTTTCATAGGGACCATTATACCAAAAAAAATCAGAAAATTGCGATTTGATATGGTTAAGCGACAATTAAAAGAGCCGAGCTCTCTGCTCGACTCTTTCATCCATTATAGGATATTTTCATATTCATCGCGGACAGATTGAGGCCAGACACTGGTTTGGACTTCACCGATATGTTTCTTACGAAGTAAGAACATGGCCAAACGAGATTGCCCGATCCCTCCACCAATTGTGAGTGGGAAAAGACCGTTTAACAAGGCCTTGTGCCACTCTAATTGGAGACGATCTTGATCTCCTGTAATCGCAATTTGACGGCGAAGCGTTTCCTCATCGACACGGATCCCCATTGAAGACAACTCAAAGGCTGAACCTAGGACATCATTCCATACAAGGATATCACCATTCAATCCCTTGTAGCCATTTTCAGATTCTGTTGTCCAGTCATCGTAGTCAGGTGCGCGTCCATCGTGTGGTTTGCCATCTGCCAGCTCTCCACCAATCCCAATCAAGAAAACAGCTCCGAATTCTTTGGCAATGGCATTTTCACGCTCTTTTGGAGTTAAGTCTGGATAGCGTTCCACCAATTCTTCAGTGTGAATGAAGGTGATTTGTTTTGGAAGGACAGACTCAATATCATAACGCGCTTCTACTGCTAGTTCTGTTAACCGAATCGCCTTGTAAATTTTTTCAACTGTTTCTTTAAGGTAGGCGATGTTGCGTTGACCATTTGGAATGACTTTTTCCCAATCCCATTGGTCTACATAAACAGAGTGGATGGCGTCTAGCGAATCTTCATCTGGACGAAGAGCCTTCATATGGACGAAGAGGCCTTCGCCTTCGCCAAACCCAAAACGTGCCAAGGTATGGCGTTTCCATTTCGCAAGTGAATGCACGACTTCATAAGTCTCATCAGGAATTTGAAGGACCTTTACAGATACCGGATGTTCAATCCCAGAAAGGTTATCTTGCATCCCGTCTCCGACCTTGCTCAAAATTGGCCCTTGGACTTCAATGATGTCCAATTTATCTTTTAAATATTGTGTAAAAGTCGTTTTAACAAACGAAATTTCTTTTTGTTGGTGTATAAAACTTTTTTTCATATAATCCCTCGTTGATAGAAGTTGTAAAACTGATTATACTCTTTTTTCACTTAAAATCCAAGTCTTTCCATCCCCTTATAACGGAATTTTTCTCTTGCAAAAGGATTTTATTTTTGATAAACTATATGTAACTTTTAAAACGTTACGTAGGAGAAGCGACATGTTTGATGCAAAAAAACTAAAAGAAAGACGCCTGGAAAAAGGCTTGACCCAAGCAGATGTCTACGAGGATCTCAAAATTTCTCGCAAGACTTACTCCAGTTGGGAGAATGGCTTAGCGGAGCCACACGAAAAAAATCTCAGGAGGTTGGCCAAGCGCCTCTCCGTTAAAGAGGACTACTTTATTAACAAAGAGTCTGCACTCTACACCTACCCTTTATTAACCCCACCTCATCAAAAGAAAGTCGACCAATTGGCCAGCCAGTTATTAGAGCAGCAGCAAAAAGTTGTTTCCTTGACGGCTTATAAGGTTCTTTCAATTGAGCTGGCAGCTGGTTTAGGACATACCTTTTATGATAACGAAACAGACTATGAAACCGTCTATTTTGACAAAGAGATCCAGCATGACTTCGCATCTTGGGTATCCGGAAATTCCATGGAACCTCTCTACCCCAATGGCTCTGTTGCCCTCATGAAGCAGACCGGATTTGACTATGATGGAGCTGTCTACGCCCTCATCTGGAATGGAAAAACTTACATCAAGAAAGTCTATCGGGAAGCGGAAGGCTTGCGCTTAGAATCCATCAACCCTGATTATGACGATTTATTTGCTCCTTATGAAGACGAGCCCAAAATCGTCGGTATTGTAGTCGGGCATTTTCTTCCACTTGAGGTGTAAGTATGCTATTTGATTATTCACGTGAGCCTCATTCTGATATTGCTTTTGTGGATATGAAAAGTTTTTATGCTAGCTGTGAGTGTGTCCGTCTGGGGCTCAATCCCTTGACCACTTCCCTTTGTGTCATGAGCCGAAGCGACAATTCTGCTGGCCTGATTTTGGCCAGCTCTCCCGTTTTCAAACAAGTCTTTGGCAAGAAAAATGTCAGCCGGAGCTACGACCTACCTTTTGATCTCAAAACCAGAAAATTTAATAGCTACGTCGCCGAAAAGCAAGGATTGCCAACAGATCCAGCCTTTATTGCATCCATTGAATCCTGGGCCAAGAGGACTCTGATTGTGCCTCCACGGATGAATGCCTACATTCAGGTCAATATGGAGATTCAGAAGGTCTTTCAGGAATTTGCGGCACCAGATGATATTTTCCCTTACTCGATTGACGAAGGCTTTATCGATCTGACTTCTTCCTTAAATTATTTTATTCCAGATTCCTCCCTCTCTCGAAAGGAAAAACTGGATCTCCTTTCTGCCAGAATCCAAAAAAGGATCTGGCAGGAAACTGGAATCTACTCTACCATCGGCCTCAGCAACGCCAATCCCCTTCTTGCCAAGCTAGCCTTGGACAATGAAGCCAAGCATTGTCGAAATATGCGCTCCAATTGGTCTTATGAAGATGTAGAAAGTAAGGTCTGGAAACTGCCCCAGCTCACTGATTTTTGGGGTATTGGACGTCGCACTGAAAAACGATTGCAAGGGATCGGGATCACGTCGATTGCTGAACTAGCCCAGGCTCACCCAGATCTCTTAAAGAAAGAATTCGGAGTCATGGGTCTTCAACTGTGGTTCCATGCTCATGGCATTGATGAAAGCAATGTCCACAAGCCTTATCGTCCGAAATCACGAGGCATTGGTAACTCTCAAATCTTGCCCTATGACTACTATCTACAAGCCGACATTGAACTGGTATTTCGGGAGATGGCTGAACAGGTGGCTATTCGCTTGCGACGGAAAAAAAAGAAGACCCAACTGGTCTCCATTCATGCCTCCTACTCCAAAATCGAGGGGCTTCCGTCCATTCACTGCCAGCAAAAGATTGAGCCCACCCAATCCACCAAGGTTTTATCCGATACGGTTCTGCGGCTCTTTCGCTCCAAGTACGAAGGAGGCGCCATTCGGCAGATTGGTGTTTTTTATGGAGAACTTGTCGAGGAGTCTCTTCAACTCTTTTCTCTCTTCGATGATCCAGTAGCCTTGGAAAAAGAGGAGAAACTCCAGCAGACGATTGATCGCATTCGGGACCAATTTGGCTTTACCTCTCTTCAGAAAGGCTCCTCATTACTAGAAAACTCACGCGCCATTGCACGCAGTAAACTAACAGGCGGACATTCCGCAGGAGGCTTAGATGGATTAACATGATCGACCGTTCTTATCTCCCTTATCAATCCGCACGCGAATTTCAAGACCGTGGCATGGCCAAATGGGCCGGCTTCTTTTTATCTGAGCACACAACTGCCCTTCACACCAAAGAAATCAACCGCAGTCAGCTCACGGTTCTTCCATTTGCTGAACAGATTCAGCTCCTCGAGCAGGCCTTCCAACAACAAACGACGATCTCGATCACGACTCTAGAGGGGAATCAATTTGCAACCTACACAGGTTCGATTCACACCTTATCTGCTTCTGAGCTTCTTCTCAAAAGCGATGGCCACTACCACCGTCTCCTCGTAGACTCTATCATTTTTATTGAATCTGAGGAAACACCCTATGAAACCTATTCAGAATAAACACGAATTACAATTTGATTATTTTTCGGAGAATTACCACCAATTTGAGATGGACTTTTACAAGTGGGCCGCTACTTCTACGCCGCTCGTCTTTTTAGAAGACGATATTCTCCACTCTATGGCAGCAGGCCAGCGAAACTACTTTCGTCTTCACCACACCAAAAGTCGGGATCATCGAGACCATTATTTCTATTTTAAAGTTTCCACACTCTCCCAATCACCCCTGACCCGTATTTACGCTTATACAGGACATCACTTACAAAAGATAGATCCTCATCAGACAGAGAAAAAGGATAGCTTGATCTAAGAAGCTATCCTTTTTCTTGATTTATGGGATTCACTACAGTCCTTACGAGTGATTAGAATCCATCTACGTTTGTGTAGATTTTTTGTACGTCCTCGTCGTCTTCAAGAACGCTGTAAAGTTTTTCAAATGTTTCCAAATCTTCACCTGACAACTCAACTTCTGATTGAGGAATCATTTCCAATTCTGTTACTTGGAATTCTTCGACACCTGATTCACGCAAAGCAACGATTGCTTTGTGAAGATCAGTTGGAGCAGTGTAGACTGTGATCGTTCCTTCTTCTGCTTCGACATCATCTACATCCACATCTGCTTCAAGCAAAAGTTCAAAGATCGCATCAGCATCATCACCAGCAAAGACGATAATACCTTTGTTGTCAAAGAGGTAAGATACAGAACCTGAAGCTCCCATGTTCCCACCGTTTTTACCAAAAGCAGCACGGACATTGGCAGCTGTACGGTTAACGTTTGAAGTCAAAGTATCAACGATCAACATCGAACCATTTGGTCCAAATCCTTCGTAACGTCCTTCTGTAAAGGTTTCGTCAGTGTTTCCTTTTGCCTTATCGATCGCTTTATCAATCACGTGTTTTGGCACTTGCGCTTGTTTGGCACGGTCAATAACGAATCTCAAAGCAGTATTTAGTTCTGGATCTGGTTCACCCTTTTTAGCAGCTACATAGATCTCCACACCAAATTTGGCATACACTTTTGAGTTGGCACCATCTTTGGCAGTTTTCTTGGCAACAATATTGGCCCATTTACGTCCCATGAGGATTCTCCTTAAATTTTTTCAAATTATTTTCAATCTTTTATATTATATCACAAATCACAAGACTTGGAAGAGTTTTTTGCGTATCCTTCCAATTGGAGTTGCTCGGCTATTCACCCTTTATTGATCTTCCACTCTCACGGGCACTCGACCCCAGATCTGTTCTGGCAATTGGGGATGGCCTAGCTGATACACCTGATCGGCTTGCTGGGTCAAGTCATCCCAAGGTTCCTTACCGATTCGAGTCACGATTTCTACTGATTTTTTCAAGCCTTTGAGGTGAGCTTGTCCCTTTGCGGAAAATCCTAAGACATGAATGGCATCGGGAAGAGCTTGATCCATCGCCCCTACCAAGATGTAGGTCAAGATGCGGCGCACGCGCGCCTTGGTATAGCGCTTGGTTGCGACTTTCTCCACCAGGTCTTCCACAGAGCTAGCACTTCGAACCGCATCCTTTATCCGATTGGCCAGTTCCTCATTGACCTGAAAAATCTGTGTCAAATCCGGACGGGTTAGGATTTGATAACGGAGCAGTTGGTCATAATTCTCCCAAGATACCTGTGGAGCCGACTGAAAGAGTTGGCTATTAGGCATGAATCTAGCGACAAAGCCCTGATCTTCCTTGTGCAGGCGTAGACTAGTGGCAGAAGCATAGGCCACCTCTTTTTCTTCTGAATGGTAGCCTGCTCCCTGGCGTTGGATAGCCTTGAGCGCAATCCCCTTCCCAGCACAAGCCTTGGCATAAGCCAAGCCCAGGATATGATTGGGAGTAGCTCCTGTGACCTCCACTCCAGCAAAGGTTTCCCACATTTTTTGGGTCTTCTGTGGATAGGATAAATCTTCTGGAAGGCTTCGCAAGAAAGCTTCCATTTCCGCCTCTTTCTCCGCATAAACTGTAGCAATCGCTTGGTAATCTAGAACTTCTTCTGTCCCAAAAATCAATTGGTCAATTCCTAGACGGGACAAGATTTCTACCGCTCCCTTGGCAAAATGATCCGCCGACTGAACAGCCACGAGAAAGGGGAGCTCGACCACCAGATCCGCTCCATTTTCCAAAGCCATCTGCGCGCGAATCCACTTGTCAACAATGGCAGGCTCGCCACGTTGAACAAAATTTCCGGACATGGCCACAATCTTCAGCCCTTCTGCCTGTTCCAGCAGGTACTTGTGTCCATTATGAAAGGGATTAAATTCTGCAATAATTCCTGTAACTGTCATGTTTTCCTACTTCTGTGCTACAAAAAACCATCGTTTGCTGGTCTTTGTTGGCGCTTTATCTTCAAAGTCTGCATAGAGTTTAAAGGATTTAAAGCCAGCCTGCTCCAATAAGATGTCATAGGTTAAAACTTCATAAGTGCGTTCCTCATGAACTTCATCGTGGCGACTAAAGGAGCCATCCTCTTCTTGGACAAAGAAGGTTAACTCATGGACGATCGAGTGAGGGGCCGCATCCTCATAGGTATCCCAGAGCATGGCAAAATCTTCCGCATTCTCATGATAAGAATAGCCTGGAAAGACCTCATCCGTCTGGTAGGTCGAATGGACATCAAAGATAAAGACCCCGTCCTCATTGAGGGCATTGTAGACTTCTTTAAAGACGTCTCCTACTTCCACCTCGTCCTGCATATAACAGATAGAATCGGAATAGCAGGTTACAAAGTCATAAGTGCCTGCTTGTGACAGGTCCAGCATATTGCCCTCGATAAAATCAATCTTCTGCTTGGCTGAAGCAGCTCTTTTTTCAGCAATTTTCAGCATGTCAGCACTCAGATCTAACCCTGTCACATCAAATCCAGCTTGAGAAAAGCGAACAGACTGAATCCCTGTCCCACAAGCCAATTCCAGTAATTTTTTCTTATCTTTTGTCTTTGGGAGATGGCGGAGGGAAAAATCCGTCCATAAGTCATACAGACTATCATCCATGACCGCATCGTAGACCGCCGCAAAGGTTTCATATGTTGCCATAATTAAGATACAAAGAGCGTTAAAAGCTAAGAGAAAATAGGAAACTTTCTGCCGTATCGTCAGATACAAAGGAAGTTACCCTTTTTCTCACAGCTTTTAGCTCGTGTTCAATTATCAAATTAACCAAACACGAGGCCCCATCCTTTCTTTCCATAGAATTTCAATTTAACCAACAAAACTCAGTTGCTACCAACTGAGTTTACCTGCTTATGCTAAGGCTGCTGAAAGATCGACAGCACTTGCTTCGTGCCATAGCTTTTCTAGGTTATAGTGGGCACGCATTTCTTCTGAGAAGACATGGACTACTACACCACCTAAGTCAAGAAGGACCCAACCTCCAGCTGAGTCACCTTCGACGTGGCTGGCATTGCCACCAGCTTCAACGACTTTCTCGCGAATATTTTCAGCGATAGCCTCCAACTGGCGGCTATTCATAGAGCTTGCGATGACAAAGTAGTCTGTCACACTGGTCAAGCTTTGAACATCCAAAGCCACAATGTCTTCCGCGCGCTTTTCATCTGCTGCTTTGACAACTAATTCAAGTAGTTCTTTTTCTTTCATGTAATCCTCTTTCCTTAAAAAATTGATTTGTAATCTAAGACATCCGCAAAACGTTCTGCCCAAATATTTTCATAAAATTCATTAAGCGTTTCTGCCGGAATATCCTCTCCATCAAAGGTTGTGACAGCTCCTTCTGGAATGACCAGCTTATAGCCGTATTCAAACCCCACTTTGACGGATGTATCGACACAATATTCTGTCTGCATACCACACAGGACCAGTTGTTGAATTCCTTGTTGATCCAAGTATTCTTTTAATCCTGTCTCCTTAAACATGCTATTGTATTGCTTCTGAAATACCTTTTCATTCTCCTGTCTTTTCAACAGGGGCGATAATTGCCAATCTTCCGACGTTAAAGCCTCTGGCGTTTCAATATGCTGCATGTAGATAATTTCAATCTGCTGTTTTCTAGCCTGATCTTGCAAATAAGCGATCTTCTCTATGATCTTTTCTGTCTCAAAACCTGTTTCCACTAAGATATTTTGTACATCAATAATGATAAAAGCTGTCTTCACTCACTGCTCCTCTTTCAAATACTTCACAAAGGCGTTATAGGTTTCAAGGGTTTGGGGATAAATGGGCAATCCTTGGTGGGCCAGGTGTTCGACCGTGCGAGCCGTCTCATAGGCCACGGCACGATCCAAAGAGACTTGGGCGATATCACGTGCTTGATCTACCCCTGGAAAGGTCCGGTTGTGCTCAATGTAATCAGCCACATAGACAATCTTGTCTAAGGTCGACATCTGTCCACTCCCCACGGTGTGAATCTCAATACTGCGAAGAATGGCTGGATCTGTCAGTCCGAGGTCTTCTTGGATCTTGTAAATCCCGACCATCCCATGCCAGACATTGTTGCCCCAGTTTTTTAATGCTGGATCCAGCTCATAGCGATCAATCAAGTCCAGAAATTCCTGATCTGATAGTTTCTTGGCGTAGTCATGTAACAAACCTGCTAGGCCAGCCTGCTCTTCGTCAGCCCCATAGCGTTTGGCCAAGTCACGAGCAGCCTTCTCAACCCCTAAACAGTGAGTGAGCCGCTTTTCTGGCAGGATTTGACGCATTTTTTCAAGCAAGACCTCACGAGAAAAGCCGAGATAGTTTTCATAGGTCATTGATACAATCCTTCTTTCTTGATGTAGTCCAAGACTGGTTTTGGCAACATAAAATTCGGCGTCCGACCCTTGGCTACAAAATCACGCACCATACTAGAGGAGATGTCCATTAGAGGAACATCCACCCAGATCACCGGATAAGAAGTCCCCGCCTTATAGCGTGGTCGCTGTACTCCGACAAATTGCACAATCTCCACCAATTCATCGATCCGGTGCCATTTTGGTAAATAATCCACCATATCTGCACCAATAATGAAGTAATAATCTGTGTCTGGATCCCGTTCATTGAGCAAGAGCATGGTGTCGTAGGTATAGGAAATCCCTTTCCGCTCGAGTTCAATCGTCTCGATCTCCAGACCTTCAATGCCTTCAATTGCTAATTCCAGCATCTTAAGGCGATGATGCTCTGCAATCGTCCCCTTGGCATCGACATGCGGCGGCTCATACTCAGGCATCAAGAGCACCTTATCTAACCCTAATTGTTGGCGCACTTGATCCGCAACGACCAAATGGGCATTGTGGACCGGATTGAAATTTCCACCCAAAATACCAACTTGTTTGCGTTTCTTGTCTTTGATCTCTGGCTCTAACTCTACCTTGGTAAAGGGAGTCAATAGTTCAATTGCCATAGGTTTGCTCTCCTCGATGTCCTAAATTTCTTTTACCTTCGCTGAAATTTTACGATTTTCTTTTTTGCTCGATTGTTTAAACAAGATGAGAATCCGACCAATCTTTTGGACAGTTTCCACACCGATTTCCTCTTCCAAGATTTCTGCTACTTCATGGATATTCTCATCCGTATTTTGAAGAAGGGTCACCTTGATCAGTTCACGCGCATCTAGCGCTTGGCGCACACTGGTTTTGATTTGGTCATTGAGCCCATTTTTCCCAATTTGGATAATGGGTTTAAGGCTATGGGCTTGGCTATTGAGGAAAGCCCGTTGTTTAGATGTTAATGTCATGTTTTTTTCATTGTTTCTTTTTTGATACTTTTCTGATGTGGTGGCGGTCGTCAGCGACCTCCTAGCGGAGTTCCATGACTTAAATTTGAGCCTAAGGTCTCAAATTTTCCACGCCTAAGTAGTAAAATACCTACTTAGGCTTTCACCACAGCGAAAAGTATCCTTTCTAGGCTCGTTACACTCGCCCTGTCTATAAAGAAACTATTTCCTTTCAAATTTTTAAATAATAGCTTTGCGGGTGACGACGGCGACGCCTTCTGGTGCCCAAACGGCTACTTTGGCTTCTCCATTGACGCGAATCCAGCCGAGGCCTGAGATGACCAGGTCGGTCTTGTCCTTGATGGTAAACTCATGAGAAACCAAGGGCGGGAATTCTTCTTTTTCCTTGCTGTTAGGTGGAGTTAGTAAGCCGCCGACATGCTTGTTATAAAAGGCGGTCGCGCCCTCTAGCTTGGTTCGGTGAAGCTTGAGTTCGTTGTCAAAGAAGGCAGTGAAACCTTGCTTTTCTCCCTTGATAAAGTCAAAGCGTCCCAAGCCACCCAAGAAGAGAGTCTGCTCTGGATTTAGCTGATAGGTCTTGGGCTTGATTTCCTTTTTAGGGCTGACATACTTGAGGTTTTTCGCCGTCAAGTAGTGAGCCATCTGGTGGCGATGGATAATCCCCGGTGTATCGTAGATGTAGGATCCATCGTCCAGTGGGATTTCGATCTTGTCCAGTGTCGTCCCTGGGAAGCGAGAGGTCGTGATGATATCCTTGTCTCCAGTGATTTCTTGGATGATTGCATTGATGAGGGTCGATTTCCCTACATTGGTCACACCCACCACATAGACATCACGTCCCTTACGGTACTGTTCAATCTTTTCCATTAAGTCCTTGATAGCGCTCTTGTTTTGAGCAGAGGTGAGGACCACATCGACAGGACGCATGCCTTCTTCGTGGGCCCGCTCCATCAACCAATGGGTCACCTTGCTGTCCTTGACAGACTTGGGCAAGATATCTTTTTTGTTCCCGACCAAGAGGACATCATTTCCTGCTACAAAGCGTGGTAGGCCAGGAATAACGGATCCATTAAAGTCAAAAATATCCACTACGTTGACCACGAGTGCGTCACTATCCCCTACTTCGTGAAGGAGCTTTAGGAAATCATCATCTGTCAAATGCACATCTGTGATTTCATTATAGTGACGCAGACGGAAACAGCGTTGGCAATAGACTTCGCCTGTTTCCAAGCCCTTTTCAAGAGCTGATTGGGGAGTATAGCCTAGCCCCTCTTTGTTTTCTGTCTGAATGGGGGCTCCACAGCCGATACAGAATAATTCTTCCATTCTTAAATTCCTTTTTTGTATACAATCGGACCATATTTCTCGGCCATTTGCTTCATAACACGGCGTTCACGCGCCCGGTTGATCTGCGTCTTGATCGAGTCATGCTCGACCAAAGGCTTGACCAAAATCGAACGAATGCCTGCACGATGGGCAGCCCGAATATCGGTCATCAACTGATCACCCACCATGACTACTTCATTTTTCTCATAGTGGAAACGTTTGAGAGCCCGATCAATCCCAAAAGTAAAGGGCTTGAGCGACCAAGCTTCATAGTCAATATCAAATTTCTCAACCGCACGCTTGACCCGTTTCGGACTATTATTAGACACCACGATAACCCGGATCCCCCCATCACGAAGGTCATGCAACCACTGGCGCATCTCAGGAGTTCCATCCGGATTGTTCCAAGCAATCAAGGTATTATCCAAATCCACAAGAACGGCCTTGATGCCCTGTTTTTTCAAGTCTGTAACGGTGAGATCATAGGCTGCTTCCACCGCAAAATCTGGTTTGTAATTTTCGATTGACACGTTTTTCTCCATTTTTTATACTCCTTTCATTGTAGCATAAAAAGGCCCATTTTGCACTCGCTTGACGACTAAAACAACGACAGACTCCTATCAGGTCAATTTCACTGCTCAAAAAATAGACAAAATCCTTACAAAGTTCCAAAAACATGGTATAGTAGAAGAAAAAGAACTCGGAATTTTTTATGAAACAAACAAGCTTAAAAGAGGTCTCTCCTCTTCTCCAGCGCATCATCAATTGGTCCTCCATCATCGGAGCTCTTGGGACCTTGGCCTTTTGTATCTGGGCCTACTTTGCTGGCATCCTTCAATCCAAGGAAACCTTGTCAGCTTTTATTCTCCAAGCAGGCATCTTTGGACCACCTCTCTTTATCTTTCTTCAGATCCTTCAGACAGTGGTGCCTATTATTCCCGGTGCTCTGACATCTGTAGCAGGTGTTTTCATCTACGGCCATATTATCGGGACCATTTATAATTACATTGGCATCGTGATTGGCTGTGCTATTATCTTCCATCTCGCCAGAATGTACGGACCTAAGTTCGTCCAATCCATGGTCAGTCAGAAGACCTATGACAAGTACATTGGCTGGCTCAATGAAGGCAAGCGGTTCGATCGCTTCTTTATCTTCATGATGATCTGGCCAGTTAGTCCCGCTGACTTCATCTGTATGCTGGCAGGTCTGACCAATATGACCTTCAAACGCTACATGACCATCATCATCCTCTGCAAACCTATCACCCTCGTCATCTACACCTACGGCCTGACCTATATCATCGATTATTTCTGGAAAATGGTCTAAAGCATGACACCACCCCTAAGACTAGGAGGTGGTGTTTTTGTAGTCCTATGAATAGTTTATTACTCTCTATTTCGCAATCCAACCGATCGCATCTGCAGGAGGATTGTCCACATCAATCCAGATGAAGTCAATGCCAATTTCACCGTTTTTGAATTTAGAAAGACGTATACCATTGATTTCTAGTTGAGACAGTTTCTTACCCGTTAAGATCTCTCTATCTTTTAGCTGAAAGACCCCACGAAGAATCCAATTGCCAAGAATTTCTTGCTTATCAGTTGATTGAATGGCCTTTCCAGCTTCTTGGTTGATATAGGCCGTAATCACATCACCTGATGATAAAAATCGTAGCTTAAAGGTCCGTTCTTCTTTTGGGAGCACAAGTTTACTTGTACCTGGCTCAAACCTTCCAATATCTTTACCAAAAAAGTCTGGACGCTCCTCATGAAAATGTTTGGAGTCTGGAAGAGGAATATACACTTCACTGACTGGACGATACACCAGCTGTTCAATTTCTTTGATTAGTTTTTCATTCCCCGTCTCGTGTACAAAGCGAATCAAGTCCTCGCGAATAGATTTCATCTGGGCTTTTTCTTCCTTGGTAGACCATTTTTTCAAGAGGATTTCTTCTAAAGAATAGGTCACAAAAGCTAGTTCTTCTGGAGCGAGACTGTCTTTAAATTTGTCCTGAATCTTTAAAATCCGTGGCAAGCGATCCTTCTTAGCCAACTTTGAACCACCATTAAAAGCATTAAAGCCAGAATTTTCTTCTACATTTCCATGCTTATCTGTGATCACCCAAGAAACCGTCTCAAGAATCTCTGAATCACTTTTTTCTGAGGTCAATAAGTGAAGGTGTTCAAAGAGATAAAAGGGGTCTTCAACATAATTCACATCCCATGTATCAACCACAATCTCCTTATTCCTAAAGGTCATATGGAGCTGACTATCTGCGGCCGTGTATTTGTAATCATGGTGACCGTCTGTGAAACGGAAATTTGTCGGATTGTTCTTGGTTGTTGATCCTAAAATTTTGAGATGGTCCAAATCAACGGGTAAATAAGTCGTCTCTCCTACATGGATCTGAGGCTTGTGTCCTTTCGAAGTCGGCATCAAGACATGATAGACGGCTTCTACATGACCAGCATCAGGATGAAATCCTTTTATGAGTGCTTTGGATGATTCAATCCGTTGGTTTCGCAAGGTCGCAATCTCACGGGCCAGTTTTTCATAGCGGGCATCATTTTCTTTATCAGCTGTTTCCTTGTCCGGTGAAATCTCAGCATGAAATCGAATTTCACTCAATAACTCATTCCAAGACTGTGAATCTTTCTTGAATTGAGCAATCTTTTGATCCCCTGAATCCAAACCAAAGGATTTAATCCCAACCAAATACTTATGTTGCTCGTCAACGACAAGCGAAGCATCATAAGAGGTATTGGCAATATCCTCACCAACAGCATGAAAAGCTTTTTGGAAAACAGTTTCTTGGAATTTTGAATTGACTATCGGAGCAACGTAGTTTTCTCGATCATTAGAATCTTCGGCTTCTGCCTTTTGAGAAAATGCCTCACTCAGACTAGCAAAGTTGGTAATGAGCGTCTTGTATTTTTCTTTTTGTTCATGTTTAAGGTTTTCCCACATCATTCATTCCTCACTTCTTATTTAAGTATATCAAAAGAAGACTAGATTTTCACTAGTCCCCTTACTTATATAATTCGTTAAATAATACTATAAAACTCCAAATTGCCACGTTTTTTTACCAATCTGAAATAATCTTCGTCTGATAAAATGGCAAGACCATCCTCATAGGAGGCAATCTTCTTCTCTGCTTCCTCATAAGTGGAGACAAAATCTTTCACATAAGACTGACCTTCAAACTGACCATTCATCTTGGTATAGATAATGGCAAATTTTCCGGAACGATCCAGTTGAGACAGCCCATTGCTCTCATTAAGGGCAAAAGCTATCCGCTCTGCAATACGTTTAATTACAGGGACAACCACACTATTTCCAGCCTGTTTATAAAGTTGACCATTGGAAACACTCTCAGGCAACTTAAAGGTCTTTGGATAACCTTGTACATTGAAGGTTTCCTTTGGTGTTAACTTACGAATCTCCCCACTGTCAGTCAAAATCAATGGAACATTATGCCCGCCAGTTCCCATATTGGCCGTTAAGGTTGGAACAACGCCACTTTTATTCTCACGAACATATTGACGACGCCACTGGTAGACCGTATCTTGACTAGTCACATTGGCCTTGAGATCAGCGTAGAAATTTTGCTTGCCTTCTCGATAATAGTAAGCCTCGTCTGGCTTGGCACCAAAATCAATGACCTCGCTCAAAGTTGTAGTCAGCTTGATTTCCTCTGGGAATTCAAACAAGTCATAGGCTTCTTTTGTATCAAAGCCTACAATGTAAATCCGCTCACGGTTTTGTGGGATATTTCCATAGTCTTTTCCGTTAAGAACCTTCCATTTGATAAAGTAGTTGTTCTCCGTCAAGGCCTCACGAATAACCTTGAAGGTATTGCCATGGTCATGGCCGACCATGTTCTTGACGTTTTCGATGAAAATGGCACGGGGTCTACGCCCCTCAATCATGCGAAGCAATTCGAAGAAAAGATCGCCACGATCATCATCAAAGCCCTTGCGGTAACCCGCAATACTAAAGGCCTGACAAGGGAATCCCCCCATAATCACATCCACACGCTCAGCCGGAATGTCTTCCGGTTGCACCGCATGAATATCACGACTATCCAAATGCGTATTTGGATAATTTAAACGATAAGTCTGACGCGCATACTTATCAAATTCATTGGCATACACCACTCTGAACTCGTTGGTCTGTTCAAATCCCAACTCAATTCCCCCAACACCTGAGAAGAAAGCTGCAATATTGTACTTCTCAGGTCGGTTCGAACTTACAGAATTTGTCATGTAGTAACCTGCTTTCTAGTATATTATTTAATTTCTATACACTAATATTATTGAGTTGAAAAATCTTTGAGTCATTATATTAAATTTATTTTTGATAATATAAATTTATATATCTTAAATAACATGGAATAATCTCAACGTTTTTTCAACCATTTGCTTCGTTTGTTTAAAACGCAATTTAGAAAAGGAATCTTTTGCATCATCATGATTAAACGGTCTGGTATAAGCAAGTATATCCTTTAAATCATTTAAATATGGATATAGTTTTTGAAAATCCTGATATTTTTTATCACTGTTAGAGTTTTTTATAAAATCTAAATAATTTTTAAGCCAAGTCTGTCCCTCAACATAAAACTCTGGATATTTTATTTTAAAAATTCTCTCTAAGAATGGTCTTATCTTCATTGTAATATCACGTAGTTCTAACTTATCAGAAATTTCCCCCTTAGTATAGAGGAATTCTTTAAATTCAATATAAGTAACTACTAAGGAGTCCTTTGTTTCAAAATTACTTCGCTTTATCAATTTCGAATAAGTGTCGGAGCTTTTCTCTATATTCATGCATAGGATATCACCATGTCTATCAAACTGATTATTAATTAACTCATTTTGTAATTCTTCTAAAAAATTCTCATCATGAGAAGTAATGATCAATTGTTCAACATCCTCCGAAATACGGACTAAATATTGAATAGTCATAAAGCGACGCTCAGAATCAAGGCTAGAAAAAGGATCGTCTACAAAAATAACTTTATCTTCTACGCCCTCTAGTTTCAACAAAGCCATATACAAAGCAAAAGTAAGAGCACTTTTATCTCCATCGCTCAAAACATAGTCAATACTATCCCTACCACCAATATCATTCACTAGTAAAGGAGACCCTAGGTTATTTGAAAAAATAATATCAAAAATTAATCTCGGAGATAAAATAACTTTACCATTATTTTCATCTAAACCAACATTTTGATAGACAATTTTAGACATCTGGATATAAAAATCTGTATTAAAATCACTTAAAATTTCATTGACCGTATAATCAATTTTATCTAAATACGGCTCATAAATTTGCTGTAATTTTGATTGATTTTTATCTATTCTTTTTTGTACTCGTAATTTGATCGCTTGTGTTTTATCAATTCGCTCGTTAAGATTGCGATACTTTTTTGAATCTTTTTTTAATTTTTTTTGTTGCTCCTTTAAATTTTTTATATAATGGTTCTTTCGATTCCTTTCTTTAAAATCTTCTTTTAGTCTCTCGTTTATCCTATTAACGTGGTCTTTCTCATCATAATTAATCATGTTTTGAATATAGAATCCATTCTTTTCAATATTAAAAACATGCACATTATCACTAATAAAATAAGAATTAAAGATTCTAATACTGTTACCAACTTGATGGTTGTCCAATAAAATACCTTTTTTGAAAGAAACTTCTTTATTGTTATCAAATTCTAGAACAAATTCAGGGTCTAAATTGCTTAGTCTATTTCTTTTTTTAAATATTACATCGACATTTTTAGTTGCTATAGATTGAAAGATAATTGATAAGCTTGTTTTACCACTACCGTTGGGAGCGTAAATTAAATTAATTTTCTTCAAGTTACCATTCTCTGGTAAATTTTCTGGAACAATATGTTGGAATCTTCCAAGTTGCCTAATCAGATTTATCCTAGTTAACATCTTCTACCTTTATATTCAATTTCTTTTCTTCATTCCACCAACTTCTTCATCTCATCAATACGCGCAACGGTTGCGTCGTATTTCGCTTGGTAGTCGGCTTGTTTGTCGCGTTCTTTTTGGACGACTTCTGGTTTGGCATTGGCTACGAAGCGTTCGTTGCTAAGTTTTTTACCAACCATGTCGAGTTCTTTTTGCCATTTGGCTAATTCTTTTTCAAGACGAGCCAATTCTTCTTCGACATTGAGAAGGTCAGCAAGTGGCAAGTAGATTTCTGCACCTGTGATGATGCTTGACATAACCAAGTCAGGTACTTCGACATCTGCTGCAATTTCCAAGTGTTCTGGGTTTGTGAAGCGTTTGATGTAGTTGACATTGTCATTGAAGAAGGCATCAAGCTTGCTGTCGCTTGTCTTAATCAAAATAGTGATTGGTTTGCTTGGCGCTACGTTCACTTCTGCACGTGAGTTACGAACAGAGCGAATCACATCTTTAAGAGCTTCTACACCAGCTGCTGCTTCTTCGTTTTCAAACTCTGGACGAACCACTGGGTATTCCGCAGTCACGATCGTTCCTTCAGAGATTTGGCCATAAATTTCTTCAGTCACAAATGGCATGATTGGATGAAGGAGACGCAAGATTTGGTCCAACGTATAAAGAAGAACAGAACGAGTGATTACTTTTTCGTCCTCATTGTCGCTATAAAGCACTTCCTTAGTCAACTCAACATACCAGTCCGCAAACTCATCCCAGATGAAGTTGTAGAGAATGTGACCAGCCACACCAAACTCAAACTTATCAAAGTTTTCAGTGACCTTACCGATGGTTTCATTGAGGTTGTGGAGAATCCAGCGGTCTGTCACGTTACCTGCTTGACCAGCAGCCACTTTAGCTACATTTTCACGCGCCACATCCAAGGTCAATCCTTCATTGTTCATGAGGATGTAACGTGAGATGTTCCAAATTTTGTTAATGAAGTTCCATGACGCATCCATTTTCTCGTAAGAGAAACGCACGTCTTGCCCTGGTGCAGAACCGTTTGAAAGGAACCAACGAAGGGCATCCGCACCATATTTCTCGATGACATCCATTGGGTCAATACCGTTACCGAGAGATTTCGACATCTTACGTCCTTGCTCGTCACGAATGAGACCGTGGATAAGGACATTTTGGAATGGCTGACGACCAGTGAATTCCAATGATTGGAAAATCATACGAGACACCCAGAAGAAGATGATATCGTAACCTGTTACCAAGGTTGAAGTTGGGAAGTAACGTTTGAAGTCTTCTGAGTCGACATCCGGCCAGCCCATAGTTGAGAATGGCCAAAGGGCTGAACTAAACCAAGTATCCAAGACATCTTCGTCTTGTTTCCATCCGTCACCTTCTGGCGCTTCTTCGCCAACGTACATTTCACCCTCAGCATTGTACCAAGCTGGGATTTGGTGACCCCACCAGAGCTGACGAGAGATCACCCAGTCGTGGACATTTTCCATCCATTGAAGGAAGGTGTCGTTGAAACGAGGTGGGTAGAATTCTACCTTATCTTCTGTGTCTTGGTTAGCAATGGCATTTTTCGCCAAATGGTCCATCTTCACGAACCATTGGGTAGACAAACGTGGCTCAACCATAACTCCAGTACGCTCTGAGTGACCAACTGAGTGGGTCATCTTCTCAATCTTAACAAGGGCACCAATGTCTTCTAACTTCTTGATAACAGCCTTACGAGCTTCAAAGCGGTCCATACCGTTGAATTCACCAGCTAATTCATTCATAGTACCATCATCATTCATGACGTTCACTTGCGGAAGATTATGACGTTGACCAACCAAGAAGTCATTAGGGTCGTGGGCAGGAGTGATCTTCACCACACCAGTACCAAACTCAGGGTCTGCGTGTTCGTCCCCAACGATTGGGATTGGCTTGTTCAAGATTGGCAAGATAACATTTTTACCAATCAAGTCTTTATAACGGTCATCATTTGGGTTAACCGCTACGGCAGTATCCCCAAACATAGTCTCAGGACGTGTTGTTGCTACTTCAAGGGCACGTGAGCCATCTTCCAACATGTAGTTCATGTGGTAGAAGGCACCTTCCACATCCTTGTGAATCACCTCGATATCAGAAAGGGCTGTACGGGCTTTTGGATCCCAGTTGATGATAAATTCACCACGGTAGATCCAGCCCTTCTTGTAAAGCTCTACAAAGACCTTACGAACAGCTTTTGACAAGCCTTCGTCAAGCGTGAAACGCTCGCGAGAGTAGTCTACAGAGAGCCCCATCTTGCCCCATTGTTCCTTGATAGTCGTCGCATACTCGTCTTTCCATTCCCAAACTTTTTCAAGGAATTTTTCACGACCAAGGTCATAACGAGAGATACCGTCCTCAGCCAAACGCGCTTCTACTTTAGCTTGAGTGGCAATCCCAGCATGGTCCATACCAGGGAGCCAAAGCGTATCAAATCCTTGCATGCGTTTTTGACGGATGATGATATCTTGAAGAGTTGTATCCCAAGCGTGACCAAGGTGAAGTTTCCCAGTTACGTTTGGTGGTGGAATAACGATTGAGTAATGCTTCGCCTTTTTATCGCCAGAAGGCTTGAAAACATCTTCGTCAAGCCATTTTTGGTAACGACCAGCCTCAACCTCGGCTGGATTGTATTTAGGTGAAAGTTCTTTAGACATGTGTGCGTCCTTTCTAGTTATTTCTTTTTAATGTTTATTTTGAGTTTCCCACTCACTCTTCAGCAAGCCATATCTCAAATCATCACAACGATTGCCTTGGGCATCTTTACGGTCTCTTATGCGAGCTTCGAGGGTAAAGCCAAGCTTTTCCGCGACTCGTTGACTTTGAAGGTTGTAACCAAAGCAAGACAATTCTATCTTGTGAAGGTTCAATTCTTTAAAAGCTAGATCAATCAAAGCACGCGTCGCTTCAGGCACATAGCTTCGCCCCCAATAGTCTGGGTGCAAGGTATAGCCAATCTCCAGCACATCGTCTTCATGGCGATGGTTGAAATCAACAGAGCCGATGATTTTATCGGTTCCTTTGACCACAATGCCGTAACCAGCTGGAAGATTTTCTTTTTGATTGCGATCGGGAAGGATATGCTCTAGGTAATAGATCTCGTCTTCCAAGGTCTTGACGGGTGGAAAACCTGCTGGGTAAGAGACTTCTGGAAGACTAGCGTAAGCATGGATGTCCTCTGCATCAGCCACTGTTCGGACTCGTAAGACCAGACGCTCCGTTTCGATTCGTTCTGGCAGTTCAGCTCTTGTCATTCTTCTTCCTCGCTTTCTTAATAAAGCTTCCCATGGGGTCGACTCGGTTATCTAGATAACGGTAAACGCGCTGATGGCCGTCCCCCATAAAGTAAGTCGGCGCAAAACGGTCATTTTTAAAATGCCCCTTGTCATCTAGGAGCTCTGGATCAGCCAGTCGCTCAAGAATCTTAGCAAAGATATGGCAGATGCCATCTTCCTCGATAATCCGATCTACCTGGCAATCCAAAACGACTGGACAAGCTTCTAAAATCGGAGCCTGAGTCCGTTCAGAAATCTCGTAGTCTAGCCCTAGGTGTTCCAACTTCTCCCGATGGCTGATAAACCCAGCCTGCTCCATCTCAAGCATAAAGTTTTCATCAGGGATGTTCACAGTGAACTGTTGATAATGCTTAATCTGGTCAGCCGCATTTTCCTCACTACCAACCCCGATGACCAGCCAATCTCCCAGGCTATAAGAGGAACTGCAGGTCGTGATATTGTGCCCAAAGTTCTTGTCCTGATACCCCAAGATGAAAATCGGAAAGCCATAGTAGAGTTTACTAGTGTTAAAAGATTGTTTCATGACAAGCTCCTTCAGCTAGGGTTGCAAAAAGAAAAATCGCCCCTGTCATCAATCTGACAGGGACGAATGTGTTAATCCGCGGTACCACCCAATTTCGGGCAATGCCCGCAACTTTGTTTATTTCATTTTCATCCATTAGCAACCAGTTTTGTCACATTTGTGGACTTCTCAGCACCGCCACTTTCTGTAAAATGTGGGATTCAAAACACCTCTAATAGGTTCATTTTAGCAAGTTTTCTTGGAAATAGCAAGAAATCACAAAAGCGATTATTTAAATTTAACGCCTAGTTCTTTCAATTTCTTGATTGTAGCTGGGCCGATTCCTTTAAGGGCCAACAACTCTTTTTCTGTCCAGTTTGCGAAGTCCGCAACAGAGCGAATACCTTCATCATAGAATGTTTGCGCACGATCAAGTGCCACACCTTCCAAACTTGCAGCAAATTCTTCCACTGAAGAAGCTGCTTGTTTCACTTCTTTCGCCACTGCTTTTGTAGCTTTCTCAACCTTTTTAGGTGCTTCTTTTACAGCTGCAGTTACAGTTGCGACAGCTTTTTTCAAAAGATGTCTATTTTGATGTTTGTATTGTTTCGCACGGTTTACGTTCTTCTTTGCCATTTTTCCTCCTAAATTCAGTGATCAATTCCTAAGGCAACAAGGTTTCATCACCATTATTCCATTCAAAAATCCGTTGATGTCATTTCAACTTTTTTATTGTATCACAATCCCCTAAAAAATCAAGTCATTGCTCAATTTTCAGGTAAATCTAGCTAGTAAAACGCCTTCAATAAGGCCATTTTAATATTTTCTTTCACCAAAGAGGCCATCTGGTAAATCATGAAATCCTTTTCCAGCATGGAAATTTTCAAACTTCCCTTGCAAGAACTGATAAGCGTCCAAACGGCTTTCATAGCGAATCATCGCGATTTTAGCTCGCTCATCCTGGTCTTCATCAAAAACCTTCTTACTCTCTTCTAGAGCCATTTCATTGATCATGACTTGAGTCTTGATCCACTCCTCAAACTCCTTCATAAATTCTGTTTCGTAACTCATCTTTACTCCATTCCTCTATAAAAATCCGTATCGATCTCCCGATAAGGTTGAATGTCCTGAACATATTCCAAGACACCTTGAAAATCTCCAGCTTCATCACGCACGGCTGCATAGGTGACATGGACAAATTTCCCACGCGATTCTGATTTGAACCACATTTCATACTTGTCTTTTTTCCCTTCACGAAGCCCTTGCATGATCGCTTTGACCTTCTCCAAATATTTCGGTGGGTGACACAGCTCAACATTGCGTCCTACCTGCGATGGCGTCCTCTTAAAAATCATTTCCTCAAAAGGCGCAGCATCATTGTAATATTGGAAAATATCATCCTTATTGACAAAGGTGATCTCCATCGGCAAATGATTCAAGATTAAATTCGCTTGCTCCACCGATAGAAAGCCATGGCCAAAAGCTTGTGGTTGCTGACGGTCGAAGCTCTCTTCTTTTTTCTTAGGCGTGAAGGTAATGGTCAATTGCCCCTCAGGAGTCTCAATGACCTGGCGTTGCTCATCGCCTTTTGAAGAAGGAAGTGGTTCAGTTGAACCTTCTGACTCTTTCGACGCTTCCTCCTTGAAGTCCACGCGTTTCGGCACCCATTTCTCACTTGGGAGAATAATGGCATAACCATAAGCATCACTTTCTTCTGCAATGGAGAGCCAGTCATCCTGGGTAAAGGCCTCCAACAAAATCATCAAGAGGATCGATTCTTCCTTGAAGATCATGCCCTCAAACTCTTGCGCAAAGGCTTCAAAGCGTTCCTTGACTTCAGAAATACTAGAATCCGGTAATATCTTGGCCGCATCCAAAATTTGCGCAAAGAGTTCCCGAATCTGGTCATCCACTCCCCACATCACTTTTGGTGGGGAATCATGCCCATATTTTTCCATAATCGGAAACATCAACTCTTCCTTACGACGGTAATGCCGATCAAATTGACCCACCAAGCCCAGCTGACGTAACAAGCCCTTCTGAATCTCCTGAATCATCTCAGGATCCTCAGTCGTCTCATAATTGTCTAGCAAGCGACGTACCCGCATCATAGCCGCACGAAGGGCTAAGTTCTCCTGTTTAAAGATTTGAACCGGATGACCTGGATGGTCGGTATCTGCAACTTCGACCCCTTGAACCGCATTTTTAAAGAGATTGGCATGGACATCACAAAGCTCCATCACATCTTCAAAAGTAACACCTGCATCGGAGTTCATCAGTTCATGCTCCATAAGAGAGATCTCAATCGCAGAAACCCCTGCAAAGGTCGCATCAAACCGTTCCTGAACCGACTCAGGGGAAGCTCCATGATGAAGCTCTAATAAGATATCTCTTAAGACGTGAATTCGTTCATCACTCATTAGTCTAGCCCCACTACTTCATAGCCATTAGCCTCTAGTGTTCTCACAATCTTCTCCATAGGAGTACCTTCTAATTTTGATCCTTGTTTTAAGGAAACCTTGCGCCCAACTGTATTGCGCATGATCGGATTGGCTAAGGGTTTAAAGCCCAACTCCACCAACAAATCCAATACCTCCGGATGTTGATCAATAACTTGAACAACTGGAATCGATACATCAATAACATTGTCCATTTATTTATTTCCTCTACTTCTTCCCTTTATTCTCTCTCTGACGAGCCCGTTCTTCGCCCCACCAAAGAGGCATCAATTCACCTAAAGTAATGGTCTTGCGACTCTCATAATCCACCATAAATTCTAGATGACGATTCTCTGCATTTAGCTCAAGGAGAAATTCACGACAGGCCCCACAAGGCATCCCAGAACCTTCTCCATAAGGAGGCTTGTCTCGAAAAGCAATAATGCGCTTGACCTTGGTCTGTCCTGATTGTTGATACATGTTGAAAAGGGCCGCTCGTTCGGCACATAAATGAAAGACACCGCAGGTTCCTTCCATACAAAAGCCCGTAAAAATCTGACCATCTGCAGCCTCAACAGCAGCAACCACATGTCGAGCATAGACAAAATCTGAAACCTCTTGAGGCGCATAGAGAGCTTTCGCCTCAAGATAAAGTTTTTCCCAAATATCCATTCTTCTACTTTCACTTCTTCACTAACTTCACAACTGCTTCCGTCCTTGCAGTATGGGGAAACATGTCCACTGATTGAATATATTCAACCTGATAAACCTTCGTCAAAGCTACTAGATCCCGTGCCAAAGTAGAGACATTACAAGAGACATAGACCATCTTTTCAGGTGCATAGTGCAACAAGGTCTCGATTAATTTTGTCCCCAAGCCCGTACGAGGTGGATCCACGATCACAGCATTAGCCCGATAGCCTTCCTGGTACCAGCGAGGAATGATCTCTTCTGCTGTCCCAGCCTCATAGTGGGTATTCTCAAATCCCATCCGTTTGGCATTGTATTTAGCATCTTCAATCGCTTCAGGAATGATATCCATCCCCCGCACACTTTTTACTCTATTCGCAAAAGCAAACCCAATCGTTCCAACCCCACAATAGGCATCAATCAGGTGATCCTCTGGAGAAACATCTAGAGCCTTGACAGCCTCACTATACAATACTTCAGTTTGTTCCGGATTCAACTGGTAAAAGGCTCGAGGAGATAGGGAGAATTCATAATCCAAAACACCTTCCAAAATGGCCTCTTCTCCCCAAATAATCTGTGTTTGTTCACCATAGATTTCACTGGAGCGAGACGTATTTTTATTAACAGCAACGGTGACAATCTCAGGGTGTTTCTTAACCAAGTCTTCCACTAAATCCTTTAAATTAATCTGCCGACTGGTGACCACAATTATCTGAACCTGACCAGACTTCCGAGCTCGTCGAACCATCATAGTTCTGACACCCAGTTCTTTACGCTCATCAGCAATTGGAATCTGATAGTAAGTCAATAAATCCGCAAAATCATTGGCAATCGCTTGAATAACCTGATCTTGAACCAAACAATCTTTTAATTCTACCAAATAATGTGAATTTTGAGCATAGAGACCCGCCTTGACCTGGCCTTTAAATTTCCTTGTTTGAAATTGCAATTTGGCCCGATAGTAAAGCGGCTCCTGCATTCCGATTGTTGGCCGAATGTCATACTGTTCAAAGCCTTCAGGTGAGAACTTTTTCAAGGCTTGTTGCAATAAATCTGTTTTAAACTCCAGCTGCTTGTCATACTTCAAATGCATGATTTGACAGCCCCCACAGGTCTCATAGATATCACACATGGGTGTCACCCGATACTTAGACGCTTTATTCACAGATAAGAGTTTGGCTTCCGCAAAATTTTTCTTGACACTTGTAATTTGGCAGAAGATATCTTCACCCTTGAGGGCTCCTGGAACAAAAACAAGGGTTTTCTGGAAAAATCCGATACCTTCCCCGTTTATCCCCATACGCTTGATTTTTAATGGAATTTTTTGTTTGACTTTAAGACTCATAAGTCTATTATACCACGTAGTTTCTCAATGGTTAAGAATATGTTACAATAAAACCATGAATACAAAGATATCTCATTTTTCCCCATTGGATTTTCCTGAGCAATTACGAACTTATATAGAGGGAACAACTCTTTCTGACAGCTCTTCTCATTCAGGCGCAACGGTTCTCTATCTTGATTCAGGTTACTATTTGAAAATAGATCAAAAGGGAAGATTAGAGCGAGAAGCTAGAATTGCAAGTTTGTTTGAACAAGAGGGAATAGGAACTCCAGTCATCCACTATCTATCTACAGATAAAGACTACCTCCTGACTAAAGAGGCTATTGGTCATGATACTCTCGCTTTTTTAGACCAGCCAGAAAAAATCTGCCGAACCATGGCCGAAGCTCTTAAAAAACTTCACAGCTTTTATCCGCAAAATTTTCCATCAGAAAATCATTTACAGGCCTATAAAGACAGAGCCTTAAAAAACTATGAAAAAGGTGAGTTCTATGCCAAGGCTCTCCTACCCCAATTCCGGATTAGCAGTCGTGAAGAGGCCTTCCAGCTCATTCGAGAACAAGGGCACCTTTTAAAGACAGATGCCTTTATTCACGGGGATGCCTGTCTACCGAACCTTATTCTAAAAGATGCTGACCACTTCTCTTGCTTTATTGACCTTGGCTTAGCTGATTTCAGTGACCGACATATCGATCTCTTTTGGGCAGTTTGGTCCCTCAACTATAACCTACATGACCCGAAATACGCTGAACTATTTCTTGACTATTATGGGAGAGAACAGGTCGATATAAATAAACTTCGACTCGTTGCTGCCTTTGAAGCGTTTGGATAAAAGGAAAACCATGAAAATCACAAAACTAGAAAAGAAAAAACGTCTCTACCTGCTAGAACTTGATAGCGACCAAACCTGCTATATTACAGAGGATACCATTGTTCACTTTATGTTGACCAAGGATAAGGAAATTAGTCCTCAAGAGTTTACAGAAATTCAAACCTTTGCACAATTTTCCTACGGAAAAAACTTGGCGCTCTACCACTTATCCTTCAAGGCCCGTACTGAAAAAGAAGTCAGAGACTATTTAGTTAAACATGAGATTGATGAGAAAATCATACCACAAGTCATCCAAGCCCTAAAAGAAGACAAGTGGTTAGATGATCGTCAATATGCAAGAAACTTGATAGAGGCCAACCTTCTCAGTGGCGATAAGGGCCCTCTCTTATTACAACAAAAAATTCAACAAAAAGGGATCCCAAAATCTATCCTTCAAGAAATACTTACAGACTATGATTTTTCAGAAGTGATCGACCGTACCGCAATAAAACTCCTAAAAAAATACCAAGGAAAATATCCGTTAAAAGCCATTGAAACGAAAATCATCCAAGCACTCATTTCAAAAGGTTTTGCTTACAATCAAGCAAAGATAGCATTCCAAAATCTTGAACTAGAAGCAGATGAAAAAACAACCAATGAGCTCGTTCTAAAAGAGTTAGAAAAACAATACCGTAAATACAGTAAAAAATATGAAGGCTATGACCTCAAACAACGCTTGACTCAAGCACTGGCCAGAAAAGGCTACGACTATTCTGATATAAAATCAGCCATCAGGGACTTCTTAGATGAATAATTCTATCTTAAACAATCAATTTGGAAATATAATAGAAAAATAAGAAAAAATTTGAAAAAATATGATACAATATAGAGGATATACTTAGATTGTAGAAAGTTGGTAAGTTATGAAACTACCTAAAGAAGGCGACTTTATTACAATTCAAAGTTATAAACATGATGGCAGTTTACACCGAACATGGCGTGACACCATGGTATTAAAGATAACCGAAAATGCAATTATTGGAGTAAATGATCATACACTTGTTACTGAAAGTGATGGTAGACGTTGGATTACACGTGAACCAGCGATCGTATATTTCCATAAAAAATATTGGTTTAACATCATCGCCATGATCCGTGACAATGGTGTGTCTTACTACTGTAACCTAGCAAGTCCATTTCACATTGACCAAGAAGCCTTAAAATATATCGACTATGATCTCGATGTCAAGGTCTTTACCAATGGTGAAAAAAAATTGTTAGATGTGGAAGAATACGAGCAGCATAAAGAAAAAATGCACTATTCAGATGACATCGATTTTATTTTAAAGGAAAATGTTAAGGTTCTAGTAGATTGGATAAACCAAAACAAAGGTCCCTTTTCTGAGGAATATATCAAAATTTGGTATAACCGTTATGTTGAACTGCGAAATAAATAAAGTTGGAAAGAGCGAAAGCTCTTTTTTCTTGTAATCCAATAAGATAATCACCTACAAAAAAAGCCTAATGACAATCATTAGACTTTTTCAATACACTATCGGGAAGACAGGATTCGAACCTGCGACACCTTGGTCCCAAACCAAGTACTCTACCAAGCTGAGCTACTTCCCGATCTAAAGCTACCGCTTTATGCACCCTAGAGGAGTCGAACCTCTAACCGCCTGATTCGTAGTCAGGGTACTCTATCCAGTTGAGCTAAGGGTGCTCTTTCTTATTCTATTCTTACATAGTCTCACGACCATGCACCCTAGAGGAGTCGAACCTCTAAC